>CABUKW010000090.1 GCA_902492275.1 uncultured Peptococcaceae bacterium
CATACATTTCTATATGGTCTTCTTGTAGACCCGTACATTCGCGGATTCGTCAGTCTGCCTGCCAGGGCAAACATTCTAACCATGGGTATTTTATAGACCCTTGGCCTATAGGCAACACAATCTGCCTCCAGACTGCTTTCGGCCACTGCTATGCAGTGACTACGGTTGCTCTCAGCCGTTGTCATGGGGCTTCGTACACCAGCCATTACAGCCGATGCACGCCCATCAAGGGTAGGCGTTTCAGGGCGTTACCCCATCATTCCACCTATCAAACTATCAGTTCTCCGAACAACGGAAAACCGTTGCTCGTGCGCAGACTTTTTACCGCCTGCGAACGAGTCGCACTTTCCCAAAATGGATCTGTACTCGACGCCGTTTTAGGCGTTGTATTTTTTATAAAGTTATCGATTAACTTCAGCACATCCTTTTCATCTCTTAAATAAACAAAGGGATTGTAGCAATCCGAATTTTCTGGATTAATCAGATCAAACACCTTTACCTCATATCCCATCGTTTTCAATAGATTTCCCGTTTTTCTAAGCAGCTCCCCTTTTGGGTCTGTAACCAGAAAAGAGCAATTGGCACTCATAATTCCAGGCAAACAAAAAAAGCGCGTCTTACCTGCGCCGGAACCGCCAATGACCAGAATATTCAGATTTCTTCGGTGCTTATAGCCATCCAAACCTAACTGTACATGTTGAGTCAAAATTACATTTTTATCTGGATGTTCTTTATCCATATATCTGCGGCATAGCTCTCTTGGATTGCCCCAACTGGCCGAACCATATTCTTCCCCCGGCCTGCGGTTTTCCTGATTACCGAGAAACAGTGCCACTCCAAAACCATATAAAAATGCCGCCGTCAAGATAAATTTAGGAGTATGCGGCTTAAAGCCAACCAAAACAGGACGCTCCATCCATGCCGAAAAATATCCCATTAAATCAAAAACGGTCATCCCACCATACGCTAAAATCACTGCAAAAAATAAAACAGGAAGAAAAAGCACCGCCACACAAATGGCGGTGCTTTTCCCATCACAATATCTTTTCACAAAAGTTATCCTTTATCGATCAATAGCCGGTCTTTGGCAAAGTAACAACAGTTTTTGTATAAACTGTTGTTACCCAGCGGGATACACCCATCACCCACTGTCCATTATGCAGCCCGCCGACATCTGCAATATTCACAAAGCTGCTGCCATTGGCTAAACCCTTTTTAACGGTACCATGCACATAAGCGGTTTCTACCTGTCCAAATCCAGCCTTCACACTACCGAAAATAAACATCACCTCCGTCACACGTTCATTGCTGGCTAGACCTAATGCTACTGGCCGCGCTTCCAACACATAGTTTTTGGTAGTAGACAAATTATCTGCTAAAGTTCTGTATTGACCATTTGATAGATTTGTTTTATATACCACCTTGTAGGATAATTGCTGGTTATAGGTGCCTGTCACAATTTGATCTAACTGTACCTGTGCAGGCAAAGTATCTCTCCAGTAAAATGAAGTAAGCGGCACGGTTGAGGTATTCCCAATCTGCGTAATCGTATACTTGATCGGTTGACCCGGCACCACTTCCTTATAGCCGATTTTTTGAATCGCAACCCCTGTCGCCACGCTATCATCTTCAACCTCAAAGGTCAGAATCTGCCCTTCATAGTCTAAGTACGCATTCCATACAGTCTGATTGATTGCATAATAATCCGGCGCTTTTGTTTCCCGGATGGTATAACGGGATAAGGGCAATAATTTCGATACTGCTCTCCCATTTTTGTCGGTTTTAATCTTATCTACTTGATTACCGGCCTTATCATAAATTTCAAAAACAGCGCCTTCCAATAGCGTCCCTTTTGGTAAGCCATTGATTGGATTATCATCAGCGGATTTCTTGATAATCTGAATCTGTCCTTTTATCGCCGTATTTTCCCAACGAATTTCTGCGGTAGAACCATAGCGGATATAAACGGTCTTTACTTCATCATCAGTCAAATACCCATCTGCAGCTTTTAATTCCCGTAAGAAATATTTCCCATCTTTTAAGCCTTCATCAATATATACATAACCGTCTTGATCGGACTGATATTCTCCAATTGGATTTCTGTTCTGGTCATAAAGCAGGAAGGTTGCACCATAGATTCCTTCCCCGGTATTGGCATCTACCTTATGGATTAAAATCTGTGATGCTTTTCGATTGGTCAGCTCCAACGTTGCAGTTTCTCCATCCTTGACCTCAATCTGCTGTGGGGTAGTATCTGCCAAATACCCTTTCGCCGCTTTCAGCTCTGTAACCTGATACCAGCCCTTTTCCAGTTCCGGCAACTGAATTGTACCGTTTCGGTCTGTAGTATACTGACCAACTACCTCGCCATTCATTTTCTGAACTTCAAACCGTACGTCTTCAATCCGTTTACCTGTTTCTGCATCTTTTTTGATAATGGTCAGCCCGCCCACTGGCATATTGGTGAATGTCAATGTTTGCGTGTCATTGGTATTTACCCGTACAGTCTGCGGCGTAGAATCCAGAATATAACCATCTATGGTTTTCGTTTCCGTCACCACATACGTATCCGGCGGTAACTTTGACAGTGTAATCTGTCCGTTTTCATCGGTGTAATAAAGTCCATTGCTGGAAATAGCGCCTTCCGCATCCGGCACAAACGTACCGTCTGAGGCAGTGATTTTAAATTCCACACCCTTTAAGGCTTTGCCGGTAACAGCGTCTTTTTTGACAATGACCAAACCGCCCTGGGGCTGATTCAAAAATTCTAAGGTGTTGACTTCCCCAGCCTGAATCTTGATCGTTTTCGGCGTATCATCCAGCACATACCCGTCTTTTGCCCTGGTTTCTCTGGCAATCACGCTCACACCCGGTGTTAAACCGCTAATATGGATCGTTCCTGCCGAATCGGTCACAAACAAGCCGTCAGAAGTACCAATGACGCCATCATTGCTGTCTGTTACCCGAAACTCTACACCAGCTAACGGCTCTCCGGTCACTACATCCTTTTTCACAATGAGAAGCTGCGTCTTAGGCTGATTGGTGAAGGTTAATGTTTGGGTATCTCCCATGCCAACCTGAACGGTCTGCGGCGTGGTGTCCAACACATACCCGTCTATAGTTTTGGTTTCGGTCACCACATACGTATCCGGCGGCAATTTTGACAGTGTAATCTGCCCGTTTTCATCGGTATAATACAGACCGTTTGAGGAGATTGCACCCTCCGCAGCAGGCGTAAAGGTCCCGGCAGAATTTTGAATGCTAAATTCCACACCCTTTAAAGGCTCGCCCGTCACAGCGTCTTTTTTGACAATGACCAACCCACCCTTCATCTGATTGCGAAACTCTAAGGTCATCGTTTCATTAGCTTTTATCTTGATACTCTGCGGCATATCGTCAAGGATATATCCATCCTTTGCTCTGCTTTCTTTTACAATCACTGTCAAGCCCGGCTCCAGATTGTCAATCCGAATAGTACCGGCAGAATCAGTCACATATTTGCCATTGGCGTTGCCAATCACACCGCCCTCACTGTTTGTCACCAAAAACTCTACATCGGATAGTGGTTCCCCGGTCACGGAATCCTTTTTCATGATCAGCAGACTGCCCATCTTATCGTCCCCAAAGACGACTGTAACCACATCCTGCTCCTGTCCGGATAAATACACAGTTTTGGCGCCATCATTGATGACATATCCATCCGGCGCAGAGAGCTCTTCTATCACATAGGCCCCTGCCTTTAATCCGGTAATCACTGCTGTGCCATTGCTGCTAGTTACATACTCCCCGATGGCCGTGCCGCCGGTACCTGATGTCCCGCCTAAGAAGCGCACTCTGAAATATGCGCCTTCTAATGGTTTCCCGGTATCTGCGTCGACCTTTTTGATGACAATGGCGCTTTTCGGCGTATTTTCAAAGGTAATGGTCTGGTCTTTATCTGCTTGCATAAACACATCTTTGCTGCTCACGCCAGCTAATTCATAGCCCGATGGCGCGGCAACCTCTTTAATCCGATACCAGCCGACCTCCACCTGGCCTAAATCAATCCTTCCGTCTGCTCCTGTGGTAAAGGTTCCTAGAGCCTCTAGATTGCCTACGCTGCTGCCGTTTTCCGCATACCACACCTGGAATTTTGCCCCGCTTAGGACATCCTTGGTCACACTGTCTAATTTTTCTATCTGCAAAACCGGTTTGATACTGTTTTCAAATACAACGGAGGAGGTCTTTCCTTTTTCCAGATAGACGTCTTTTGAAGCTGTGTTTAAAATCACACCGTCAGGCACACTTTTTTCTGTAATGGTGTACCACCCGGTTTCCAGATTGGTAATTGTGATTTTCCCGGCTGTATCGGTAGTATCATCATCTACCTTCGCGCCGCCTTTTTCTGTAATGGTAAAGATAACGCCTGGAATCGGTTTCTTGCTGACCTTCTCCTGCTTTAAAATCTCTAATACCGCCAGCTTCTGGTTATAAAAGACGATTTGTGTTGTTCCGCCCGCTTCTAATTCCACCGATTTTCTGTTTTCCGGATTTAATTCATAGCCTGGCGCTGCTGTCGTTTCCGTAATTTCATAGCTGCCCGGCACCAGATTTTCCAGTCGAATTTTGCCGTTATCATCCGTCACAAAATCCTGATTGTAAGTACTGTCAATACCACGAATCTGAAAAGTAGTTCCCGCGATAGGCTTCCCGGTATCCTGATCCAGCTTGGTAATTTCTAATTCTGCTTTCTTCTGATTTTCAAATACCAGCTGTGCCGATAGCTGCCCAGGAAATAACTCTACTACCTTGGGGCTTTCTCCGCTTATCACATACCCTGCAGGCGCTTTGGTTTCTGTTACCTGATAGCTTCCCGCCGGTAAATCCTCCACCATAATCCTGCCCCGCTCATCGGTCTGATAGGAGCCTGAAAAATCATTGTCAATCCCTTCAATTTGAAAGGCTGCGCCAGCCAAAGGAATATCATTGTTCGGATCATATTTATAAATGGAGATACCAGGCTTATGAGGATTCACCCCATGATAGGTTGTTGTTTCACCGCTTGTCACTGTGACGGTTTCTTTTTTGCTATCCAGAATATAATGCTCCGGCGCTTTGATTTCCTGAATACTGTAGCTGCCCGGCTTTAATTTTGTAATACTGGCCATGCCGGTCCCATCGGTAGTCACATCGGTGGTAAAGCTGTACGTGTCATTGGCTCCCGGCAGATAGGTCACACGGAATACTGCGCCTGCCAGATACTGATTGGTATCCTGATCCGTCTTTTCGATTAACAGATTGCCATAGGGCTCATTGACAAAGGTCACGGTAAAGCTATCCTGCACTAAACCGCCTTCGCCGTTTGCAATGGTGGTAATGGTCTGATTGGCGTCTTTGCTGATCAGATATCCATAAGGCGCTTCCACCTCTATGATACTGTAGGTCTGATAGGGCGTACCGTTTTCTAACGGCTCATAATGCTCGATATATGTGCCGTCATGGGGGTCGGGAAGCTCTGCCTTGATATAGGTATTGGCGTCAATAGGGAATGAGAATTTTCCTTGGCTGTCGGTACCAAAGCTGCCGATCTCCGCACCATCCTTTAAAACCCGAAACACGGCCCCGGCTAAAGGCTGATTGTTACTGTCTTTTTTATAGACTGTCACCTTGCCATCTTCCACCACCGGTTTTTCCGGCTCCTCCGGTGTTACCGGCTGGTCGGGAATGGTCGTTTCACCATACGTAAAAGTTGCATCACTGACCGAAGTATTAATCGGATCATACGTTGCATAATAATCCTGACAGTCGCTTTGTGCCGTTTTTGCATAATATACTGCATTGTCTTTTGCCTGTACATAAAGCTTTACATCAAAATCTACATTGGCTGCGTCTGCCTTTGGCACTCTGACCTTAAAGTCATCGCCCACTGCAAAAGTTGCCTTTTCCTGATGATTTAAGTCTGTTATTTTGGCCGAGGACGGTGCATTTTTGAGTAACACCTGTACGCTATGAGCAGCACTGTAGTTGGCGGTAATCGTATAGGTCTGTTCCACATAACCGTCTTTTTCAGCAGCTTCTCCGGAGCTGGTCAGTTTACATTCTAACTCCACCGGAATGCTCTGCCAATTCTGCGCGGCCTGGTAGATTTGATCCATAGCGGCCTTTACTCGCTCTCCCTGCTCAGTGCCATCACTTTTCCATAAAGAATAATCCCAATTACCGGCCAGAGTCCACACAACATTGCGGGTCGCATAGTAGGCTTCCTTGTTGGTTGTAAGTCCCAATTCTTCCGGCTGTTTATAAGGATACCCGTTCATGATGGCTCCATAAATCTTCGGGCTTTGCACAGTTTGGGTTAATTCCGCGTCGCGATCTCCTAAATTATTAACGCCTAACTGGTCGGGAATCACACAATAACAAGGATAGTTATTCGTCACTCCATTTCGATTTTGTCCCTGAAAATAGGCAAAATACCCATTTTTCGCTTTGCCGTTATATAACATGCATTTAATAGGCGTAGCCTTATCCGCGATAATATGAATATTTAACTCCCGCAAGGCTTCCTCCGGACTGGATGCTGCAAAGGCCGGCGTTATCCCACTTAGAAATGTGACACATAAAAAAACAACCAGCATAATCATACTGGTCGTTCGCTTCATTCTTTGATTAGTAAAATCCATGTTCCTTTCCTCCTAATAATTTTTTGCAAAATAAAAAGAAGCTATTTATTTCTCATAAACAGCTTCCCGTAAACTCATAATTCAACAGTTTCTATTTCTTCTAATGCTGCTTCCAGTTCTGCAAAGACCTGTGCAGCGTCTTTAACAAATCCTTTTTCTAAATCTGCTTCTCCTTGTTCCAACAAAAGATATATCTCCTTTAGACACTCCTGCATATTTGAACCCCTTTTCGTTAAAAAATCCATCTTACACGCTTTCCTGATACCATCTCCCAAACTAAAAATTCAGGCTGTCCGCATGGAGAAGAAAATACTTCATTCCCATAATAACGAAGCCTTCTTCGTTTCTCCATGGTTTCATTGTCCCATTTACAATAATGATTTTCTTAAAAGAATCTGAAATATTGCGCAGAGAATTGAGCTCCTGTGTCTGCTTTTCCTCAGAAGTCATATCATAGGCAACCTGAATATAATATCTCTGACTTCCCTGATTTACAACAAAGTCAACCTCTAGCTGCTTGCGGATTCTTTTTCCTTCCTGATCTTTTGCATATACATCCACCATTCCAACATCGACATTATATCCTCGGATGCATAATTCATTGTAAACAATATTCTCCATAATGTGTGTTGGCTCTTGCTGCCTAAAATTCAATCTTGCATTTCTAAGCCCCAAATCAGTAAAGTAATACTTCAAATTAGCACCAATATACTTTCTGCCTTTTATATCATACCGACTTGCCTTCGAAATCAGAAAAGCTTCCACAAGATAATCAATATGGTTAGAGATCGTCTTATTGGTGTAACTTGTCTGACGCTCGCTGGTGAATGTACGAGAAATCTTTGTTGGATTTGTTGGAGAGCCAATATTAGAAGCCAGAACATCAACTAGCGTGTCCAGCTCATCTGCGTTTCGAATCTTATTTCTTTCCACAACATCTTTCAAATACACATTTGAGAAAATGTTTTTCAGATACTCTGCTTTCTGGCGCTCTGTCTGAAGCCCAGCAACCTGTGGAAGCCCTCCATAGATCATGTATTCATTCCATGCATCATCGTAATCCCCATCATAAACAGAATAAAATTCTGCAAAAGACAGTGGATAAATTCTTATCTCATCGCCTCTACCTCGAAACTCCGTTATAATATCACTAGATAGGAACTTAGAATTACTTCCTGTTACATATACATCTATGTGGTTCATACGAAGCAAGCTATTCAGCACTTCCTCAAATCGTGGCATGAATTGTACTTCATCTAAAAGCAGATAATACTGTTTTTCATCTTTTATGGAATCCTTTATATATTGATAACAGACTTTAGGGTCTCTTAGGTCTTCACTTTCAATTCCATCCAAAGCAATCTCAATAATATGATCTGCATCAATACCATTTTCCAGTAAATATCTCTTAAATAAGGTAAACAATAAGAAAGATTTTCCGCATCTTCGAATTCCTGTGATTATTTTTATCATCCCATTGTTTTTTCTTAATATTAACTGTTCTAGATATCTATCTCTTTGGATTTCCATTGTATCACTCCTCTTTTTTATGCATTTGCACAGATTTCAGTAATAATATTTTAGCATAGAAAGTAACTGCCTTCAATATTGTATTACTATTTTATGTGCATCTGCACGAAATTATGCACTCAAGTGATTATAGAAGAGGAGCTTTATTCATATTCTTATTTATAATATAATTGTAACCTGCCCCCATTTCTAATTATTTTACTTGCCGATGTTTCATAATGGTTGTTTCTGTACTAATTACATCGGGATGATCCAGCGCGCAATTATCCTGACAGATATATTTGGTGCCTTGAAACACCCCATTTTCATAAGTATCCAAGGCATAGACCATATAATCGACGCCGCTATGATAAACCATCTTTTCCACTGCATACTCCCGATACGGATAAAAATAATTGGTCTCAAATCCCGCTGCAGTCAGTCCAACCGATACGCTGCAATTTAATTTTCCATTGCTATAGCATTCCGGATGTTCCAGAAAGGTATTGTAGAGTTCATCGATGATTCTTTGCGTTTCATAGGCATTAAATACATACATGGTGTAGGTCTCTTTTTCGTTGACGACTTCCATGCCCATAAATTGGCTTTTCTGTCCTGGCAGCGTATGGGTGTAGCAAGGCGCCGGATTGGGCATTTTGATGTCATAGTAGCTTTCATCCCATTTGGGATTGATTGCTCCTAATGGTTCTGTCGGAAACGGCGTTCCTGGTAAAGCTTCTTTCATTTCCATATAGCCATCATATTCGTCAGCCGCATAGGGATTGACAGCTTTACTCACATTGCCAGTGCCATAAATGGCCTGTCCTGCCTTTACCGTATAGGGTAAGGGCCTGCCGTCACCATCATACTTGACTGATACATCTGCTACTTCTATTGTCGCTTTCTGCTCTTTTGCTTCTGTGCTGCTTTCCTGCGCCGAAATAGCTGGATCAGTCCAACCATAGGTTTGATTGGATTGTATCCGAATTTGATGATTTGTTTCATCAAAGTTTACTGCCACATCCAACGCTTTGCCCAGGTCTCTTAATTTAAAATAGTTATTGCCGTTGATATTGTAGCCTTCTATGGCGGCATTTTTCCCATCTATCACCACCTTTTGCGTACTTGGTACCGCCAGAACACCGGCCGCATAAGCGCCCGTTGTCCCAAACAAGACTGCGCCGCATACAAAGCCTGCTATAAACTGTTTGCAATATTTCTTCATCTTCCTCACCTCTGCTATTTATGAAAGTAACTATAGCAGATTCCCTCGAAAAAGTAAAAAAAATTACAAGCGAAAACAATTTTCTAGCCCAAAAGAATCCCTCCTTCCCATTCTTCAAAAGTACTATCCTTCTTACACCTCAATTGCCTGCACACACCAACGATAATCCGGTTGATTCATAACGCAGCTAACCAAGGTAATCACATTTTCTCTGCTTATTTCTAATACCGACACATCCTCTTTGTTGATTTTGTCTACAGAATAGACGCGATAACTTCTTGTTCCCAGCTTTGTTGTCAGCGTTATTTTATCCCCCTCCGATAAGGTGTATATCTTGCCAAAATAATTTGCTGTACCTCGATTATGACCGGCCAAGGCAATATTCCCATTCCAAATGCTCGTACTCTCAAAATGTCCCACACCCTTTTTTAAGGTGGCGTTGTCTGTTCCTTGATAAACCTTCACACTCAAATTAATGGCAGGAATGTTTAAGGTACCGAGATGACCGCCTGCATAATATAAATCGGAAGTTACCTCTGTATAGTTGTTTTCTGCATAATAAACGGCATTGTCGCTGTTTATACTGCTGAAGCTGCCGGAATTGCCGTTTGAAACTGCCGGCGGCATCACGGTCACGCCAGTTTGCACCAAACCTGCTGCTGTCGCTGTTTTAGAATCTACAATTAAATTTGGCGTTAAATATTCCCCGCTGTCTAATACATAAGAAGTCGCGCTGCCAAAACTCGGCGGAATCAGCGCTGCATTTTTACTGCGGTCTATATTCACAGCATCCTCTGTGGTTACATAAACGGTATCATCTGATGTTGGAATGCCAAAAATTCCAGCACTTACACCATCAAAACGATATGCATCAGCATAAGCTGGCGTAGAAATCAGAAAAAATCCCAATAGAATTAACATGATTTGTTTTCTCATTCCTCATACCCCCTCTTTTTATTTAAATAATGTTCATACTGTTTACCCGCAACACCCAACAGCAAAATTCCAATCAGAATTACGAGGATACAGAAAAAAACAGATACTCCTTTTGGCATATCTGATAAAAAGGCTTTCTCCGTGCTGGCAAATACTGCGGTATATAGAATATCCTCACAGGTTGTTTTGGCCACTTCTCCTACATACTCCGCTGTTACAACATATCCTGTCGCGGATTTGCTGCTCGCTGTACCGCTATAGGCAGCAACTGCCGTATAACGCATTGCCAAATCATACCCGTCTACATAATCTGTAGCGGCAGGCTGCCAGCAAACCTCCGCTAATGTCAGGGTTCGGCCGTTTTCTGTTATACTTTTTGGGATAAGCGAGGTATCTGCGTCGGATAAATTGGGATAAATCCGCGTTGCAGATACTGTATAGCTGTTGGTTTTGTATCCGGCTGCCTCTACTTCTATGCTTTTCGGATTTAATGTAACCGTTCCTGCATAGCCATCCTCCGTCTGAATCTCAAGCGTCGGCTCCAATGTTTTTAAGATTTTTTCCAGTTGATTTGTCGTACTGTTTAACGTAACGATTTCGGTGTGTATTTTGGAATCAGATTTCCTCTGGTCATTTTTTAACAGCTCTACAAACACATACTCCTTACCCTGATACGTCACCGGTTCCGTTGGAATTTTCGCCGGATCATCATCCGCCGTCAAGTGATACGTTTTTTCCAAACGCTCTATGCCATCTGTTTGGCTGCTTGTAATCTCTGTCGGGAAATAAACTGTTTCTGTCGGAATCTCCTGTTCCATAGCCCAGGCCATATTTCCGGCTGCTCCAGTTACCAGGAAAATCCCCAGCAAGATTGCCGCTATTTTTTTCATCTTCAAGCTTCTCTCCTTCCTTTCTCTTCCGTTAGCGTACCTGCCGCTGCGGACTCTGTCTCCGCTCTGGAAGCGTGAATTCTTTCTGAATCGTTTCCTCCATGCTGCGGAAAATCTGTTGTACCAAATCCAGAACCGCTCTTCGGTCTGCTATTTCCAAACCATTGTTCAAGCTATAAATATGCGCTGCCTCCGGCGGATTTCTCGCAATCCCAAAATGCTTACAAAGCATATAGCTCACACTGTCCGCGTCCAACTCACTTTCCTGCCGGTTATAATATTCATACTTTCCGCCGTCATGTACTTTGGCATGGACAATTTCTCTGGACAGCGCCGAAAATGTCTCTCCATCAGTTAAGTCCAGAGCAACAAATATTTTCTGCGTTTTTGGATCATAATAAGCGTCCGTCTTTAACGTCCTCTCCGCCTCCACTGAAACCGGCGATAAGGTCAGTAGTTTTTTGAGCGCCTGCTCCATTTCCGGCGACTTCTCCGTTAATACCAGCTTCTTGGGCATATTCCTGCCGCTGGTCTGGCTAATATCAAACACATAACCGGTTGTATAACCGGTTCGCTTTTTTCCGTCCTTCGTATAGGTTTCCGCTTTTCGGATTTTAATCCCCACAGAATCTCTCTGTACGTTTCTTCCTATACTCGCCCAACGGTCATAACTGTTTATCATGGTCAGGTTGGGATTCTGTTTCATGGCCAGCAAAATATTGGAGGCGCTGTAATGCGGATTTTCTGCCTGGACCTCTAAATATTTTAAATAGACCTCCGGCTTCTGCGTTGCCTCTAAAATACTTTCTTCTGATAAGGCTTTTATTTCTTCCCGTTCCAATGCCTTTTGTTCCCGCCACTGCTCATTTTTTGCTTTATTTTCGGCAATATAGTCCTGAATCGACATAGGATTTCTCCTTTCTACTACAATATATTTATGGTTAATATCCCTTACAGCCAGTAAGGAATTATCCATCTTGTTGCT
>CABUKW010000091.1 GCA_902492275.1 uncultured Peptococcaceae bacterium
TTGGATTTGTCTGACGGAGAGACCTTGGTAGTACATCTGCGCATGACGGGGAAATTGCTGTATTTGCCCGCGTTAGAACCCTGGGGCAAACATACCCACATCGTATTTGCTTTATCCGATGGGCATACTTTGCGCTATGATGATGTGCGCCAGTTCGGCACACTGCAGCTGACGGAAACTGCCGGCTGTATGGGCCTGCCCTGCCTGGCAGCCTTGGGGCCGGAGCCTTTGGAGGATGATTTTACTCCCCAATGGCTGCAGCAGCACATGACCGGAAAAAAACAAAAGGCCAAAGCCTTTTTATTGGATCAGCATAATATTGCTGGCATTGGCAATATTTATGCCGATGAAATTTTATTTCAAGCGGGCATTCATCCAGAAGAGCCTGTCTGTCAGTTAGCCGATATTGCCACAGCAGAACGGTTGTGGTTTGCCATTCGGGACCGCCTAAGTCAGGGGATCGCCTACGGCGGCAGCTCCATCAAGGATTATGTAGATAGCTTCGGGCAGTCGGGCAGCTTTCAAAAGCTGCACAAAGCCTATGGACGCAGCGGGCAGCCTTGTGTAGAATGCGGCTGTCTGCTGGAAAAAATAGTTTCCGGCGGCCGAAGTTCCGTCTATTGTCCCAATTGTCAGGCAAAACGGTCGTAGGCGCATAGGCTGTTGCCGCTGGCTTGCCAATTTTTCTGCTTGAAAATAAATCACCGGTTTCTCAAATTTCCATATAGTAATAACAGGAGATTTGAGAGGAGGCGGTTGTTTTGTTTTGGATGGTGTTGCTGGCGCTGGCGTTGAGTATTGACTGCCTGGGAGCTGGCTTTTCTTATGGCTTGCAGAAAATTATGCTGCCCTGGTATGGCATTTTGATTATCTGCTGCTGCTCTGGCGCTGTGTTAGCAGGCTCTATGCTGTTAGGCGGCTGGCTGGAGCAATTTATTGCGCCGGATTTGGTGCGGTTCTTGGGAGCGGGCGTGCTGATCGGTTTGGGTGTGTGTATTCTGGGCAAAAGCATTCAGGAACTGGTGCAGCAGGAAGAGGAGGACCAGGCGTTGTTCCAGTGGGAGATTGCCCGTTTCGGTATTATCATACAAATTTTAAAGGAACCGCGTCGGGCCGATTTGGACCGTTCCGGGATGATTAGCAGCAAGGAAGCTTTGTGGCTGGGGCTGGCGCTGTCCTTGGATTCCTGCGGCGCTGGTATTGGCATGGCGCTGATGGGTTACTCGCCCTTTTGGACCAGTTTCTGCACAGCAGTCAGCGCCTGTCTGTTTTTATCTGTGGGGCTGTATTTGGGGGAGCATATAGGCGAGAGGCTGTCTTATAAGAAAATAAAATTGGTGCCGGGGTGTTTGCTGATTGTTATCGGTTTCCTTCGGCTGATAGTTTGAGAAGGTGAAAGTATGACAACGGTAATCGGTTTGACCGGCGGGGTTGCCTGTGGAAAATCTACGGTTAGCCAATATTTGCGGCAAAGAGGAATTTCCGTGGTGGACGCCGATTTGGTAGCCCGTCAGGTTGTGGCGCCGGGCACTGTGGGGCTGCGGCAAATCAAAGACACCTTTGGCTGGCAATATATTATGCCGGACGGTAGTTTAAACCGGACTTTGTTGGGTAAGAAAGTGTTCGCCGATAAAAACGCTCTGGCTCAGCTCAATGCTATTATCGGACCGTTGATTGCCGCAGAGTTAGAACGGCAGTTAAAAGAGGCAGGCTCCTTTGTGGTGTTAGATGCGGCCTTGCTTTTGGAAGAGGAACGTTATCGCAGCCTAGTCGATGTGGTATGGGTGGTAACGGTAGAGCCGGAAGAACAGCTAAGGCGGCTGCTGGCCCGCAATCATTACAGCAGACAGCAGGCGTTGGACCGGATTGCTGCCCAGATGAGCAATGAACAGCGGTTGCAATATGCCGACGCGGTCATTGATAATAATGGAACCAAAGAACAAACCTGGCAGCAGGTGGAACAACTCTTAAGCAAATTTACAGCAAATTGAAGCCTTTTTGCTAGGTTTTGCTGTAGCATAAGAACATGGCATGTTATATTGGATAAAGGAATTTGAAGAAAGAGAAGTGTATAGCAGATGGTCTATCAGAATGTATTGGAAGCCTTGGGGCATACGCCGATGATAAAGTTAAATCGTATGGCGGAGCCGGACGGTGCTGATATTTTAGTGAAATTTGAAGGCTTGAACGTAGGCGGCTCGATCAAAACCCGCACCGCCTTCAATATGATTGAAGAAGCGGAAAAGCGCGGTTTGATTGGACCGGATACCATTATTGTTGAACCTACCAGCGGAAATCAGGGAATTGGTCTGGCCTTAATTGGCGCTGTAAAAGGTTATGAAACTGTCATTATCATGCCCGATTCGGTCAGCGAGGAGCGGCGCAAGCTGGTGCGGCATTATGGCGCTAAAGTGATTTTGATTCATGATGAAGGCAATATTGGCGCTTGTATTGAAGAATGCTTGCAGACGGCTTTGCGCATGGCGAAGGAAAATCCTAAGGTCTATGTGCCGCAGCAATTTGAAAATCCTGCTAATCCGATGGCTCACCGGCATCGCACCGCGCTGGAAATTTTGGAGCAGGTGGCAGGGCCTATTGATGGTTTCTGCTCCGGCATCGGGACTGGCGGCACCATCACTGGCATTGGAGAGGTGCTGAAGGCGCAGAATCCCAATATGGAAATTTGGGCTGTGGAACCGGAGAACGCCGCTATTTTGGCAGGCGGCACCGTCGGCACCCATTTGCAGATGGGCATTGGCGACGGCGTGATTCCCGAAATTCTGAACCAGCAAATTTATGACGATATTTATATTGTAACCGACGAAGAAGCTATCCAGACAGCTAAGGATTTAGCCCGTCTGGAAGGCTTGATGTGCGGCATTTCCAGCGGCACCAATGTGGCCGCTGCCCGCAAGCTGGCCAAAAAATTGGGAAAAGGCAAAACGGTGGTCACCATTTTGCCAGATACCGCAGAGCGGTATTTCAGTACGCCGTTATTTGAACAGGAATAAAAGGCAAAACAGCCAGCTGGGAAGCCAACTGTTTGTAGCAAAGATCGTATAGCTTGCCAAAAAGTTAAAACAGCATACTTTTTTTGAGAGACAGACCGTCCCTCAGATTAAGTATGCTGTTTTTTGTAGTTTTTATCCACAATCGTGCTTAAAATTTGGAATTTTATCCACAAACGAATAGAAAAAGGACCTGCCTCTTATATTTTCAAGGAATCATTTTGAGACAACACCTTTACGAACTAGCGATTTTTACTTATAATAAAGTTAGACTTTGTATTGTAGCAGGAGGTGGGAGGATGCAGCTAAACCAATTAGATTATTTGCTGGCTTTATCCAGGGAAGGCTCTTATCAAAAAGCAGCAAAGAGATTGCATGTTTCGCAGTCTACCATCAGCATGGCCATTAAAAATTTAGAGGATGAATTGGATTATTTGTTGGTGCAGCGCAGTAGCAAAGGAATTTCCTTTACGGAAAAGGGTAAGCTGGTATTAGAAAAGGCTGCGGCGATTGATACCGAGTTACGGGAATTGCTGAATCTGAAAAATACCTTTTTAGATGAAATGGCCGGAAAAGTGTTTATTGCCGGCGCTTCTCACGGATATAATTTACAGCTGGTCGATTTGATTATTCAATTGCAGGAGCAATACCCCCGTCTGCAGATTTGCTTGGAGGACCGCAATAATTTGGAAATTATTCGCGAAGTAGCGCAGGGCAGTTATTTGATGGGATTATTGCAACTGAATAGTATTGATGAGATTTTTTATCAGAATGAAATAGAGAAATATAATTTAGAGCTTTTTATGGTTGCGCAGGGAAAAACTTGCTTTGCTATCGGTCCGAAGCATCCGTTATACGATAAGGCTGCGGTGACTTTAGATGAATTTTTGTCATGTTCGGTGATTACCTCCCGATATCAAATGAGTGAAATTTTTTTAAATTATTTTCGTAAAAAAGGGTATAAAGAGAGAATTGTGATTTTACATGACATTTATACTTCAAGAAATTTAGTAGAAAAATCTAATTTTTATGCAACCTTTTTACCAGAGTTTGGACTTTCTTATGACAATGCAAATTATCAACAGAATTTGAGAATTGTGCCGATACAAGATTTTGACTGGACTTATAAATCTGGGTGGGTCTGCCGTAAATTTGGATATTCTTTGCGAGAACAAAAGACCATGCAGGTAATTCAAGAAACTTGGAAAGGTATGCAGAAAGATAAGGGTGCATTATGAAATTGCGACAGTTGGAAATTTTGTCGGCTGTAAAAGAGTGCGGTACTATTACAGGCGCTGCAGAAAAGTTATACATATCACAGCCTTCTTTGAGCGTAGCTTTAAAAGAACTTGAACATGAATTGGGCGTGATCCTGTTCCATCGTAACAGCAACGGCGTGGCTTTCACAGAAGTCGGTGAAGCAGCTTATCAGTACAGCCAACGGATTTTACAGCAAATTGCGGAGATTCAGGCAATTCCTTCTGACAGAGAAACATTGGAAAACCGTTCTATGACACTGGCCTCCAATTTTTTCAGTGGGACCGGTTTACTGGCGGAAGCGATTCTGGCTTTACAGCAGGCGTGTCTGCAATGCAGGAAATATCAATTTGCCAACACAATGGAAAAGCAAAAATGGGACGTACTGGTACAGAATTTGCTGCTGGGGCAATTAGATTTGGCGGTAGTAAAAATTGATAGCTACCTTGAAACAGAACGCATGGGGCAGATCGAGAAGGAGCATCTGGTTTTTGATGAATTATATCAGGAACAGCTTCATGTAGTGGCGCGGAAGGGACATCCTTTACAGGGAAGGTCAATTACCATTTTAGATTTAAAAAAATTTCCCTGTATTTTTGAGGATAATAACCTCAATACCTATATCGCTGCAGTTTATGGCAAGGAGTATTGCATGAGCGACACGTTAATCCTAGAAACACAGACCGGTATTCGTCGTTATTTAGATAGTACTGATGCTATTTCCGTTATGCCTCAGTATGAGTTGGAACAGAGTAATCGTATTCATCGTACCCAATTGGAAATTTTACAGTTAGAAAAATTTCAGTGGACCAGAAAGGTCGGCTGTTTACGCAAAAAACGGCAGCTAAGCTGGGCGGAGGAACTATTTATCAATAAGCTGTACGAACTGCGTCCGACGGTTAGCGGTCAGAAAAATGGACAGGATTGGTAACAATAAAATATATAAAAGAGAAAGCATTTTCACAGTCAGTGTCTTAGCCGCAATGTGAAGATGCTTTTTTATATGAAATTTTGATGGAAACTATCATTTTTTTGAATAAACGATAAGGCGTATGAAAAGCACATATTTTTCAATTAGATTAGTTTGGTTTATGATAAAGATAACAAAGCAAGCAGATGTCGACAAAGCGCTTTGACTGGAATACAGATTCTAAATGAAGGAGTCTAGTTGGAAAACAAAATGAGAGGTGAATACCATGATTACGAAGATTGATCGTGAAAAATGCATTGGCTGCGGTATTTGTGCCAGAACCTGCCCGTTGGATGTAATTCGTGTGAATGAATATAAAAAGGCTTATATTGCTTATCCAGAAGATTGTATGACTTGCTATCTCTGTGAAATGAACTGTCCAAAAGAGGCAATTTATGTACATCCGTTTAAAGAAATTTTGCCGCGGGCCCTTCCAAACTGTTATTAATACTGCCAAAAAAAGTAATGATTTTGAAAATAATAAATTGAGGTGAGCGTTATGATGGAACGTATCTATGAGACAGACATTTTAATCGTTGGCGCCGGTTCTTCTGGTTTATGGGCCGCACACAGCATCAAACAAAAAGATAAAGACGTAAAAGTTCTGGTGGTAGACAAAGGTCCGGAAAATTGGGGAGGTTTGATGGCTTGCGCAGGTGGAGATTTAGATATTGTAATGCCTAATGAAGATATCCAAGACTGGGTAAAAGATTGGGTGTACTATTACGATGGTCTGTGTGACCAAGAATTGATGGAAACTTTATTTAAAGATACTTATGAAATATTAGAACAATATCGGCAGTGGGGATGTGAATATCTCACAGATGAGGAGGGTCGTATTGAAACAGTTGGCGTGCCGCAGCGAGGACTGGAACATATTAAGCTCTACGTAACCAAATTAAAGGGTAGCGGCGGATTGCGTATGGTAAACGCATTAGTAAAAGCTATCAAAGAAGAAGGTGTAGAAAGTGTTGGCCGTACTATGCTGACAGATTTGATAAAAGATCAGTCTGGGCGAGTAGTTGGTGCAATTGGCTTTAACACGATTGACGGAAGTTTTGTGCAGATTAAAGCGAAAGCAGTGTTGATTGCCACTGGCATGGGCGGTTGGAAAAGCTCTTATATGAAAAATCCCAGCACTGGCGAAGGGATTGCTATGGCCTTTCGTGCTGGCGCTGAAATTCGTAACATGGAATTTGCTCGGGTATGGAATGTACCGAAACTGTTTGGTTGGGAAGGACAAACGACGCTGCTGCCATTAGGCGCCCGTTTTGTCAATGCCAAAGGTGAAGATTTTATGAAACGCTATTCTGAAACGTTAGGAGGAAATACAGACCCTCATTATAGTACGATCGGTATGGCATTGGAAATGCGTGCTGGACGCGGCCCATGCTATATGGATACCAGCGGATTGAAACCAGAGGATGCTGCAGTCGTGAAACCTAAATTAGGATGGCAGTATATCAATTATAACCGTTTGGTCGATTTAGGTATTGATTTCTTTAAACAGAAAACAGAGTGGATGCCGCAACCGTTAATGTCTTATGGTGGTTTAGTTGCTGATTTGAAAGGAGCTACACGCGTGCCGGGCTTATATGCAGCCGGTCGTTGCCGCAGTATTGATCCTGGTGTCTATACAGGCGGTTTTGCGTTAGCATCTACGGCTAGTGGTGGCAAGATTGCAGGAGAAGCAATGGTTGACTATATTCAAGGCGTATCATTAGTTGATTTGAATGTAGAAGAAGTGGGAAGATTGAAAAAACGTTTATATGCTCCGCTAAATGGGACAGGGATTGCGGCAAAAGAAGTCTTACGCTGTATCCAAAACATTGTTTATCCATATGAGGTAAGCATTATCAAATCAGAAAAATCACTGCAAAATGCATTGCATAAAATTGAAACCTTGAAAGCGGAATTGCTCCCTCAAATGGGGGCTTCAGATGCCCATTATTTGATGAAGTTAAAAGAGGTAGAGGCCATCGCTTTTATTACCGAATGGTATATCAAGGCATCATTGATGCGCACAGAGTCACGTTGTGGACATTACCGTGAAGATTATCCTGACCATGATGACAATTGGTTAAAGTGGATCGTGATTGGCCAGGAAGATGGTGATACTTTAATGCACACGGTAGATGTTCCGATAGAGCGTTATAAACATCCAATAGAGAGATATTATCAGGATAATTTCAAGTTCGTTTAAACATTATGTTATAGTCGTATGAAATGGAGATGATTTATTATGGCTGAGAAGAAAAATCCAGGAGCGTATTATTTTCACTGTTTTATGATAATTTTGTTCACCTTTGGCTTTGGTTTTATCCCTCCAGTGGAACCTTTAACGGAAATGGGAATGAAAATATTAGGTGTTTTCTTTGGATGTTTGTATGGATGGGTATTTGTAGATTTAATTTGGCCTAGCTTGTTGGGAATGCTTGCTATCGTGTTAACAGGGTATATGAACTTGGCTGGTGTTTTGAAAGCTAGTTTTGGGGCTCCTTTGATTATCATGTTAATTTTCATTTTGATCTTTTGCGCTATTTTAGAACATCATGGATTATCTCGATTTATTTCTTTATGGTTTATCACTCGGAAATCTGTACTGGGAAAACCGTGGACATTTACTTTTATCTTTTTATTGTCGATTGCGATTCTGAGTGGTTTAACCAGTGCAGTTGCAGCGACTGTTATTGGCTGGAGTATTTTATATAGTATTAGTGATGTACTGGGATATAAACGCACGGATGGTTATAATTTAATGATGATTTTTGGTTTGGCGTTTTCTTCTCAAATAGGAATGAGTCTAATTCCTTTTAAAAATGTACCGTTAGCAGTGTTGGGTGCATGGGAAAATATGTCTGGACAATCAGTAGATTATATAAAGTACATGTTGATTGCGGCAGTTTGTACGTTGGTTGCCATATTTGTTTATCTAGCTATTGCTAAATTTGTGTTTAAACCAGATGTAAGCAAATTAAAAGAATTGAGTTTGGAGAAAATGGATGTTGCCGATGAATTAATTTTAAATAAAACTCAAAAGATTGTATTTTTATTTTTTGCAATCTTAATTGTAATGTTAGTCTGGCCAAGCTTTGGGCCAAAAGATTTTTTTGTAACGACATTTATAAATCAAATAGGAACAGCTGGAACAGTCATGCTTGTTATTATATTGATGATGATCATAAAACCAGAAGGAAAAGCACTGTTTAGCTTTAAGGAAATGGTTAATAAAGGTGTTATGTGGGGAATCATTTTATTGTTGGCTGTCGTTCAACCCATTTCAACGGCAATGAGTGATGAGGTTACGGGAATCACCGCGTTTTTGGTTAATATTATGCAACCAGTTTTTGAAGGAAAATCCTCTATTATGTTTGTAATCGTGATTGGATTGGCGGCAGCTATGATTACAAATGTAGTGAATAATATTGCAGTAGGTGTATCTTTAATGCCCGTTATTTATGCTTATGCTTCGTCAATGGGCTTTAGTGGTGAAATTGCCAGTATTATGGTTGCTATGTGCGTTTTATTGGCATTGTTAACGCCATCAGCTAGTTCTAGTGCCGCGCTATTGCATGGAAATGAATTTATTGATAAAAAATATTTAATAAAAGCGTCTATTTTGAGTGTAGTATTTACGTTTATTGCCTTTGCGGTTGTAATTACCCTAATGGGTATATTGTTATTTTAAAATATTAATTAACATGAGGAGGAAGTAGTTATGAAGAAAATTGATTTAGAAGCGCATTATTATCCAGCATCATTAATGGAGTATTTTGCAACGCGCACAGAATGTCCTATTTATTATCCAGAGCGTTTTGAATTGAAATTTAATGATAATTTTTCTATCAAGCATGAGTATAAAATGACTCATTTGCCAGAAACGCTGGAAGAACGTATTGCGATTATGGATGCAAATGGTTTTGATACGCAAGTATTAAGTTTGTCGCCAGGAATTGAATTACTTGACACAAAGACGGCAATTAAGAAAGTTAGAGAAGCTAACGATTATGTGTATGAAGCAACGCAAAAATATCCTGGACGTTTTGTTGGTTTTGCAGCTTTGCAAACAGACGATGTAGATGCAGCTTGTGAAGAATTGGAGCGTTGTGTAAAAGAGTTAGGGTTTATTGGTTGGCTCACCTTTTCTAATTATGGAGAAGAACATTTAGACGATGACAAATTTTTACCATTATTGAAGAAAGCAAATGAATTGAATGCAGCAATTTATTTACATCCGACCCACCCAGTCAGTGGACGTTTGGCAGGATTGGGCGGTCAATTGGCAGGATCACCGTTTGGTTTTGGAATAGACACTTCCATTACAACGATGCGATTAATCTGTAAAGGTGTTTTCGATAAATGTCCAAATTTGAAATTGATTTTAGGACATTTGGGAGAGGTATTTCCATTTATTATTCAGCGTATGACATTAAGACTGAAAACGTATCATAAAATTGCTCCTGCAGTAAATAAACACATTCCAGAGTATTATTTTAAAAATAATATTTGGGTTACAACAAGTGGCGTATATTCTCACGAAGCTTTTCAGTGTACAAAAGAAGTTTTTGGGATAGATAAGATTATGCTAGGGTCAGATTATCCCTATGAAACATTAGAAGATGTCGATGCTTTTATGAAGGAAATTTGTGTTTCTCAAAATGAATTGGAAAAGATTTTATATAAAAATGCAGAAGCTTTATTTGGATTAAACTAACTGGTGGAAAAACCTTAAAAGATTATTATTTTTTAAGTAGATAAATGAATAAAAGGAAAGTGCCTTTATTTTGAAGATGTTGTTTTCAAATAAAGGCACTTTTCCTTTACAATTTATATTTTGTCATCCAATAATTAATCTGCAGTAAATAGGCGATCATCTGCGGGCCTGCCATAAGCTGACCAAACCAGGGGCGGCCGTAGTCTGACGGTGTGTTCAGAAAGGCGCGCACTTTTTTGGTGTCGATGATATCTAGAATGGGCGAATTGGGATAAGACATGATTTCCAGCAGACGGTTGCGCAGCAGGGCTTCGTAGGCAGGGTCATAGGTTTTGGGATAGGGGCTCTTTTTGCGATAGAGAATTTCCAGGGGCAGCAAATCCCGTCCTGTTTCCTGCAGCAGGCTTTTGGTGCGGCCATTGTGACATTTCATGTCCCAGGGTACGTTGAACACATATTCCAGAATGCGATGGTCGGCAAAGGGTACTCGGGCTTCTAAGCCTGAATACATGCTGGTGCGGTCCATGCGGTTTAGGAGGGTAGCCATAAACCAGACTACATTGAGATAGGCAATCTCCCGACGGCGGGCTTCCAGGCTGTCTTCTCCTTCTAAGCGGGGTGTGGCTGCGATGGTTTTGTCATAGGCCATCTGGGCATAGGTTTCCAAGTGAACTTCTGCTAAAAATTCATCCTTCAGCAAAGCGGTGCGGGCTTCCATCTGATAGGACCAGGGAAAATGCTGGCGCTGCAAGGCTGCCGGTTGATGAAACCAGGGATAGCCGCCGAAAATTTCATCGGCGCATTCGCCGGTTAGGGTTACCCGATTGTGCTGGGCTACCTGACTGCAAAAATAGAGCATGGAGGATTCTACATCGGCCATGCAGGGCAAATCCCGGGCGTCCACCGCCTTGTAAAGATAGTCGGCTTGTTTTTGATTGGTGCATTCTAAGTAGGTATGCTGGCTGTTGATGTGTTTGACCATAATATCAACAAAGGGACGGTCCAGCGAGGACTGGAAGCTGTTGGCCTGAAAGTTTTTGTCGTTATCAACGAAGTCGAAGGAATAGGTTTGCAGCTGTTGGCCCTGCTCCGCCAATTTTTTGGCGCAGATGGCGGAAACCAAACTGCTGTCCAGCCCGCCGGATAAAAAGGTACAGATCGGCACGTCGGATACCATTTGACGCTGCACGCTGTCTTGCACTAGGGCTGCCACCGTCTCTGTGGTTTCTGCGTAGGTGTGGCGGTGCGGTCTGGCCTCTAATTGCCAATAGCAGGTATCTTTAATCTGACGGCCCTGAATACAGAGATAATGGCCAGGCAGTACCTCCTTCATATTTTGGAATACGCCGTGGCCCGGCGTGCGGGCAGGCCCTAAGCCCAGCACTTCACCCCAGCCGTCGGCGCTCAGCTTGGGTGTGATACCGCCGGCGAACAGTGCTTTTTGTTCCGAACCGAAGAGTATTTCCTCGTCTGTTTGCTGATAAAACAGAGGCTTTACGCCAAGCCGGTCCCGACAAAGAAATAACTGGTCGGCGGCAGAGTCATAAATGGCAAAGGCGAAAATCCCGTTCAGTTCCTGAAAAAAATCGGCGCCGCGGGCCAGATAGCCATTTAAAATGATTTCGGTGTCGCTGTCGGTTTCCCAGCGGACATGGCTGTATTGCAGCAGCTGCCGCAGTTCCTGCATGTTGTACAGTTCGCCGTTGTAGACGATGGTGCAACGGCGGCTGCCTTCTTGCCTGGTCATGGGTTGACGCCCTTTTTCTAAATCAATGATGGCCAGTCGGGTATGGGCTAAGCCAGCATGGGGATACAGGGCCATATCCTGCTCGTTGGGGCCGCGGCG
>CABUKW010000092.1 GCA_902492275.1 uncultured Peptococcaceae bacterium
AAGCGGCCTTGCTACACGAAAAATTTCCAGTGTCAAGAGTGATGCAGTATATTCGGTGAGAAAAGCGTTGTATCGTTTTTCAAAAAGCCGCCTCGCCAGAGAACATTTTTCCTGCGTCAAGGGTGTGGAGTGGGGTCTTGCGGCCATTTTGATATTCCGTCAGGGTGCGTCGCTCAAAAAATACAAAGCGGCCTTGCTACACGAAAAATTTCCAGTGTCAAGAGTGATGCAGTATATTCGATGAGAAAAGCGTTGTATCGTTTTTCAAAAAGCCGCCTTGCCGGAGAACATTTTTCCTGCGTCAAGGGTATGGAGTGAGAGCTGCAAGGTGTTTCTGTGTGTTTGTTATTGTGAGAAATGAAAAGGCTGCGTTCCATAGTTTTTGAAACAATGCGATGGAAACGCAGCGTTTTTATTTTACGGTGTTTTTTCTAATAGTTGCTGATATACGGCGATGGTTTGCTGCCTGTCGCTGCTGCCGAAAAGATAGTGCTTGCCGTCGGCGCAGGTAATCAAAAGGTAGGGCGCGGTGCGGGGGTCCAGGCAGGTGCTGGCGCTGCCCCAGGGTGTTTTGAATTTGCCTTTCAATACGGTGTCCATGCCAGTGCCGGCTACGCGGCTGATTTGGGGCAGAGCGTTCAGATATTCCACTTCGGTGATGCTGTCCAGTGGGATTTGATATTCTCTGCCGGTGTGCTGGGCCACGACGGCGGCTTGCTCTATAGAAAGGGCGACTGGCGTGCTTTCTAAATGGTCCATCCAGACGCCCAGTAACGGCAGAGCCAGCAATGTTAGGGCTAGCGCTGCAGCGAGAATTTGCCCGGAGCGTTTGGCCAGATTGACGGTGGTGTTGATGCCGACACGGTTGTTGATGAGCAGACGGCTGTCGCAGGGGTCGTAATAAAAAAGACCCCAAATCCATTTGTCGTCATCATCAACATAGAAGCCGGTTCCACTCTGGGCTGTCAGCGTTTCCTGCAGGCGGCGGGTTTTCAATTCTATGCCGACGGCGATTGCCGCGAAGATGAACGCCAGCAGCAAGACTGCGCCTGTCATGAGCAGCGTCTGCTTTTGTGTGAGCCAGATTAGGATACTGGTGGCTGCCAGAAACCAGGCGCAGTACAGCCAGCATTTGCCCCAATGATAGCGGCGGATGCGGGTGAGCGTTTCGGTGACGGCTATGTTATCGTCCACCACTTCGGATTTGTTGCGGTACAGATAGCGGTAGCCTACCCAACAGAATAGAATGGTGACAGCGTTGATGGCGTATAAAATCCAGTAAGGACGGTCAAATGGCAGCGGCAGCAATGACAACACGAAAGGCGCTGCGAACAGCCACGGCGACAGCCATTTGACAGGCTGTGTGGCTGCGGATAAATCGGCGACGACGGTGGCGCTGTGGTTTTGCTGCCAGCCCCGCTGCTGTTTCAGATGCTTTAGTTTTTGGTTGCAGCGGATATAGGGCAGATAGGGCAGCACAATGGAGCAGTCGATCCAAATCATCCAAAGCATACACATAAGGCCGATTTTTTTGATAAACATGCACGGAATGGCGATGATGATCAGCGCCAGACAAACCAGCAGTATCTGCCGTTTGAATTGGCGCAGCAGGGCCAAAACCTCAGCGTCCTGCCGTGCTTCTTGAGGCAGGGTAACGCCAATAACAATGTTCTTTTTGAATTTGGTTTCATTTTGCAGGATGCAGTATAGTAACAGGGGCAGCCAAATGACGCAGGCCCATAAAATCAAATTGGTGGTCATACTTCTCCCTCCTCGTAGAGTTTTTGACATAGTTCTAACGCTTCTGCTTTGTTCAGGCCAGCCAGCCGCAGTTCGCTTAAACGGAGTTTTAAACCGGCGATGGTTTCCGGCTTGGGGCCGGTGTGGCTTTCTGACTGGCAAACGGTTGCGCCGGAGCGGCGGTCGGTGTGAATGTAGCCCTCTTGTTTTAACAGTTGATAAGCTTTGCTGACCGTCATCATATTGATGCCGCATTCTTCTGATAAGGCTCGAATAGTGGGCAGCTTTTCGCCGGCGGATAATTTTCCTTCGGCGATGCCCAGCACGATTTGATTGCGGATTTGCACGTAAATGGGAATTTCAGAGCCAAAGTCTAAATGCAATAGCATACTGTCATCTCTTTTCTGCATTGTTTGCATTACTGACTATAATGCAAATGATGCAGAAAGTCAAGTGGGGTGTTGAAAAAAGCGAAAGAACGATTTTGCCGTTGCATTTTCTCAGCGCTTTTATATAATGGAATTTGTCGGAAGATAGAGAATTGCAGGCAGGAACGATTGAGCGGTTATGACACTGCAGCGCGGAAAAACGCATAAGATAAATGGCAGTCAGAAAACAGAACAGGAGAATTGCACATGATTGAACTGGAAGGGATGCAGGATGATACAATCAAGTTGACTTTGGCTAAGTTATTGCCGAAAGGCCATAAGGATATGGGGGAGATGCCCATTTTATTTTTCAATGTTCGGCTGTTAGACGGTACCCGCATTGGCCATTGTGATTTGCGGGTGGGAGACAGCAGACAGACGGAGGTGTTGGGGCATCTGGGCTATGAGATTTTTGAGCAGTATCGGGGCCATCATTATGCGGTGCGGGTTTGCCGGTTACTGATGGATTATGCCAAACGGGCTCATATGGAGCATGTGGAGATTACCTGCGATATTGACAATTATCCGTCTATTCGCACCTGCGAGCTGTTGGGTGCGCAGAAGCTGGGCATGATTGCGGTGCCGCCGGATAATATTGAATTTGACAGAGGAAGCCGCTTGAAATATCGTTATCGGATAATGCTGTAAATTGTTTACAGAAAAATAGAACATACTGTTGACTTTTTAGATGATTTTGATTAAAATGAAAATAGATTTTAGAAAAAATAACTGGTAAAAGACCATAATTCGCAGAACAACGACAAACTATTGGTGGTTTCGTTTTGTTCTGCGTTTTTTGTAGTGCGGATAATCGGAAATGTATCAATCAGGGTATCAATGGTATGGGAGAATGCAGGTATGATTCATTTTATGGTGGATTGGGAAAATGTACAGCACAATGGCTTGCAGGGCAGTCAATATCTGTGCAAAACGGACAGCGTTACGATTTTTTACAGCGGCGCCTGCAATCGCATAGAGCAAGGCGATTTGCAAAATCTTTTGCATTCCGGCTGCGAGCTGCAAATTTGTAAGCTGGTGCGCAGCGGCAAAAACGCGCTGGATTTTTATATTTCCTCCAGAATTGGCGCGCTGTTTGGCGGCGGCTATGAAGGGCATGTGGCCATTGTGAGCCGCGACAAAGGATTTCAGGCTGTGCAGGATTATTGGGCCCATTGCGCTAAGCCTCAACGCAAAATAGTCATTTGCCCCAGTTTGGAAACCTGTATTGCGGCGGTCAATGAATCTTCGGAACGGCGCAAGCATATTCAGCGGTCGCTGCAGGTGGTCAATCTGGAAACGGAATTTCAAAAATATCATGAAAAACAGTATGTCCACCGAGAGGCAGAGCGTCTGTTTCCAGGTACAGCCTATCAGGAACGAATGGAGCAGATTATAGAACTGATGCAGTACAAAAACGGGCAAAATCGAGCGATGTATTTGCAGGCCTTGAAGCAGTTTGGCAGAAAAGATGGGTTGGAGATTTACCGCAAGGTGAAGCAGTGGAGAGCGAAACATGAGATGTAAAACAAACTTTAGCTGGCACAGAAGCAATCGGTTTGGGTTGCTTCTGTATTTTTTGCAAAAAAACCGGACCTCAAGCGCGAGGTCCGGTTGTGTATTATTCAGGCAGTAATCTTATTTATCTAATGGCCAGAACTGAATGCCGCCCTGTACAAATTTGACATTGTCGTAACCAGCATTGTTAAGAATTAACTGACCTTCAAAGCCACGGGTGCTCAGGATGCAGAAGACAACAACTTCTTTGTCCTTTGGCACTTCGTTGGCACGGGCCCGCAGTTCTTCGATTGGGATATGCAGCTGATTTTTAGCTGGAATTGGTTTCTGGGAGCGTTCGTGGGCGGTACGCAGGTCTACAAATACCACATCGTCGCTGTCCAGCTTGGATTTGAATTCTTCGTAACGCATGTCATGGGCTTTCCCATCGATGGTATTCTTCATTACGTTGGCTGCGTTGGTCAGATTTTCCATAGCGGAGGACAGTGGCGGCGCATAGCTCAAGTCCATATTGGCCAAATCGTCTATGGTAGCGCCGAAGGTTAAGGCGGCAACCATGGTATCAATACGTTTATCTACTTTGCCAGGGCCAACGATCTGTACGCCTAGGATTTTTCTGGTTTTACGGTCGGCTAACAGACGGGTCATGATTAATTTTTTGCCTGGCATAAAGTGGGTGATGTCTGGACCGGGAACGATGCAGGTTACAGTATCATAGCCCAACTGTTTGGCAACCCGTTCCGATAAACCGGTAGCCCCTAAGGACCAGTCAAACATTTTGCAGACTGCGGTGTTCAAAACGCCTTTGTGGGTATCGTCGCCGCCGGTAACATTGTTGCCGATAACGCGGCCCTGACGGTTGGCGGTGGAGCCCATCGGCGCATAAACCCGTTGACCGGAAATCAGGTTGGTGGTCATAACACAGTCGCCTGCTGCATAGATGTCTGGGTCGCTGGTTTGGCAATGATCGTTGATGATGATAGCTTTTTCTACTTCCAAGCCGGCGTCTACAGCTAATTTTACGCATGGACGAACGCCAACGGCAACCAGTACCAACTGTGCGTCTACGTCGCCTTTGTTGGTCTGTACGCCCGATACTTTGCCTTCTTCATTGACTAGGATTTTTTCAACTTTGGTATCCAGCATAAAGTTCAGGTCTTCGCCTTCCAGGTAGTTTTGGAAAACTGCGCCCATTTCAGGGTCTAACACCTGTGGGAAAATGGAGCCCTGCATTTCAATGATGGTAACATCTAAGCCCCAGTTGGCAAATGCTTCGGCGCATTCCATCCCGATTAGGCCGGCACCGATTACAACAGCGCTGGAAACGCCTTCGGCTTTGATGTAGTTCTGCATGTCAACGGCGTCTTTTGGTGTTTTCATGCCGAATACGCCTGTAGCGTTGATGTTTTCCATTGGCGGCTTGAAGTTTTCTGCGCCGGTAGCCAGTACCAGCTTGTCATAGGGCAGTACCTTCATTTCGCCGGTTTTTACATCTTTTACTTCTACTGTTTTTTCTGTCCGGTTAATTTTGGTAGCTTCCCAGCCTAACAGTGTGTCGATATCCTTTGTTGCTTTCATAAACTCAGGTGTGCGCACAGCTTCCCAAGAGGTTGTCATTAAGTCGTTAATATCTTTTACTGTTGCGCCCAGGAAATAAGGCAGACCACAGCCACCGTAAGAAATCCATTCGCCTTTTTCAATCAGGGTTACTTGAGCATCTGGATTGCATCTTTTTGCTCTTGCCGCTGCTTTAGGGCCGGCAGCAACCCCACCGATTACTACGATTTTTAAATCTGACATGATGAGATCATCTCCTTTATATAACTATCTTGATTATAACGCGAACGATAAAATAAAACAATGGGAATTCCCTATGGAATATAATGAATTATTTTAATTATAGGCAGAGGGTGAATTAATAATAAATTTCACATTCTTTTTTCTATCGATGTGCAATTATGTTATTCCCATATGGAGATTTTTTTAGTATAATACAAGAGAAGAAACGGACTGGCTGTGTGAAGTTGAGATCAGGAACGGTGATAACTGTAGAAGCTAAAAATTACAAAAAAATTACAAAATAAAGCAGGAAATTAGGCGAAACATATCGAATTTCAAAATATTATGCAGCAGTCGGATAATTTTTTTACAGACTACAAAGGAGAGAGGGGTTTGACATGCAGTACAAAAAGAAATTGTCAGTGATAGTCCTGCTGGCTTTTGTTCTGACTATGGTTGTTCCAGTCAGTGCTTTTGCCGCTGGGTTTTCTGACGTACCAAGCAATCATTGGGCCATTCAACAAATTGACCGTATGAATGCACGGGGGATTATTGGAGGATATGAGGACGGAACTGCAAGACCAAATAATCCGGTGACACAATTTGAAGCCATCACGATGGCTACCAGAATTATGGGCTTACAGTATAATGAATCGACAAGTCAGGGGACTTATCTGCCGTTTAAATATCCAGACTGGGCTGGTGCATATGGCGTGGCTGTAATTGCCTACGAGGCAGGTCTGGTAGATGCCAGCGATTTCAATCACAGCGCTGCCGCAAGTCGGGAATGGATTGCCAAACTGTTGATTAAAATCATGAAGGCGGAAAGTGAAGTAAACAGTGTGGCCAATGAAACCTTATCTTTCGGGGATACCAATTCCATTGGCAGCAATTATCTGAATTATGTAAAACTGGCTTATGACAAGGGTTTAATCGGCGGCTATACCGATGGCACCTTTAAGCCTAAAAATACGGTTACCAGAGCAGAAATGGCAGCGTTTTTATGTCGGGTAGAGGATAAATTGGCTGCTGACACAGAAAATGTGGTGCGCGGCAAGGTTACTGCTGTAAGCGGCGTTAATGTTACCATTGCCGGGACCGATGGAAAAAGCTACAGCTTATATGCCACAACTAACAGCGTATTGTATGATAAAAGCTGTAAAAAAATTGGCGTGACTGGCTTAGCGGTGGGAGATTCGGTTTATGCTGTTTACAAAAACAGTTTGCTGAATTATCTGGAAGTACGCACAGAAGAATATGCCGCCAATACCAATACGACGGTGGTGACCAATCTGAGCGGTACCATCGACTCCATCATTACTGCGAAAAATACAATTGTGGTCAGCGATGAAGATGGTCAGCTACAGACTGTCATTGTGGATAAGAATACAAAAATCAACAAAGATGGCAGCACCATTGTGTTGGCGTTTTCTGATTTGATGACTGATATGAGCGTGCGGATTTCCGTTGATAAGGACGACCAGACAGCAAACCAAATTATCATTGATGAAACCTCCGACGGACAAAAGGGCGGCACCATTTATAATGTGGATGTTTATAACAACCGCATTACCATTGATGAAAAAACTGGTCTACGCACCTATCGGATGTCTAAAAATATCGACGTCAGCATTTCCGGTATGCTGACTGCTACGCCAAGCAGTCTGAAGGAAGGCGATTTGGCCACCTATACTATTTCTGAAGGCGTTATGGTAGCGATTGCAGTGGGTGAAAATACAGATAGCTATGGTGGCAACGCTACAGTGAAATCGATTGATACGACCAATCGAATTGTTAATTATTTGACAACTGGCAATGACTTGAAGGCAGCTTATTATAACAGTGGCTTAACAGTTAATTTCAATAGTGGCTCTAGCGGTTCTATCAATGATTTGCAGGTAGGAGACAGTATCAACATTACGGTTTCCAATAATCAGATAACGGCAATTACGGTTACAAGCCGTAGTATTTCTGAAGGTCTAAAGGGTACGTTATATTCTATTAATACGACCGATGACTATATTATTATTACCAACAGCAACGGGACAAGAGTGACCTATGATTTGGCCAGCAATGTGAAGGTAACGCTTTACGGCGACAGCGCTTCTTTGAGCAGCTTGAGCAAGGGCATGCAAGTAGAGTTGACGCTGCAAAACAATGAGGTTACTCGGATCAAGGCCAACGATTTGGTAGAAGGTATTGTAAAAGCTGTAAACACCACGGCCAAAACGATTCAGGTTACCACCGACAGCGGAACAGAAACCTATGATGTATCTAGTAATGTTAAGGTTTATTTCTACAAAACAACCAGTTCTCGTTTGAGTTCTGTAAGTGTTGGAGATACAGTCAGCATGAAAATAGTCAATGATGAGGTCACAATCATTAATGTGAATGAACAGGTGGATATGACCGTTGTGGATGTATATTCCAATGGCAACTGGGTTCGTTTGCAGGATGAAAATGGCAACAAAGTCAGCGCATATCTGGATGATGTGGAATTAATTGTAGAAGGCGTTCACAGCTCTTACATCCGTGATATCAGTGTAGGCGATGAAGTGGTGGCAACCTTTGCCGGCAGCACTTTGAACAAGTTGGAAGTATCAACAGGATCTGTGAAGGGTGAAGTGACAAAAGTAAATACTTCTACCAACACATTAACAGTGAAGACTTCCAGCAATGATAGCAGGACTGTGCAGTTTAACAGCAGCATTTCTGTGGTGAAGAATGGCGCCAGCTACAGCAGTATCAGCGCTATCAGCGTTGGAGACCGTATCCTTGTGGATTCCAGTTCCAGCAGCAAAAAGACCATCACGGTTATGAGCAGCAAAACAGGCGATATTCGTTACGCAACAGGTGGTTATATTCAATTCCTGTCAGATGAGTTAGGGTATTCCTATACAACAATCAACGGTTGCTACTGCCATTATGTAAATTCAACAACGCAGTTTACATTAGGCAACCTGACCAGAAATGACAATGTTACAATTTACTTCACAGACCGAAGCAGTGTTTATGAAGTGGTAAAAAATTAATTGAATAGCGATTAAAAAACAGGACTGTCAGATTTCGTGCATGCTAAATCTGACAGTCCTGTTTTAAGTATTGGAAAATGATCTCGATATAGAGTTGTTGTAGCAATTACAGCAGCTCTTTTTTATGGCGAAAGTAGTTTCTATAAAATAAAACGGAATTTTTTTACAGCATTTTTTTGTGAAGCCTTTGCAGAATATGGTCTTATGTAGTATAATAAAAAGCAAAATAGTTTGAAAATTGCAACTTCTTGAAATATGAGGAAGGAATGGAGCAGTAGAAATGAAAATAAAACGGCTTGCAGGTGCGGCGTTGTTGTGTACATGCTTGTTGACCGGTGTGGCTTACGGGGCTGAACCAGTAACAGCGCAGGGCAGTAATACGGTAGTGTTGGTAAACGGCGTCGCCCAGGAGATTTATCCCTATAATATTGAAGGCAGTAATTATTTTAAATTGCGCGATATGGCGGCAGTGTTAGCGGCTACCGATAAAGCCTTTGCGGTGGAATGGGATGAAAGCAAAGGCGCCATTAATTTGAATACGACGAAAGGCTATGCATTGGGGGAAACCGACTTACAGTTTCCTGCCGGAGCCTTAGAGATGCAGGCGGAGCCTTCGCAGGTTGCCTTATATTGTGATGGGGAAAAGCTGGATATTGGAGCATACAATATTAACGGCAACAATTATTTTAAGCTGCGCGATATCGGTGCAGCGGTGGGCTTTACGGTAGCTTGGGATGAAAATGTGCAGCTTATGGAAATTTACACCAATGGAGTGGAAAGTAGTACCGTGAGTCAGGGTAGCTATATGCCTGGCAATGCCGATGGCAGTGATGTAGAATTGGATGAGAGTTTTACCAACCCCAATTATTGGAACAGCCTACCTCAGTTAGATGTGGAAGTGGAGCCGGAACCAGGGCAGAGAGACGAGGCGGAAAACCGGACGGACGTTTCCAACAATGCGGCGGCAGAGCTTTCGGGACAAGCACAGACAGATGTGCAGCAATTACTAAATGGTGCGGCGCTCCATCCGAAATCTACGCAGTTTGGAATCTTGAACAGTTTGGTCGATGATTTTATGGCGCAGAATTTTACCAGCGGCATGGATACCTATACAAAGGTGAAAGTAACGTATGATTATTTTATTCAGAATATGACCTATCAAACAGCGAGTCAGTTGGATATGACCATGTTTACAGCGGAAGAAGCAGCCGTAATCTGGCAGCATTATCCAGAGCGCTATGCAGTGCCGATTTTGTTGGATCATAAAGGCGTGTGCAATCATTATTCGTCTGCCTATGCGGCTATTTTGCAAGCGATTGGATTGGATGTCAACGTGGTCAGCGGTAAGACCAAATCATCGGCGGGCGGTTACAGCAGCCATGTATGGGTGACGGTTCGGATTGACGGTGTGGATTATTTGTTTGACCCGCAGGTGGATCAACGCATTGCACAGCGGAACGGCAACGTAATTCAATATTATCGCTTTGGGAAACCGGTGAGTACGCTATTGAGTGATTATCAGGCAGATATGCAGTATCAGTTTACCAGTGTATAAAATTCATAATCGTATATAAGAAATTGACAAGCAGTATAAGAATTTGTAGTTCTTGTACTGCTTTTTTGTTAGGATATTTTATGCGTGCGGGCATGAAACCTGTAAAACCGCGATAAATGAGGAATTTCTCTATCTTATATGAAATTCTTATATAATTCAAAAAAATCTTTTGGTAAAAATGAAGACTATTTTTGCCAGAAATTTTCGTATTACTTGTTATTAGGGTAAAGAAAAGAGAATTATGTGCTAATTTCAATCGCAGCAATAGTTATGTTTCAAGTAATTAGGAGTGATTGAAATGAAAATTTATTCTTTTCGCGGTAAGAAAAATCTTTGTGGCAGACAGGTGAGAATGTATCGGAAAGCTATGCGCATTACGCAGACAGAATTTGCGGCAAAATTGCAGTTATGTGATGTGATTTTGGACCAGAAAGCCATCAGCAGAATTGAGTTATGTGATCGCGTTGTAGCCGATTATGAATTGTGGGCTATAGCGCAGGTATTGAATGTTGGCATAGAAGATTTAATTCTTCCGGCCTTAGACACAAAAGAAAAAGAAAATTAAAGAACGGTTTTCGGTCACAAGGAAGTAATTTTCGATTAGGCGGCGTAGCCCCATAACAAGGGCTATGCCGTCTTTTCTTGATAAATTCATTAACGATAGCGGGCGTTAATTCTGTTATGCCTACATACTTTCGGATAATGGCGGCGAAGCTGTCAAAATCGCTTTTGTTCTGTTCGTAGGTATCGACTTCTTTTTGCTCCGCGTTCACCTTTTCCGTTAATTCCCGCTGTTCCGCTTCATACTCGGCAGACAGTTTCAAAAACCGTTCATGGCTGATTGTGCCGTTGATATCGTCCTCATAAATCCGCTTGAAAATCCGGTCAAGTTCGGCAATCCGTTTTTTCGCCTGTCCGACTTCTGACGTTTGCGTTTCATGTCCTTTCGTAGTCTGATAAAGAAAAGTTTCGTAGCAAGCATAGGAAAAGAGTACCCTTTTCCGTATTTTCGCCCTCTTGCGCTACGGCGCGTCGGTTGAAAATTGCTTGTTGGGAAGTATCCCAAACCCTCTGAAATCTTTTCGATACCTACTACACCACACAAGGCAGTTTTGCCAAAGATTTTCAGAAAAAATTCAAAAAATCTTTTCTTATTTTCTACTACGGAGGGCACACCGGAAATACCAAACAAAAGAAAAGGATTGTGCAATTTTTTTGGAGAAACGGGCAAGCGGTTTTTTCTCGGCTATGATTAAATAGAATTAAACAATTCAGATTGTTTTAAAGCAAACATGGATATGAAACAGGAGGTTGATTTTTATGAAAATGATGAAAGCAATACAGGTAGCGGCAAAAGGCGAGCCTATGAAATTAGTTGAAATTCCTGTCCCGCAGCCGGAAGAAGGTCAGGTGCTTTTGAAAGTAGAAGCCTGTGGCATCTGTCATGGAGATTCTAAAGTAATTGAAGGAGCGGCGTCCTCTTATCCCCGTATTCCCGGACACGAAGTAGTCGGCACAGTGGCGAAATTAGGCGAGGGCGTCAGCAAATGGAAAATCGGTCAGCGTGTCGGAATCGGCTGGCATGGAGGACATGGACATACAACTGCCCTT
>CABUKW010000093.1 GCA_902492275.1 uncultured Peptococcaceae bacterium
CCTTTTCTTTTACAAACTTTATACATTGATTCCTTTTATCCGCTTACATAATTCCCATTTATGCAAAAGCAGGTTGTGCCCGCCTTGAAAATCTGAAAAAATAGTTGGACTTATCTTCCAAAAAGTGTATAATAGAGAGAACTTTTCAGAAAGGATGGATCCATCGTGATTGACTGGCTCGATATTTTGCTTGATACTGCCCTTGACACCATCGAAATTTTTCCGCTCCTGCTGTTCGTTTATGTGCTGTTAGAACTGCTGGAGCACCGCATGGATTTGTCCAACTACGCCCATCTGCTCACCGGTCCTGCTGGCCCCCTGCTGGGCGCTATTGCAGGCTGCATTCCGCAATGCGGCTTTTCTGCTGCAGCCGCCACGCTGTTCAACTATAAACGTATCAGCGGCGGCGCGTTAATCGCTGTATTTTTGGCCACCTCCGATGAGGCGCTACCCATTCTGCTGGCCCATCCCGACCAATTCTCCACCGTATTGCGTCTGCTTGTCTGCAAAGTTATCATCGCCCTTTTCTGGGGCTACTGCTTCTGGCTGTTCACCTGGCTGCGCTATCGCCGCTACCACGCCTTGCAGCCGGTGCTGATGACCGAAGAATGCCATCACGAAAAAACGGAAACCTTCTCGTTTTTTCATGTTTTACAGCATACCATGTACATTACTGCCTATTTATTCCTTACCATGCTGGTTATCAACCTAATCACCAGTCTGTTAGGCGCAGAACGCATCGGCGCGCTGCTGCTATCCGATAGCCTCTGGCAGCCCATTTTGGCCGCTCTGGTTGGTTTAATTCCCGGCTGCGGTACTTCTATTTTATTGACCACCCTGTTTTTGCAGGGCACCTTGTCCTTCGGCGCCATCATAGCCGGTTTAGGCTCCTCCGCCGGATTTAGCTATCTGGTGCTATTGCAAAAGCGCAACCGTCGCACCGCCTTAGCCATTCTTTGCACCTTCCTGGCCGCCGCCATCTCCGGTATGGTACTGGATTTATTGCTGTAAAAAGTTTCACGTAAACCAAAACAGGACGGACACCTTTGTAATAAATGTGTCCGTCCTGTGATTTTGTGAAGGCTATCGTTTATCCTTCTGCCGGCGCATCATACAGCTTTACAATGGTCTGCAAATCCGTTTCAGCGTCAGTTTCCACATCAAATTGCATGATAGTTCCGGTTTCCATGGTTTCCAAAGCCGCCGCAACGTCTTCATCAAAAAATTGATAGGACTGGGCTTCTCCATCTACAATTACTTCCGCGCTATGGCTATCTGCCAGTCCTTGGAACTCGCCAGTTAAAGTAGAAATCTCTCCTGGGGTTTGCTGTTCTTCCTGTTGCTGCTGCTCCTGTTCCTGATTATTGTTGCTACAGCCACCCAGCACCAAGCCCATAGCCAAAAACAGGATGCATAAAATAGATAAGGCTCTTTTCATGAGAATCCTCTCTTTCCTGTGTCATTTTTCAGCGATTACGTCGCTGTCACAATTATACTACCATAAAAATAAAATAAGGTAAAGACTCTTCACGGTTCTGGAAAAAATCTTCACCAAATCCTAAAATTCCGCGTTCTTGCTTTGCCTATAAAATGTCCTCTGACAAATAAACAAAAGAACGAGGGGCTTGATGTACTCCGTAGGTTTCCAGCGTTTTCGGCAAAGCAAAACAATGTACAGCGCCCAATTCAAAGGCACAGGCTCTTGTGCAGCCCTGTAGATAGGCCATCACCTGTTCGCTGGCAGCACTGGCGCCCGCTGCTGTTTGCTGCCATAATTGCTCGGGCGTTCCCTCTAAACAGGATAACACCTTCACACTGGCTACCACACGCTGCACTGGAGCTGTCACATACAACAACAGCGTTGACACTTTTCTGGCAGGGCAGCAACGCCGGTATTCATAGCGCTTGGTTCCCTGCAAAATTTGCTGCGCAGCCTGTGGCCTGATAGATAACAACAAAACCGTCATGTATACCGCCTCCCCCTCTTATAGAATTATTTGCCGTTAGCTTAAAATATAAATTGTAGCTAAAAAAGCATATAAAATAAAAAAGAGCCCGATTTCTCGAACTCTTAGAAAAATGCGGGCGAGAGGACTTGAACCTCCACGAGATTGCTCCCACTAGAACCTGAATCTAGCGCGTCTGCCAATTCCGCCACGCCCGCTCGTCGCTGACGACTTTTATATCATAGCACTTTCTGCAAAAGCCGTCAAGCTTTTTTTGCAATTTTTAATATCTTTTCACTAATATTTTTTCACATTGTATGCAGCAAATTGGAAATGCAATTCATAAATTTGCGGCTGGAAAAAACATTGCTGGCAGCCTGCTGGTACAAAGATTCCCACTCAGCCTTGCGCAGCCCGGTTTTATGATAAAATAATTCAGCGCCCAATCGTTTATCGCCGTCAATTTGATACAGATTGGAAAAATATTCGCCCAATTCCTGTGTAGATTCATAAATATGCATCATGGCATAGGCATCTCTGTCCATCTGAAAGGAATAATTAAAGATACTCTCCAGGCGCACCAACGTTTTTCTGCGCGCCGCACCCTCTTCCTTTCCCGCTTGCTCGCTTAACTCCAGCAGTTGATACATAGGCTGCAAATAATTGTGATACCGTATAAAATCATTATGGCTTAAATAGCCGATTAACTCTAACAAGGACAACCCCAAGGGAACAATAATTCCTTTTTCTTCATTGGTGAAGGACATAAAGGCTGTAGGCAAAAAGACATAGTGCAGATAGCCGCTCAGCGCATCCAAAGACGAAAAATGCAGCACATCCTCTATCAATTTACGCCGTCCAAAGCTATTATAAATAATCCCCTGAAAAAACACCGAATGTTCTGTAATCGGCTCATTATTAAAGGTTTCCATCAGCTTACGGCTGCGGATTAGATTTTCCCAATAGTAACTGTTATGATATTTGGGATGCATAGAATCACCTTCCGACAGTTATTACGCTTATTATAACATACTTCTTATTATATTTACACAAAAACCGTTTTTTTCAATCCGCCTCCACTTTAAAACTTATCCGCTCTAGCTTCAATCGTCCTTGTTAAGCTGATTTGCACAATTCAAAAAACAGTTCCATTGACAAAGCCATTATTTCCTTTTATAATTTTTAGATAAGCTATTTTTACCAGCAATGCGGTTTTGCTGGCTGCATGAATCGAAAGAAAAAATTCCCATATAAAGGAGTTCTGATAATGATGGAACAAACAAAGAAACGTATTTTGACCGGCGACCGTCCAACCGGTAAGCTGCATATCGGTCATTATGTGGGCAGTTTGCAGACCCGTGTTAAACTGCAGGAGGAATATGAAACCTTTATTCTCATTGCCGATGTACAGGCGCTGACCACCCATTTCGAGCGGCCACAGCTTATTCACGACAGTATTTATGAAATTGCCATTGATAATCTCTCTGTCGGCTTAGACCCCAGCAAGGTTACCTGGGTACAGCAATCCCATGTGCCAGCCATTGCCGAATTGACCCAGTTCTATTCTCTGTTGGTCAGCGTGAATACGCTGCGCCACAACCCAACCATCAAAACAGAGGCGGCGCAATACGGCTATGATGATTTGACCTACGGCTTCTTGGGCTATCCAGTCAGCCAATCTGCTGATATCACCTTCTGTAATGCCGACTTAGTTCCCGTAGGAGAAGACCAACTGCCCCACATGGAATTGACCCGGAAATTGGTACGCCGCTTTAATGAAATGTATGCGCCGGTACTGAAGGAACCGCAGCATATGTTAAGCAGCTGTTCCCGTTTGATGGGCTTAGACGGTAACGCCAAGATGGGCAAAAGCCTGGGCAATGCCATCTATCTGGCTGATTCTGCCGATGAGGTAGCCCGCAAGGTAAAAACTGCCGTTACCGACCCAGCCCGCATCAAAGCCAGCGATCCAGGCCATCCAGAGGTGTGCGTGGTCAATAAATATCATCAAACCTTCACGCCTAACGAATATGATAATATTTGTGAAATGTGCCGGCAGGGAACCATCGGCTGCGTCGCCTGCAAAAAAATGCTGACCGCCAGCCTAAATACCTTGTTAGATCCATTCCGCGAAAAACGGGCTTACTATGAAGCCCACCGCGATGAAGTACGCGATATCATTACTACCGGTACTGCCAAAGCCTGTGAAATCGGCAACGAAACGGTGAAAAAGGTCAAAGACGCTATGTTCTTAACCGTATAACTTTATTGTTATCTATTTAAAAAAAACAGGGGCTATCGCACTGACTAACAGCGCGGGGCCCTATTTTTATCACTGTGGTTTTCACTGGCGGGCTTTAGCACCTGCCAGCAAAAATTCCAGCAACTCTCTATTCGTTTCGTTGTTAATTTGTTCGTCCTCATTCTGATACAGCATCTGCAGACCTTCGGCACATTCGCCGCAAATATCCACGCCAATCAACCGGCGGCTTTGCAGCACCGGTCCCAGTAAATGCTCCAGCACCTCCAGCGATAAGCTGCCCTGACTCCAGTTGGTGCGGGCAAAATGGCGACTCAGCACATCTTTATCCAACGACACATATACCGGCAAATTATCTTCCAATAAACCGTTCAGCACCGACGCTGTAGCTTCCCGCTGCAACTGCTGCAAACTGATGCAGACTAATCGCCTGCGATAACCTTCTGCAATGGCGGCAAAAGAGCTCTGCTCCGGCCCCACAATCCACACCTTCCGCAAAAAGGCATTGGTATCCAACACCTGCTGCACCCAACCGCCACAGGATAACAAATTGGGAAACAGCGGCGGCTGCATATCGCTGTGATAATCAAACACCACCAGATGAAAAGGCTCGGCGATTTTCTCTAACCAAAATTCACTGATATAATGATAATTCCCTGAGTCTAAAAAATGAATCCCCTCCGGTCCAAAGGGCGCAATCCGTTGCCGCAAAAGCTGTCCCGCTTCCGGCGTGCAGTAGCAATTAACGCCGCTTAAGTCGGTGCAGTCAATCCAATGAAAACGCCGGTGTCGGTAAAAATTTTCCTGCTCATAAATTTGCGACATATTCATAATGACGATTTCCTGCTGCATTCCATTCACTCCTTCTCACGCTACGATAAATTCACTATAATGATTTTCTGTTTTTTTGTCAAATCAAAAAAATCCGCCAACAAAAATAGAGCTATCGCGAAGCTTCCTCCGCTGATACCTCTATCTCTGCTGCATGATTTCAATCTGCTTGCTGCGGCGGCAAGGAGCGATAATATTGCCCGGCCTGCGGCGTTACGCCGCGGAACTTGAACAATTCGCTGACCGTCACCAGTTGATAACCCCGCTCCTGCAATGCCGGTACCAATTCGGCCACAGCCTCTGCCGTAGGCCCATAAATATCGTGCATCAAAACAATATCGCCATCCTGCACACTATTCAGAATATGATTGACGACTTTCTCTTTATTTTTCACCTTCCAATCATATGGATCTACCGACCAACCAATGATTGGTTTGCCTTCTGCTTTTAAAATTTCCTGCACCTGTTCATTTTTCGCGCCATAAGGCACACGCAGCAACACAGGCGTATAGTTATGTTGTTGCTGCAGCGCTTCATCCACCCAACGCACCTGCTCGACCACTTCCGACTCGGTCAGCTTGGTTAAATTTTTATGGGCAAAGGTATGACTGGCAATTTCATTGTGATAAGCCAACGCATTGTCAATGGCCGCCTGATGGGTAGCCACCCGACTGCCCAATAAAAAGAAGGTGGCTCGCGCATTATGATTTTTCAAAGCATCCACAATATCCCACGTATATTGGGAAGGACCGTCGTCAAAGGTCAACGCAATCATAGGCTTAGTCGGATCAATGCCATAAGGATTGTCGTTTTCCGGCTCTGGCGCAGCTTGTTCTTCCTGTTCCTGCTGCACATCAGCTATGGTAGAAACCCCATTCCCAGCCGACGCTACCTGCACACTGTTATCCTGCGCCGTAACACTGTGCAGAAACAAGCCGGCCGCCACCGCCAATAAAACACCAACACTGCAGAACATCACCACCGATGCCCGTTTTACTTTATATCGATATCGCTTTTTACGATTTGAATACTCATTCATAGAAATGCCCCTTTCTGTCAAATCCCTTATCGCTGCAAAAAATTCTACGTTATTTCCCGTTCAGCACTAATCATACTACAAGTACCAACAAAATACCATACCAACAATAAAAAATTTTCTGCCAATTGCAGGGAAGCTGTTCTCTCCTTAATTTAGACGTAACAACTGGCAATTTTGGCGCCTTAAAAATAAAAAATTTGCAGAAAAATTTTGTTTTTTCTGCAGCAATTCATCAATCGGCATCCGGCAAAAGGTTCCTTGATTTTTTCTGCATTTCCAAAAAAGCTGGCACAAAAAAGGCAGCTTGCTCATATAGTATACTGATAAAGCGACAAATCGCTTTGGAGGGAGGAGATGAAAAACATGCAGCCAATTACCCAAAATAAAAAGCGCATCAAGGTACAGCATATCGTCGGCAATGGCACCGCCCAGGTAGATATTGTGCGCAACATTCAGTTGCCGGCCCGGGCCCGTAAAATTGTCGATATTCATGCCGAAATCGTAGAATTGGATTACGAAATCATTCCCAATAAAATCATCGTCAAAGGGGCTCTGCATAAACAGATTTATTATGTAGAAGAAGGGGACTATGTCGTCAAGGAATTTACCATCATGCGGGAAGAATTTACCGACTTCGTGCATATTCAGGGCGCACGGCCGGAAATGGAAGCGCTGCTGGACGGACACATTCTGTTTGTCAACACCAACCCAGCCAACGGCGAATTTCCTACCGATTTGCTCTATCAGGTAGCGGTGCTGGCCGTTGATGTCAAAGTGGTAGAAATGATGACGCTGGACGTTGTTACCGACTGTTACGGCGAGGGCATCAGCGTACAAAAAGCGCCGTTCTCGGTAGAATGTCTGGTGGGCGCCGCCGAAAAGCAATCCACAATCTCGGTGGAACACATGCTGTGTAAGCCGGCTCGTAAAATTTATGATATGGACGCCGTCTGCCGGAATTTAGACTATGAGGTGCTGCCTGGCCGCGTCATCGTCCGCGGAACGCTGCATAAACAAATTTACTACGTAGACGCCTGTGACGACACCGTGCAGGCCCAGTGCTACGACAATGAATTCTCTGTTGTGCTGGACGTACCCGGCGCCAAACCGGATATGGAAGTTTACACCAAATGCCGCATGGAATTCTGCGAAGCCAAGCTGATGGGACCGCAGCCTTGCAATATGGTGAAAGCCAACGTCATTTTGCAGGTTATGGTGAAAGTCACCGAATTGACCAAGATGAATATTGTCACCAACGTAGAAGGCGCTCTGGTAGACCGCTGCCGCATCCGTGTGGAAGACATCATCGGCCGCAAATGTCATCAGGAAAATGTCAACCAGACAATCGATGTCAACGCGCCGATGGACGTGGATAATATGCTGGTGAAGAATACCAAGAATATGACCGCCTGCGTGCGCAATGTCAGCTACGAGAAAATCTGCAACAAGGTTATCATCAAAGGCGTCATTCACGTGCAGGTATACTATGTGGCCTGCAACTGTGAACAGGAACTGCGGGAAACCAGCGCCGATATTCCTTTTACCACCGTGGTCAACTTCGACTGTATCAACGATGATACCATGATTCGCTGCCGGGAACGGGTGGAATACACCGACGCCAAAATCGAAGGCGCGCCTTGCCAGACCTCCAAAATCCGCGCCGTAGCCATTTTGGAAATCTGCGTCTGCGCATTCCAGACCAAAGATTTTATGGTGGTGACCAATGTTTGCACCAACGGCACCTGCAATACACAAGCTCAACAAATACCGCAGCCTAAACCCATTCCGAAACCCCAGCCCAAGCCAGAACCAAAGCCGGAAGAAAAAGAAGAAGAGGTTTGCCCAACCGGCGGCTATACCTACGAAGTAAAAGCCGGCGACACCTTAGCTAAAATCGCTGCCAGTTATCAGACACAAGTGCCCGGCATCACCTGGCAGCAAATCGCCCGCTTCAACAATTTGTATGCGCCATACACGCTCAACATCGGCCAGATTTTGCGCATTCCCTGTGTAGCAGGCAAAGGCTGAACTGCATAAACCTTAATCATGCGGGTATCGCCAAACGCGATTCCCGTATTTTTTATGCTTAAACAGAACGCCGCCAAACATTCTTTTCGCACTGTTTTACAGCCACGATCTTTTTTGGCTAGTGACAAAATAGCTTGAATTGGTATAATAGAAGTAACAACTATTGCTGAAGGAGCAATCCCTATGAAACTGGAAGAAATGAAATATTTCGTGGAAATTGTCAAGGCCCGTTCTATTAATCAGGCCTCTAAAACTTTATTTGTGGCGCAGCCAGCCTTGAGCCGTATGCTGACTGCGCTGGAGAAAGAGCTGGGATTTCCGTTGTTAGAACGCTCCAAACATGGCATCACCCCTACCAAGGCAGGTTTCGCTGTATATGCCGATTGCGTAAAAATATTGCAGCTTTACAACGACAGCAAGCGCCGCTGGCAGGACATTGCTTATGAAACCGCCGATACCCATACAACCGTGCGCATCGTCGCTCTGCCCATGATTTGCAACAGCACCATGAATCAGGTATTCTGCGAAGTGGCGCAAAAGTATCCAAGGCTTCAATTAAAATTATTTGAACGACAGTTGCAAGATGTTTTACAGGAAACCATATCGCAGCCCTATACCATTGGTATTAGCCATTACAATGAAAAAACAAAAGATGAAATTTATCAATTTGCTAAACGAAATCAAATGCAAATAATCCCACTATTTGATGACGAATACAAATTTTTTGCCAGTTGTAATCATCCTCTTATCGGGGAAAAAATAACATCAGAAGATTTCAAAGAATGCACCATTGCCAACTATTCTAGCCCTGAAACAGAAAATATGCCCCAATTTATTGACGCTGGATTAACTGGCTTCTTAGATAAATTCAAACAGGTACTTTATCTAAGCAATCGTTATATTATGCTGGAGACAGCTGCAACTACACAAGCCATCACACTTTCCGCAGATTGTATGACGCGAGATAACATTTATCGTAAAAATGGCAGTCTGGTTCCGCTAAACGTCACCGATTTTTATTTGCCCATGACCTATTTTATGATGATGTACGCTAAACCATCTATAGAGGAAAATATTGTCGCCGATATACTTCGCCGCTATTATTTGGCTCTTGCTGAACAAAAATAAACACCTTTGCATTTTCTCACAATCGAAACGTGCAAAGGTGTTTTCAAATTTTCCTATTTCCACTTTTTAAAATTTTGTCACAGTTTGCATGATACTCGTTGTAATGTGACGCAGCCTTATATTTTCATTACGATTCCAATCCCAAAAATCTGGCCGCATTATGATACATGACATCTGCCACCACTTCTGGACGTAAATGGGCAAGATAATGGGCCACAGAGCCTTCCACATCCACACAAGGATAGGCAGAACCATATAAAAACTTGTCTCTCAACATATAGTTGGCTGCTTCCATATAGGATTGTGCGCCTGCCGCATGCAATGCATAAATATCCGGTGATAAATATACATTGGGCGACTTAAAGGTCAAATGTACTGCCGCTTCTACCCAAGGCCAGCCGCCATGACATAACACCAGCTTCAATTTTGGGAATACCTTTGCCACAGTATCTGCATGCAATGCATTACAATATTCTGCTGTAGGACCATGAAATCCTCCAAATGAAATCATGAGTGGAATATTATGTTTTTCACAAAATTCATAGGTTGGAAAAATATTTTCATCATCCATAAACACCCCATGGAACCCTGGCTCCATAAAAGCTGTTACACATGGGCCATTCAACACATAATTCTGTAATACAGAAATCGTTTCTTCACTGCCATCAGGAGCAATGCCGCAAGCACCTACAAAACGAGTTGGATATTTTTTCAGCAAATCCACCAAAGCATCATTTTCATACCCTCTAGCATTTTTACGGATAGATACTACACCTGTCATTTCTCCTGCTCTGTCCATCTCTGCAAATAATTGTTCCATGGATGCCTCTTTCACAGACTGTGCTGTACACATGCCAAAACGTTCTGGAAAATTTTTAGCTGCAAACGGATAATCTGCTTCCATGTCAAACATGCCGCCCTTATCCAAGTATGGACCAAATGGAGGGCGCATTCGCATATCAATAATTTTCATTATAAAACAACCCCTTTGCTATCTACTTATTCATTAAATCAATCCCAGCAAATACCACCATGGCAGTACCAAAACCCAAAATAACACCAATGTAATCCCCATTTTAATCACATTATACTTCATAAATTCTTTCATACTCATAACACCGAAACCGAACATAACCAACAGATACGCATTCTCATAAGGGAAAAACACCATATCATTTGCGAAGAACATGGCCAAGAATGGAATCAGCGGACTGGAAATGCCAATTCCTTGTCCTAAAGCAGCCAATGGTCCTGGGAACATTCCCTGCATAGCAGACGGTGTCATTAATACATTCATGATAATACCAAAGATAATGCATAAGAATAAAAATACTGGTTTTGGACAATTTGATAGCATTGGAGCCACATAGGTACTAATGGCTGGCCCAATTCCTACTGCAGCTCCCACAGAACCAATTCCCATGCAAGAAGCTATAAATACAATAAATCCTAAATTTATCGTGTCTAAAGATCCCTTCTTTGTCGCTACATCAATTCCCGGTAAAAAGAATAACATTGGAATCAGAATAAATGCGTAGTTCATATCTAATTTGTGAATAGGCTGTGAGAAAATATACGCAAATAAAATGATTGTGAGTACAACGGCCTTTTTCTCTTTTACTGTAACTGCTCCTAATTTTGCATACTCTGTTTCAAAATATTCTTGTCCACCTTTTAACTGTCTTTCTGGCTTATATAATTTATAAAAAATAAATACAATTATAAATTGAATTACAATGTAGGGCGCATCGTATACATACTGCATCCACCATTTCATTTCAAAAGTTGGATCCGCCATTTGGGCTCCGCCGCCCCATAACGCAATCGCCGTAGGGTTATAAATAAAGTTTAAAGCCGCTGTTGATACGATCTGACTGACAATCATAATTAAGATACCTTCTTTGGTATTCTCTAAATGCAATGCTTTTACGACACCATAGCACAACACCAGCGTTATCATCCAGCCCCCTGCAAATGAAATTGCCATAACGACCAAACCTGCAACCATCAATGCCATTAATAATTTTAACAAACTACCGTGACACTTGGTCCCAGCCCACAATACAATTCTACGTAACAGCCCGCTCTCATCCAAAGCATTCGCAAAAATCATCCCACCAATAACCATAAAAATCATAAAACTGGCTGACCAAATTCCCAAAGCCGTATTAACCGGCGCTGCACCAAGAATCACATACATAACCGGCAATAATAACCCGACTAGCATATTGGGCAACAGCTCAAACGCAGCCAGTGAGAGTACAAACACAGTTGCTACTAAAAATGCTCGCATCTCAAATGTGAATACATCATTGACAGGGATTAATTGAATACAAATGGGCATCAAGATTGGTGTGCTACCCGTCAAGTAGACAATGAAAAAAATATAAAATTTTTGTGTTGCC
>CABUKW010000094.1 GCA_902492275.1 uncultured Peptococcaceae bacterium
TCGGGTGAACTGCCTGAAATTCAAGAGTCGGGCAAACGGTAAGGATGTTTGCGGAATTTGCTCTAAATTCTGCCCAACCGGAGCCATTGATTACGAACAGGTGGATGAACTGGTAACAGAAAAATACGGCGCCATTGTTATGGCTACTGGGTATGACCAGTTTGACCACAGCGTTTACGGCGAATATGGCTATGGAAAATATCCAGATGTAATTTCCGGCTTACATTTTGAACGTCTGGTAAATGCGTCTGGTCCGACCATGGGACATATTGTGCGTCCGTCTGACCATAAAGAACCGAAAACTGTTGTGATGGTAAAATGCGTAGGCTCCCGTGACCCAGAACATGGCAGAAGCTATTGCTCCAGAACCTGTTGTATGTACACAGCAAAACAAGCTACCATGATTCGCGACCATTGCCCAGATACCAAAGTCTATGTATTCTATATGGATGTTCGTACGCCTGGGAAAATGTATGATGAATTTTACAACCGTACCAGAGAAGAATACGGCGTAGAATATATTCGCGGTCGTGTGTCCAAAATTTATCAGGACGGCGAGCAGCTGATGGTAAAAGGGGAAGATACCCTGTTAGGTCAGCAAGTAGAAATCAATGCCGATTTGGTAATCTTGGCTGATGCTATGATTCCACAGTCTGACTCCGAAAAAATGGCGCAAATCGTTGGGATTGGCTATGATAAAGACGGTTGGTTTACCGAATCCCATCCAAAATTAGGGCCGGTGGAAACCCATACAGCCGGTGTATTCCTGGCCGGTGCTTGCCAGGGTCCGAAGGATATTCCAGACTCGGTAGCACAAGCTGGCGCTGCTGCGGTGAAAGTATGTGCGTTGCTGTCTAAGGATCAGTTGGAAACAGAACCGACTGTTTCTAAGGTTGATACCAAGATTTGCTCTGGCTGCGGTTTGTGCGTACCTGTATGCCCATATAAAGCAATTACGCTGGAAACCATCCAGGAAAGAAGAGCTGGTAAGACCGTAGAACGTTTAGTTGCCAATGTGAACAGCAGTCTGTGTCAGGGCTGCGGTGCTTGTACCGTTACCTGCCGTTCCGGTGCTGCCAACCTGAAACACTTTACAAACGCGCAAATCTTAGCGGAGGTGGATGCATTATGTCAAACAATTCTGTAGAAAATTTTGAACCTAAAATTCTGGTTTTCGCATGTAACTGGTGTACCTATGCCGGCGCTGACCTGGCGGGCACAAGCCGTCTGCAGTATCCACCAAATGTTCGTGTGCTGCGTGTGCCATGCTCCTGCCGTGTAAATCCGCAGTTTGTACTGCGGGCCTTTCAGAGAGGCATTGACGGCGTGCTGGTGGCAGGCTGCCATCCTGGGGACTGCCATTACACCACAGGAAACTACTATACAAGACGCCGGTTCCTGTTAATCACCCGTATGATGGATTATATGGGCATCGACCCCAAACGGTTCCATACCAGATGGATTTCCGGTGCGGAAGGTCCCAAGTTCCAGCAGGTAGTTACCGAAATGATTGAAGAAGTGAAAGCAATCGGTCCAAATGATAAATTCCGTGACGATATGAAAGTTGAAGTAAAGGCGGTGGAAACCAATGAGTGATATCCAGAGTGAAATGAGAGCAGTTGCCAAAGAATTGCTGGAATCCGGTGAAGCCACTGTGGTAATCGGCTGGGAAAAAGGCACCATGCCCTATAATTCCACGCCAGTGATGATCCGTTCCGCTGCAGATGTGGATAAATTAATCTGGGACGAATATTGCCAGCAAAATCTGAGCACCTATCTGATTGATTTTATTTACAGCGAAGATAAGGTTGCCATTTTTGCCAAAGGCTGCGATACCAGAGCCTATAACCGTTTAATTCAGGATAAACGCATCAGCGCCGATAAAAGCATTATCATCGGCGTTCCATGCTCCGGTATGAAGAGTGCCAAAGCTGCGGCCAAGTTACCGGAAGGGGCAGAAGTGCCAATGGCCAAAGCCTGCAAAGAATGCCGTCATCCAAATCCAGTTGCCTTTGACCGTAAAATCGGCCAGGACGTAACTCCTTGGTGTACAGAAAAAGATTTTTCCGATGTAGAAGCCATCGAAGCCATGGGGCAAGAGGAAAAGGCTGCTTTCTGGAAAGAACAGTACAGCAAATGTATCCGCTGCTATGCGTGCCGCAATATCTGTCCGGCATGTAACTGCACCAACTGTATTTTTGACCAGAGTGCATCGGGCTGGCAGAGTAAAGATATCAATGCTTCCGAAAATCAGTTCTACGGTGTTACCAGAGCGTTTCATGTGGCTGGCCGCTGTATTGAATGCGGACAGTGTGAAATGGTATGTCCATCCGATATTCCAATCATGCTGATGAACAAGAAGTTCATTAAGGATATCGACACACTGTTTGGTGCCTATGAAGCGGGCATTGAAACCGAAGGGCCTACTCCACTGAGTCACTATGAAGTATCTGACCCTGAAGAATTTATGTAAAGGAGGCGGTTATTGTGAAAACTCTTGAAAAAGCAAAATTAGATAGTTTTTTAACACAATTGGGACAGCAGTACAGCGTTCTCGTTCCAGTTGATTATAATGGCTTGACACAGTTTGCGCCATACAGCCAGGTGCAGGAGGGCGTATCCCAGTTATATCTGGACGGCAATGTAACCGTATCTCCCAAAACCGTTTATCTGCCCCAGTCTGAAGCGATGTATAAATTCCGTGCCCAGGGGAAAAAGCTGGCCATTGAAGAAATGCCGGCTTTGGATAAACAGCAGGTTGTATTCGGGGTTCGGCACTGTGATACCAAAGCAATTCAGTGTTTGGACCGGGTATTTTTAGATGAAAAATTTGAAGATCCCCAGTATAAAAATAAACGGGATAATACCGTTGTGTTCTCTTTAGCCTGCAACAATCCAAAAGCAACCTGCTTCTGTGAATCCATGGGGGTAGACCGCGCTCATGCAGAAGCCAGCGTTGCCGATGTACAGGTATATGATTTTGGCGACAGTTTTGGCTTTATCGCTGTTTCTGATAAAGGAAAAGCCTGTCTGGATGCCGTGAGTGGATTGGGCGAAGCTGCTGATAAGCTGCCGGAACAGAAACCACAGACCATCAAGTTTGACCCGTCTGGACTGCCGGAAAAATTAAAAGGTATGTTTGAAGATCCTATCTGGGATAGCTATCAGTTCAAATGCCTGAATTGCGGTACCTGTACCTACATCTGTCCAACCTGTCATTGTTTTGATATCAACAATAAAATCCGTGGAGAAGTTGGGATGAAGCTGCGCACCTGGGATAGCTGTATGTTTGGAGAATATACCCAGATGGCTGGCGGACATAACCCACGTTCTGGTAAAAAGGAACGGGTGCGGAACCGTTTCCTGCACAAATTGCAGTATTTTAACGAAAAGCACGGCATGTTCCTGTGTATTGGCTGCGGCCGTTGTGTAGCCAAATGTCCTGTAAATCTGGATATTACAAAATTCATCCAACAGGTAATCGGTCAATAAGGAGGGTTTTTTGTGAAAGTAGCTTCTGCAAGCGACGTAAAACGAATTAATAATTTAGTCCCTAAAATTGGCGTTGTGCGGGAAATCCTGGACGAAACTCCAGATGTAAAAACCTTCCGTATCAGTACGCCAGAAGGAGAAAGACCGTTTACTCCTATGCCAGGCCAATCGGGGATGTATTCTATGCCAGCAGTCGGGGAGGCGATGTTCTCTGTTACCAACTATGGCGACAATTTTATTGATATGTCTATCAAAAAATATAACGACGGGGTATTAACCAGCGTGCTGCATGCCATGGAACCAGGTCAAGAAGTAGGGATTCGTGGGCCTTATGGCAATGGCTTCCCCATTGAACAATTTAAAGGCAAAGATATTGTATTCATTGCTGGTGGGATTGGTTTGGCTCCAGTAAGAAGTCTAATTCTATACTGCATGAGAAATCGAGCAGATTTTGGCAAATTGATTATCATCTATGGTAGCCGTAGCAAAGAGGATTTGTGTTTTAAAGAGGATTTGTTTGAAAATTGGCCTAAGGTTCCCAATACAGAGGTTTATGTCACCATCGACCGTCCACAGGAAGGCTGGGATGGCCATGTAGGCTTTGTACCAGACTATGTAAAGGAAATCGCGCCAAATGCCCAAATTGCTGCAGTATGTGGGCCGCCTGTCATGATTAAATTCACATTGCCAGCGCTGTCCGGTTTGGGATATGCGGATGAAAATATCATCACAACATTGGAATTGCGTATGAAATGTGGAATTGGCAAATGTGGTCGCTGCAACATCGGCTCTTGTTATGTTTGTTTAGACGGTCCAGTGTTCAGCCAAGCGCAGTTGAACAATCTGCCAAAAGAATATTAATCGTAGTTTTATCTTGCATTACAATATAAAAACTACCATAGGGCGAACAAAACTGTTCGCCCTATTTCTATACATAACATTGATTTTATGATCCATGCAGCGAAGGAGGATTGTCCATGACGCAGAAAAAACAACAACGGCTATTTCTCTGTCTGCTATTGGCGGCGATTTTGTTGGCTGTGGGTCTGTTGGGCCAGTTGGTGTTTCATAACGAGCTGGAGCGGGAGGTGGTTCCTGCCGCCTTTCTGGGCTATGCCAGTGAAACCTATTATACCGGCACGCTGACAGTGGATGAATCTTGGCTTCCCGACCAGTTCCAGACTTTGGGGTCAACAAAGCAGCAGACCTTGTCTTTTCCCAAAAGAGGGCGTGTCGGGATTTTTGCCGATTTGGTTTACTATGAAAATCGCGTAGAGGAACGCAAATGGCTCAGCGGGAAGCTGTTGCGGCGGGATTCTGAATATTACTATAAACTGGATGGCCCATTGTGGTTTCAGCCTGTTTATGAAACGTTGACGCCAATTCCTTGGGGAGAAATCAGGTCTTCCGATTACGATTATAAGGCTTTTCAAGGGCCATAATACAGCGCTGTCAGAAAAAACAGAAAGAGCGGGCAGGAATGCACCGATAAAATGCTGTGTTATGGGTGGTTTTGTGCTATAATAAACATACGAGGCCATTAAAATGTGAGAGAAAGGCGGAATCTAAGATGATAAAGTATGTATTTTTTGATATGGATGGCACTCTGCTCAATATGGGCGAGAGCGCGTTTGAAAAAGAATATTTAAAGCGTATGGCCATTTTTTTTGAGCAGCGTTTTTCCGGTAAGGGAAAAGATATCGTGAAGGCCGTTGCCTATAGCGCGGAGGCCATGAAGCAAAACGATGGCAAGCAAAGCAACGAAGCGGTATTTTGGCAGGCTTTTGAAAAGGTAAGCGGACTCAAGCGGGCGGCCATGGAGCCTTTATTTTTACAATATTACGGAACTGATTACGCCCACATTGGCGACGATTATATACCCGATGCCGATATGCAAGCCCTGGTTCATCTTTTGCAAGAAAAAGGCTATGGGCTCGTGGTAGCCACCAATCCGCTGGTGCCGCAGATTGCTAACCAGGAGCGGGTGCGTTGGGCTGGTGTAAGTGATGTGGACTGGTTGGAAATCACCAGCTTTGAGGGTTATAGCAGCTGCAAGCCTCAGGTGCAGTTTTATCAACAAATTTGTGACAATTTGCATATTGAGCCAAAGCAATGTCTGATGGTGGGCAATAGCTTGGTAGATGATTTACCGGCCATAGAATTGGGTATGGAGTTTTATCTGATGCTCAATGATGATTCCGAGGAAATCTGCAAGACCTATGCCGGTCAAAAAGGCAGCCGGAAGGATTTGTTAGAATGGGTGCAGCAATGGCCCGTAATCGCTGAGAAAAACTAGGTTTGCGGAAAATCTATGGAACAGAATAAAAGACGAATGCAGGAGAAAAAATTTTCTTCTGCATTCGTTTTTTACAGGGACAAATTAATTTTCCCTAAAAACGGTTATTCTTCCCCAATTTCTTTCTTTCGTACTGGCATAGCAGCGCTCTTGTGGGCAGTTTTATAGATGGAAAGCAAAATGCTGCCGAGCAGTACCAACAAAATAAAACCGATGGAAACAGCGATAGAAATGTGAATTTGCAGCATAACTGCCAATAGCTTGATACCGGTAAAGCCTAAAATGATGGCGACACCGTAGCAAACATACTGAAAGCGTTCCTGCAAATGCTCCAACAGGAAGTACAACTGCCGCAGCCCTAAAATGGCCAAAATATTGGAGGTATAAACCAAAAAGAGATTGGTAGATACCGAAAAGGCCGCCGGAACAGAATCAATGGCGAATAAAATGTCAGAGCCTTCAATAACCAGTAAAGCAGCCAGCAGCGGTGTAGCATGCCAGCGGCCATTTTGCTTTGTCAGAAAGCGGTTGCCGTCAAAGGTTTCACTGATGGGTATCCATTTTTTCAAAATATTATAGGCAAAATTATCGGTGACAGGCTTTTCCGACTCGTTTTTCTGGAACATCCGATAAGCACTAAAAAGCAGAATCACACCAAAGAGATAAAGAATCCAACTGAATCGCTCTACAATGGTGACTCCTAAAAGGATGAATACAAATCGCAGAATAACGGCTGTCCAAATACCCCAAGCCAGCACTCGGTGCTGATAAGCAACGGGAATTTGAAAAGTTGTGAAGACGGTGATAAAAACAAATAGATTGTCAATACTGAGACTAAATTCAATCAAATATGCGCCTAAAAATTCAGCAGCAGCTTGCTGGCCCAGCCAATGATAGATTGCGCCACAGCAAAGCAGGGCAAGTGCGATTAGTAAACTTACTTTTTTGCAGGCAGATTTGGTCGTTGCATCCATGTGAAGTCCTCCTAAATTAATAAAGAAAATGAAACGGCGTAAATGGGAATAGAAACACAAAAAAGACCTTGATACTTGTTCGTACGCAACAAATATCAAGGTCTTGCTATCCAGAACGGAGAATGAAACCGGACTGTTTCTCAGTCGGCTGACGGCTTCATTACTGATAAGCTACTCCCCTTAACAGAACGTATTATGCCATAGCGACCTGTGTTTGTCAACCATTTTTTTGCCAATTGGTAAAAATAACAGGCAAATATATTGGAAAGCGGAACCTATTTCTGAAAAAGCCGAAACAGCAGCACGAAAGAGGGTCATGCAGCTGTTTATTATAGCTGTTGGCTTAGTTCCGAATCTTCAAAAGTTTCACACATCAAACGGACACCTAATTTGAAACCGTAAATAAATTGTTCTTCATCATTCATTAAGAAAAGATTGGCATGTTCTTCTATGAGCGCTGTGAATTCTTCTTTCAAATGATCCTCCAGCTGATTGTAGAAAGCTTCCTGTTTTTGTAGAAATGCAGTTCTCGCTTCCGAAAGACGTGTTGACATGGGTCTTTCATAAGGTCTGATTCTTCCGCTGTACAGCGCTTCCAGTATCGATTCCATAACGCTAATCTCCTTTGTCATCGTTATATTTCCAATAAATCCATCATATCAACTTGTAAAACCTTGGAAAAGGCCATTAACTCAAAATCTGCCACAATGCGCATTTGTAATTCAATGCGGCTCATTGCCTTTTGGTCAAGCACAACGCCATGCTCTTTCAATAGGTTGGCTAATTCTGTCTGAGAAAGCTGCTGTTTTTTGCGCTCTTGACGGATTTTTTTCCCGCAAATATTTTTCATCTTGTTTTTATACAGAAATGTTCTTCTCATAATTGCCTCCGATGTATCAAATTTATTTGTGTTATATAATAAGCATACCACGAAATATGAAAGTGCAGTATAAAAATTTACCTGAAAGATGATTAAAAATGATAAGGATTTTTGTTATAGATATATAAATTTTTCTTGTTGACGCAAAGACAACGAGCTAAAAACGCTCACTCCTTATGGCTGAATAAAAAATTAAACGCATAGATAACGATGATGCCGTTGTTCAGCAGGGCAATCAGGCATTCCAGAAAAACCAACAAATAAAACCAGTGACCGTAAGGATAATAAGCGCCAAAGCCCAAAGAAAAGTAACAGGAAAAGCTGAAATAAAAGGCTGTGGGAAAATCTAAGAGTACCGGCTGAAAGTTAAGAAAGGCGCTGCGCAATCCTTGGGTATAGCCTGATAAGCTATCCAGCCAGAGAAAATAAAGTGTGAAAAAAAAGATAATGGTTAATACCATTACAATGGAAAAGAGAATGGTAAACATCAGCTTGGCACTGTCTGAAATTTTATGCACAGGCAAGGCCAATAGCGCCAGCCACATTAGTTTATACCACTGGGGCAGCAGCAGCAATGCCACCAGTGTGCTGAAGCAGCAAAAGGCATCGTGCCAGCTGCGCAGCACGCCTAAGGAGAGAGAATGGATATCCAGCCACAATAACAGACAGCCAAAGACAAAGGGGGCCAGGAAAAGCGTAATTTTACAGCGCCACCCTTTGTTCCAGCCCTTGTGGCGGAAACAGAAAAACCAAAATAGCAATAATGTTGTGGTTTCCAACAAGAGTAGATATGGCATAGGGCATCCTTTCTTTATCGTTCGTCTTTCAAGTATGCCTTGTAATGGTATACCTGCAGGAAAAATGTTAGCGTAAAAAGCTGTTGGCAAGGAAAAGGCTTTCCATCAGTATATGTCACCAAACAGTCAGAAAGACATTTTGTTTTACAAAGTATCCGGTAAAAAAGACAGAAAGAATTATTTTATTTGACCAATTTCTGATTTTACGGTATAGTATTAACGTAATTCATTATGGAAAGAGGACGGACTTATTATGAAAGAACGGGAGTATGAAAACGCTGCGGAGGAAACTAAAATTCCCAGCCGCAGCAGCAAGCATAAAAAAAAGGAGAAATCTGCTTTGCGGGAAATGGCAGAAGTTGTAGTAGTGGCCTTGGTTTTGGCCTTTTTGATAAAAACCTTTGTAGTGGGAAACTTTTGGATTCCATCGGAATCCATGGTGCCCACTATCGAAGTCAACGATAAGGTGATTGTGACCAATTTCAGCTACTGGTTTGCAGAACCTGAGCGGGGCGATGTGATTGTATTCCGGTTTCCCCACGATCCGAAAAAGGATTATATAAAACGCTGCATCGGTTTGCCCGGCGAAACCATTCAGTTCCAAAATAGTCAGCTCTATGTGAATGGCGAGCTGGTGGAGGAACCTTACTTGCCGGAAGACTTGGAGTTTGAAGATTATGGTCCGGTACAGGTGCCAGAGGGGCAGTATTTTATGTGCGGCGACAATCGCAATCACAGCTCCGACAGCCGAGTGTGGGGATTTGTAGAGAAAAAACTGATTATCGGCAAAGCCCAGGTTATTTATTGGCCCTTTGACCGGTGGACGACTTTATAAGCCAATATAAAAAATAGAAAAGGGGAGATTAGCGTGGCAAAATTGGCAGAACAAATTGCAGCATTGTCCGATGTTGAATTAGAGCGTTTATGCGACATTTTAGACTCTATGGAGCAAAAAATCAAAGGCGGTTTTTCTTATTCCAGTGAAATTCAGGCATTAGGCTATGAATTTCCGTTTTCTGATGCTGATATGCTGGATACAGACAGCATGCTTTTGCTGACCAACCGAGAAGGACGCAATCGCTGGCAGAAACAAAGAAAGCAGAACAAATAGACGAAAAGGTCTGTTGCAGAAAGCGTGTTTCATCGGTATGATAAACCTTTCAGGCAAGAGACCTTATTTTTTGCATGACTGCAATGGGAAGGGAGCGGGTTTTGATGGAATTGACAACAGCACGTCTACTGCTGCGTCCCTGGCAGTTAGAGGATGCGGAAGCATTATTTCAATACGCCAAAGAGGAAAGCATTGGTCCTATCGCTGGATGGTCGCCCCATACCAGCGTGGAAAACAGCCGTGAAATAATCGGCACGGTTCTCTCGGCACCGGAAACCTATGCCGTTGTATTGAAGGAAACAGGCAAGCCGGTAGGCAGTGTAGGTATCATGTTCAGCGGGCATTGCAGCGCTCCGGTTGGAGAGCAGGAAGCGGAGATTGGTTACTGGATTGGCGTTCCCTATTGGGGACAAGGTTTGATTCCCGAAGCGGTACAGGCCTTACTTGCACGTTGTTTTACGGAGTTAGGCTGTATTGGCGTTTGGTGTGGATATTATGAAGGAAATGAGAAATCCAAACGGGTGCAGGAAAAATGTGGGTTTCAGCTCCATCACACAGAGCGGAACAAGCTGTCGCCTCTGGGCGATTACCGCACAGAACATTTTACCTATCTGGACAAGAAAGCATGGCAAGATAATCAAAGAGAAATGTAAGGGAACTGTAAGGTTATTGTGATAGCATGATGGTAGAACAGGACATACTACAGGAGGAACTTTATGACGCAGAAACGCGCAAGCAGTGGATTAAAAAATAAGAAACCAGGCCCTCGCACCTTTTTGCTAGGGGCTTTGCTGATTCTGGTACTAGCAGCTGCAGCATTGTTTAGTATACTGAACAACACAGCGCCGGTGGATGCTGATAGTCAGGAGATACTCACCATTCAGATTGCGCAGGGGGAAAATGCCAATCAGATTACTGCAAAGCTGAAAGAGGCCGGTATCATTGAAAACGAGATGGCCTTTAAGTATTATTTAAAGACGCACGATGTCAGCAATAAACTGCGGGCTGGCAGCTATCAGCTAAGTCCGGCTATGACCATCGAGGACATTGTGAATGAACTTTTAACAGGAGTCGGGGAAATGCTTCGTTTTACCATTCCAGAAGGCTATACCCTGCGGGATATTGCTGATACCTTTGCAGAGCAGAATATTATGTCTGCCGATACTTTTTGGGATTTGGTGCGCAATTATGATATCAGCAGCTATGAATTTTTGCAGGGTTGCCCTGATAATGAGCACCGGTTGGAAGGTTTTTTGTTCCCCGACACTTACTTTATTGCGAAGGATACAGCGCCTGAAGCTGTAATCAAAATGATGTTGGACCGGTTTGCTGAGGTGTGGGTAGACTTACCTGCCAATCAAAGCGGCCTGTCCGACTACGATACGGTGATTTTGGCATCCATGATAGAATCGGAGGCCCGTTTTGACGATGAGCGGGCAACGATTGCCTCAGTTTATCTGAATCGTTTAGAAAAAAATATGCTGATGCAGTGCGACGCCACCATTTTATATGCGATGCCGGAGCGCAAAACCCAATTGCGTTTTTCCGATTATGAATACGAGTCGGAGTATAATACCTATTTGCATCAGGGCTTGCCTCCAACGCCCATTTCCAATCCAGGGCAGAAATCCTTAGAGGCGGCCTGCCAGCCGGAGAAAACCGAATATCTTTATTATTTATGGGATAAAATTGACAATGACGGACATGTATTTGCCAAAACCTATGAGGAGCATTTGCAGAACCGGAAAACCTATGGATATTGATAAAGGGGAAACAGTGTGAAAGATGTATTAGATTTGGAATTGCAGCTTTTTCTGCGGGATTTGTTGCCGCAGGAGGATGTTGTGTTGCAGGAATTGCGCGGCTATGCGGATGCGCATCATGTTCCTGTGGTAGACCCGGAGGTGGCCCATTTGTTAGGGCTTTTAGTTGGTCTAGTGCAGCCGAAACAGGTGCTGGAAATCGGCACCGCCATCGGTTGCTCGGCTATTTACATGGCGCGGGCCATGCAGCAAGGTACCATCACCACCATAGAGCTGCAGCAAGAACGGTATGAACTGGCGCTGGAAAACTTTAAACGGGCCG
>CABUKW010000095.1 GCA_902492275.1 uncultured Peptococcaceae bacterium
TGGGGTTTCGGCCAGAGAAGGAGAACGGGAGGAAGGCTACAACGCCTTTGCCTGTCGCGATGCCGACGCTGTTCATTACAGTGTGTGGCGTTTTTTCGATCAAGAAGCATTGCTGCAAGCGTTGAACTGGCAGCAAAACGGTCCAATCCGGCAGGATGTGATAGAAGCGGTGCAGCAGATTGCCTGTGTGGATGAGCGTTATTTGCTGCAAAGTGCCGATGAGGAAGTTTATACCTTTTATATCGAAAATCAGTACAGTTTTTCTTGGAAAGGAAAGCTATTGTTAGTTTTTGCACCACAAGCTACTTTACAGAATGGAAAGACTTATGATAATATTTTGATTCTTTACGAATGGGATAGTCAGTTCTTTTAGCAGAAAGGTAGATGTCAAATGGAAACCCATAAAAAACGGTTGCTGCTGTTATTGGCAGAAGGATTGGTGCTATTATTGATTGGCTGGCAAGTTTATGCAGGCATGCATCCTGCACCAACCTTGGAACATGTGCGAAAAAATTTCGGGATTCCTGTTACGACAGAACAAGCCAACCAGTTGTATGAGAAAAATACACAGGGGTGGTTTGGCGACGGAGGAATTTATAGCGTCTGGCAGTATGACGCTGGCGCTGTGCTGGAAACTGTACTGCCCTGGCAGCAAGGAAATGGCTTTCAGCAGCCGTTATATCAGCAGGTGGTGAAAGCCACTGAACCTGACGCTTATTATCAGCCCCGTGCATTAGAGCAGGATGTTTTTTATTACCTGCAGGATCATGACGCCGATGGATACGGCGACGACCAGGTTTTATTCATTTATACACCCCAGATAACATTGGGCGATGGCCTGCAATATAAAAATTTATTGTTTGTGTTAGAGTGGTACTCGTAAAGGAAATGAGGGAAGCGATGAGAACTAAAAAAAGATGGTTGGCTGTCAGTTGTTTGGCGGTATGCCTGCTGTTGGTGGTGGCAGGGCAGGCTTCTGTTCAGGCAGAAATGCAGCCGGAGGCATGCTATCTTAACGAGCGCTTTTTGATTGGCTTGCCAGTCGAAACCCTGACCTGTGTGTATCAGGCCGAGCGTCGTGGTTGGATGGGAGCAGGTGCCGCCTACAGTGTATGGCAATGTCAGGATAGTGCCGCCTTGTTTCACGCACTGCCATGGCGCTATGGACGGGCCTTTCAGGACCAACTGTTTGACAGGATAACAGAGCAGGCAGTGCCTGACGGGCAAACTTTGCCGCTGCTGGAAGGGCAAAAGGCTTATTATTATCATGTACGGCGCAAATCAATCGGACAAAATCCCTGGACAGCGCCGCAGCGGCTCGAATATTCTCATAAATTGCAAGTCCATGAAAGCGCCGACGCTTATGACAAGGAACTGTTATTAGTTTACGCGCCGCAGATTACCTTGGGAAACCGGCAGACCTATCGGAATATACTGTTTGTGTTGGAACAATATACTTGAAAGAAAATACTTGAAAGAGAAAAAGCTGGCGGCGTGGGGACGTTGCTGGCTTTTTCTCTGTTTATGTTTTGTGAAGCAGTTACTTCAATCCTAAAAATGCTGCAGCGTTTTTGTACATCACATTCGGCAGAACTTCCTCTTTGATACCAGAGTTCCTATAATATTCCGAAGATTCTTTCAGCGGCATCAATGGATAAGCGGAAGCAAACATCAGACGGTCCTGCAGCAGACAGTTGGCAGCCATCACATAATCGGCCTGTCCTGGCGACTCAATCATGTAAAAGTCGGGTGCCAGATAAAGATTGCCGCGGTTGACAGCCATTTGGCAAATTTCTGTAACATAGGGCCAGCCGCCATGGGCCAACCCAATTTTTAAGTTCGGAAAGGCACCCAATACATCATCTAACGGCTCCGGCGCATAATAACGAATGCTGGGTACCATGATGCCGCCATAGGTCATAAAAATAGGAATGTGATGTTGTTGACAATACTCATAAATAGGAAAAACTCGCACATCATTAACCATCCAAGGTGTTTTGTCCTGGCCTGGCTCCAAAATAATACCCTGACAAGGACCGTTTACCACGAATGTTTCGATTTCCTGTACAGCATTTTGCATGGACAAACTGTTGACGTCGATACCGGCGAGACCGATGACATGGTTCGGATATTTTTGAATCAGATCGACCAAATCTTCATTTCTTCCTCCCAGATTTTTGCGTACCGGTACGACCAATTTTTCTACATTGGCAGCCTCTGCTTCCTCAATCAATAAGTCCATAGAAAAGTTTTTCACAGAAGGCGGCAATACCCAATTGCGGGCGCCGCCGCGACCATCAGCGGAAATTCGGTCTGTGTTATAGAGATTACAATTTGCATAGGCGGCAAAGGGGGCGCGAACTCGCATATCAATAATTTTCATAATAGATTCCTCCAAATTTTATAAAAATAATTTTTACATATTGTCTAAACAAGGCCAACCATGTTAAAAAATATAGCCATAATAAAGTATAAAACAACAGAAACTGTAGCCATCATGAAGCCTGTAAGCCAACCCAATTTACTTTGATTTTTAAAAGAAATCAGATCGGTATTGCTAAACGTAATTGCGTTGACGGGATTTGCAGATGGCATTCCGATGGCACAGTTACTGCCCAAATAGATCGCCATTGTGGCGGCCGCTAAGTTAATGCCTTCAATGCTGCTGGAAAGGGCCATGATTGCACTGATGAATACCAGTGCCACAACCATATTGTTCAGGAAATTGGATAAAATCATGGACAGATAGATAGCCAGAATGACGAAAACAACGGCTGGCAATACTTGCAATAGTGGAGCAAACCAACTACTTAACGTAGCAGAGATACCAACCTCCGGTTTGGAAATAAAACCGCTGATGGTGGTGTAAAAAGCTGCCATCCAGAATACGCCCCAACTGAAGCCTTTGCCCATAGTGGTCATATCCAGTAAAGGTTTTCCGTTGACAGGAATTGTCATCATAACGACGACAAGAATCAGCATTAAACCGCCAAAGCCCAGATAGTTCATGCCGATGAAAAGCGGGAAAGCACTGGTTGAGAAAATACTGGGAACAACCAGTAAGATGACCATGGCTAAAATGTACCAAAGCATGGTTTTTTGTTCTTTAGAAGGGTTAACTTTTTTAATCTGCAATACGTTGGGGTCAAAACGGGATAAATCAATGCGCAGTACAATTTTGCAAAACAAAATATAAACAAGCGTCAAAATTAAGGAACCGCCTATTCCCCAAAGTATCCCTTGTAATGCAGAAAGTGGGGCAATGACTGCGGAATTATAAATGTTCAGCAGAATAATCATAGAAATTTTATAGGGTGGAAACATTTCACCAAATACAGAGCATAAGGCAAGACCGCATAACCAATAAGAATTAATCAAATCACCTGCTTTTACGCCAGCCTTTTCTGCAATGCCGCGATAAAGACCGATAAACAGCAGAACTGCAATCTGGCAGGCCGATACGGCGGCGACTACATATGCGCCGATGAAGAAGAAAAAGCTCATCATAAATGGACTTCTTCTTGAAATTTTTAAATTCAGCAGAAAACCTGCAATGACATCGGCAAGCCCTGATTCAGCTACAAATGCGCAAATCAGCAATGCACCAAACACCATCCATTGTGTTTGACTGCCCAGGCAAGCTGCTAAGGCATCGCCCATGGATTCATAAGCGCCGCTAATCCCTAACGCGATAATACCGGATACGGAAGGCCAGCCTAAATCAATAAAGACCCAACCGATAATCGTCCCGATTAAAATGAATAAGATATGCATACCCAGCGTAGTCATTTGCCCGAAGGGCGGTAGATAGACAGCCACAAATTGAATCAGCAGAACAACAATTTTCCAAAACAATTTATTGTTCATAAAAGATTGTTTTGCACTTTCTGACATCAGAAAGACCTCCTAACAGTTTACAAATCATTTTTAAATCAGCATTGCGCGCAATTTCATTTGATATATCAAATTCATATTTGTACTATATCATAAGTAAAATAGATTGTATAATTGCTGTTTATTATACAGAAGCTATAAATAAATCTATAACAAACAGCTTGACAGGGCGGAAGGCTTGCGCGATAATCATAAAAAACTAGAAAAGAGAATGCCTATGAAACTGGATCAATTACGATATTTTGTGCAGGTGGTAGAGTGTCATTCCTTTAATCAAGCAGCGAAACAGTTATATATGACCCAACCGGCGTTAACAGCATCCATACAAGCCTTGGAGGAAGAATTGCAAGTAACGCTGCTGCGCCGTTCTAACAAAGGAACTTATCCTACCGTATATGGATTGCAGGTATATCAGGACTGTAAAGATCTTCTGGAATCGTTGGAGAGTAAAATCGATACGTGGAAATTATTTTCTCAGGAAAAAGAAAAGATTTCTGGAACGGTGCATTTGGCTGCGATTCCAGTAGTGTGTAATTTTATTTTGGAAAATATTATTTGGGGAATTCAACAGCAATATCCCGAAATCAGCATTTCATTGCATGAAATTCCGATGAAGGATTTTTCACATGAAATGCTGTTAGGAAGATATAATGTCGGTCTCACTTCTGTTATGCTGAAAGAAAAAGAACAGGAAGAAAAGTATTATCAAGCGATGTCGTTTCGGTTTGAGGTACTTCTGCAGGATGAATACAGGATTTATTTGAGTACCAAACATCCTTATGCGCAGAAAGCGCGGTTGACTGTGGAAGAATATAAGGAGTTAGAATTTATTACTTATTCTGACAATCAGAAAGAAGATTTTCGGAAAAGATTTTTTCCTGTACAAAAAATACGCTACTTGAATAGTTTAGGTAATATTTTACAAGCTATTGCAGAAAATAAAGGCGTAGGGATGTTTTTATATCGCGCTTTAGAGAATAGCTGGTATATCAAAAACAGTTTTATTTGTGCAAAACCTTTTGCAGAAGGTACGTTTCATCCCAGCGAGCACCATTTGATTTGGGCCGATGACAGAACACTAACCAATGCAGAAAGAGCAGTGGTAGACTTTATTCGTGCTAATTATGCTAAATTCTATGAAACACAAAACATAAAGGGGTAATCATCATGGTAAGCGCCTGTGTCGCAATTTTGGATTGTGATGCAGGCGCTTTCTTTCTGTGGCACATAGATTTTCAGAGAAAACGTTTCACTGTGCTGCCGATTTGCGCTAAAAGAATAGCATAAATTGTTTCACGTGAAACAGTTTATGCTGGCTCCACACAAATTTCACAGAGCGTTCATGGCAGATTCACAGACCTTTGCTATACTGGCAGCAGTTCAACAAAGGAGTGAAAAGTAGATGAAGCTTAGCATGAATCATGTAAAAAAACAGTATGCTTCTGGCAAGATAGCTTTGGAGGATATCTCTTTGGCTTTGGAAGCACCCTGCATGGTAGGTCTGTTAGGGCCTAACGGCGCTGGCAAAAGCACGCTGATGCAGCTATTGGTGGCGGGGATTTTGCCCACAAGCGGGCAAATTTTTCTGAACGGCGGGCCGCTTTCCAAGCAGGAGCAGGAACTGAAACAGCATTTAGGCTATTTGCCGCAGCGATTTGGGTTGTATGATGAGTTGACGGTGGAGCAGTTTTTGGACTATATGACGGCGCTGAAGGCTTGTAGCGACAAGGCAGTTATCCAGCGGGTATTGGAGCAGACCGGCTTAGTGGAAAAACGAAAAGCCCGCATCAGTACCCTGTCAGGCGGTCAGCGGCAACGGGTGGGGATTGCACAGGCACTGTTGGGAAATCCCCAACTGTTAATTTTAGATGAGCCCACTGTAGGCTTGGACCCAGAAGAACGTATTCGGTTCCGCAATCTCTTTGCCCGGCAGGCTGCCGATAAAATTGTGTTGCTGTCCACCCATATCATTGAAGATGTACAATCCGTCTGCAATCGGTTGATTGTATTGCATGAAGGCCAAATTTTGTTTGACGGAGCGCCGTGGCAGTTGTTATTGGCTGCCATGGGCCATGTGGGCGTCTTACCGGAAAAGGGGGTGCAGCATTTGCCTCAGCCGTATTGGATAACGGCCCGGCAGGATACTGCGCAAGGCGTGGTATGCCGCATAGTAGCTGAGAAGTTGCCGGTGTTTGTGGAGCCAACGGAGCCCACGCTGGAGGACGGTTATTTATATGTGCTGCACCAAGGAGGGCTGCCTCATGATGAAGCCTGAGAGAAGGTATCTCTGGAGCCAGTGGCGGCGGCTGTACCGTTTGGAGAAAAAGCGTTTGTTATCGAGCTGGACTGTGCGGACAGCGCTGCTTTTTCTGCTGATTTTGCCTTTGGCCGGTCTGTTATGGTATCAACCGGCTACCAACCTCACAGCGGCTTCACTGGCCATTGCCAATCCCCATCTGGCGGCAGGATTGGGCGGCGCAGTGGTGTGGATGGTCTTAACGCTGTTGGAGCTGCAGCGTATGCAAAAGCAGCAGATGGAGTCGCTGACCAATGCAGCAGTCTCCTCTGTTTTGCTGCAAACGGTAAAAACAGCAGCATTGCTTCGCACAGCGCTAGGCGCTGGCGCTTTACTGCTGCTGATATGGCTGCCCTGGACTGTAGCGCAGATGCAGCCTTTTTCCTTGATACTTTATTTATTAAGCGGTTTGATTTTGCTGCTGCCTTGCTGGATTTTAAGTATTTTGCTGGCGGCGGGCTGTTACCAACTTACCCAGCGCTTAGAAAATAGTCTGTTGCTCTGCACAGCAGCCGTCGGTTTCAGCCTGAGTACTTGGGTCAGTTCCCAATATGTGCTGCGCTGGCTGAATCCGTTAGTACCGGTGATGTCTGATTATTTTAGCAATCGACCTGCACTGGTGTTGGCGGTGTACAGCCGTGTTTGTTGGCTTTTGTTATTGGGCGGCTTTTGGCTATTGACGCTGCTGACAGTGCGCTGTTATCAACTGGGGCCGTTGCAATCGTTGCATTGCCATTGCCAAACGAGGCGGACTGTTCTGTTGGCAGCTGTATTATTACTGTCTTTGGGCTTGGTTGGTATCGTGCAGGAGCCTTATGTGGATAACAGTCCTTTAGAGCCGGTTTTTGCAGAGGCAGAAGCGCCGGAAGCAGTGTATTTGCAGCACAGTGAGCTAGAAGTGGAACTGGATGGCGTGTTGGGCCGTTTACAAGGTAAGGCTGTCTATACGCTGCATAACCGAGGAACAGAGGAAACGCTGTGCAGCTTTCAAATTAATCCCGGTTATACCATCCAGTCTATGACACGAAACGGCCAACCCTGGGAATTTATCGATTTGCATGATGATACCGACAACGATAAGACTGTACAGTTTCTACTGCCTGCCGGTGAAAATCAGAAGCTGACTGTGCAATATGGCGGTAGTCCTAAAATTTGGTCGATTTTGCGGGATACCTTAATGGGTATGGACATCAGCGAGCAATATGTAGAATTGTCCAACAGTAAACTGGGTCCCCGTTTTTATCTGCAACGTACAGAAGACGATGAAACGGTGTTTCGTTTCACACTGCCGGCTCAGTTAACACCGGTGACTAACAGTCCCCATCTGACGCTGCTCCGTGAAAAGGGCGGGAAAAAACAATGGCAGTCGGTCAGTCAGGACACCCGCATTAATTTGTATGCAGCCGATTATACTATGGAACCTATTGAGGAAGCAGGTATGCACATTCACTTTTATTATAGCAGCCGGCAGCAGCATATGCTGGAACAATTAGGCGCTTTAGAGCAAATAAGTTACGCCTTTCGCTATTGTGCCCAGCACTATGGGGCCTTGCCCTTTGATGCGGACAATCCCCTGCAATTAGTGGAAGAGAGCGCTTATGCCATGGGCGGCGGAGCCTTTGGCAATTTCAGTGTGATGGGCGAAACAATCTTCAGCCCGCAAAATTTGAGCAATGTTGACTTAGGAGCCAGTGGCGCCGAGGTACTGGCCCATGAAATTGTGCATCAGTGGTGGGGATTGAACTGGATGTTTTGGGAGGACGGCGGCCCCTGGAGCAGCGAAGGGCTGACCTGCTACACTACCTACCGCATGATGAAAGCCCAATATGGCCAGGCCTACGCCCGTCAGCATTATGTGGAGCAATGGAAGGCACAGGTTCAACAATTGCAAAGGTCTTATTACTATCGCCATCCGGAGATGCTATCCCAATTGCCAGAGGCTTATCAAGCCGCTATCCGTGCTCAGCAAGAAAGCGCACAACGCTATGCAGTGATGCCCTTGCTGTTGTTGCAGGCCGAGCAGGCTTTAGGTGGAGAGACGCAGATGGACGCGGTGTTAGCAAAGTTATTTGCCAATGGTGGCGCAGAGGTGCCCGGTTATTTATCTTGGCAAGATTTTTTAGCGGTAAGCGGATTAACAGAGGAGGACTTTGACCTTGAACAAGCTGTTTTATTATGAGTGGAAACGAATGATACGAAGCCGGTTTTTTCTGGCATTGCTGCTGATTACCGGCGTGTATGGCTGCTATGTGCTGCGCAGTGAAATGCTTTTGGGCGTGGGAGGGGCGGCTCCTTATTCGGCCTGGAGCGTAGGTGCCTGCTTTGCACAGGTGCTGCCCGTTATTTTGCTTGCCCAATTATTGTTTCTGAGCCATTTGTTCAGTCGGCAGGAGCAAGCTGTAGCGCAATTGCGGCGGGTTACCGCCTATTCGCCGCTGCAATATGGATTGCTGTGCTGTAGCATTATTTTGCTATGCAGCGGTTTGCTGAGCCTTATGGTTTTGCTGTTACAAGTGGCTTTTTGCCAGCGTTATTTCCATGCCGGTACCGTAGGGGCGTTCCTGCCATCCATTTGTTTTTCTTTGGTGCCTGCGGCCATTTTGTTGTTGGGTGTGGGGTTGCTGGTCGGTGAACTGCATCGCAACGCCTTATATATTTTGATGCTGGCAGTGTTGGTCAGTAATGGATTGGTGGGACTTACTGGCTGGGACCTGAGCGGCTTGCAATATTTTTCTACGGGTGTGCTTCAAGCGCCTGTAGATTTGAACGGCGAACCGTTATATTTCTTTTTGCCAGCAGCAGTACGGCAGCGCTGGACTTATTTAGTTGTCGGATTATTGCTTACAATGGCAGGCCTATGGAATCATTTTCTTTTTGCTGCGGGCGAGGCGCAGCTTTATCGTCGCTGTCCTGTCAAGCGTAAGCAGGCTGCAGCAGCCATGGTGTTACTGCTGGCCGCTTTGTTATGGCTGCCGGTTCCAGTTTTTGTGGAACAGACTGCAGTGGCCAGCAATACTGAAGATGAACAGAGCATAGAATTTAAAGAAGCGGAAACCTTTATAGATACGCAAGCGCCGATTGCAGTCGCCCAGGAAACTGTCGAAACAGACTGCCGGACAGCTATGCCCTTGTGGCAATCTCTAGTGTCCAATTTTGCAGCGCAGGAAAGCTGGCAAAAACGCTGGCAGCAATACCAGCAATGGGGTTTGCAAGAAATGAATAACGAGACGGCCTTTTATCATGGTAAGCCGGTAGCGCAGATTTTAGACTGCGATGGCAGTTATGTCAGCTACAGAGATGAGAACGGGAATGGATGCAGCTTGTATATACAGCGCAACTTTTGGGGACAACTGGACGCTGTGCTGGAAATAGACGCCGCACAGATTGCCCGAATATTACAGGCGATGTAAAATTGAATATGGGATGAACAAACTCGTTCGGAGCCCGTATTGACATAGAATTCGATATTAAATTGTTGTACTGCCATACTATTTATAAGGTATCGTAGATATATTAGCATGAATTAAACAGAAGGAAATTTAGGAAAGAGACGGCGCTTGACCGTCTCTTTTTGTATGCTAGGGCTGTACGGTTTATTTTTGTAGCAGCATTCAATCCAGCGGACTGTCGTCGAAGCCTTTATGCAGAATAAATTATTGCAAGTTAGTTCCAACTGTTCGGCAAAAAAATTGCAAATTCAGCAGAAAAGCATTGCGGGTTCCTTTCTTTTCTGCGATAATACTATAGAAAAAGAATTTTCATTAATATTCGAGATATAGTTCTATTTTTTTTATAATGAATATGATAAAATGAATGATTGTAGAGAAATTCGACAGTTTGAGGTGATTATTTTGCTGCATTTGGCTCCAGCTTTGCGAGTAAAAGATGTAACAATATTTGATTTGGTTGATCAGGAATTTTATTATGGAGAATTTATCTTTTTTTCGCGGTTGGCGGCATATTTAAGCAGAGTTGCAGGGATTTCCGCGGAGGATGGGCAGGAGATTGGCGTTTTGTCGGAGTTGATGTATTTATCTTCTAAAATTCATTTTTCTTTGCAGGAGACAGTGGCCAGTGAGCAGGAACTGCGTGCCGGCTTACAAATGCCTGTTTTGATTGGCGATTTACTCTATGGACGATTTATTGTCTATCTGACAGAAGCAGGGAAGAAAGATTTGCTGCCTGTCTATATGGAGTATTTGCGTACATTTAACGCTGAACAAGTGCGCGCGTTACAGAAAAAACAGGAAACACCAGGTGCTTCTTATATTTGTTTGTTGGCTGAAAAAACAGCGGACGCTGTTGTGTTGTTGGCAGATAAAAGTTCTGTGCAGGCTGAGCAGCTAAGGCTGGTTGCGGAAAATTATTTTAAGGAGCAGTGGACAAACATGCAGGGAACACCGATTACCCAATTGGCTGTATTGGAAAATGCCTTGCAAGCGGAAATGTTCTAGGAGATTGGATTATGTTAAAAATTTTTGAATTGCATGCCATGAAAAAAAAGTTGACAGAGGTAGAGCAGTATCTGGAGCAGGCCTTGGAGTTTGACCAGCCGGCCATTCGGCAAAGCGCTTTGAATATCTTGCACGCCGGCGGCAAGCGAGTGCGTCCGGCGCTGACCATTATGACGGCCAGTATGTTTCATAATGAAGATAACATCATTCCTTTGGCGGCGGCCATGGAAATGGTACATATGGCGTCCCTCATTCATGATGATGTGGTGGATCAGGCCGATTTGCGCCGCGGACAGCCTACAATGAATGTACAATATGGCGACCGTTACGCGCTGCATGTAGGGGATTATATTCTTACATCTGCCATTGATATCATCCGGCAGCAGCCCCATAGTCAGCGCATTTTAAAAATCATGGGCGATTTGAGTGTGGAGATGTGTCTGGGAGAAGTGGAACAGTTGCGTACTGCATTTGACGTAGAACAGACAGTGGAGGATTACAAATATCGGATTGACCGTAAGACAGCTTTATTAATGGCCACTAGCTGTCAGGCGGCGGCAGTGGCTTCCGATGCTTCGGAGCGGGATATCGATATTTTTTATAAGATTGGGTATAATTTGGGTATGGATTTTCAGATTGGCGACGACATTCTGGATATGGAACAGACCGCACAGAAAATCGGGAAGCCGGCAGGCAGTGATTTGGCCCATGGCATTATGACTTTACCGACCATTTTGGTGCTGCAGCAGGAGTTTGCCGAAAAAGAAGAACTGCTGCATCTGATCGGCAATCGTTTTGCCGGCGGGCAGCCGGAAGTAGACCGGGCCATTGCCATTATTGTGAAACAGGGCGGCCTAGCAGAAGCGGCTGTTTATCGGGAAAGCTATTTGCGGCA
>CABUKW010000096.1 GCA_902492275.1 uncultured Peptococcaceae bacterium
TTGCCCAGCTTGTCATATTCATAGCTTTCTGCAGTGCCGTCCGGATTAGTGGTCTTCACCAGTCTGTCCAACGGATCATATTCATAGGCTGTGGTTCCATCAGGCGTGGTCATGCTGGTAGTATTGCCGTTGCCGTCATAGGTATAGGTGGTTTCATACCCTTCGGCGTCGGTTACCTTCACCACTTCACCGCGGTCATTGTATGCAAAAGATGTCACACCGCCGCGGGCGTCGGTCATGCTGACCACTCTATGCATTTCATCATACACAAAGGTGGTGCTGTACCCTTCGGCATTGGTCATGCTGATTAGGCTGCCGTCGTTATCATAGGCGTAGCTGGTTTCAGCCCCTTCTTCATCCACCGATTTGATTAATCGTCCATCGGCGTCATAAGTTACAGAAGCGGTATTGCTTTCCGCATTGATTTTGGCCACTGCTCTGTTCAGTCCGTCATAACGATAAGCTGTCCGATTGCCGTTGCCGTCGATGGTGGCCACCGTATTGCCCTGCGCGTCATATTCATAGGCCCAGGTATAACCCTCAGCGTCCACATAGCTGGTCAGCCTGTTCAGCGAATCGTAGTTGTATACGGTCACATAGCCTTCTGCATCGGTTACTTTGGTGATATTGCCCACCTTATCATATTCCATGCTGGTGACGCCGCCTAATGGGTCGGTGACGCTTACCAGGCGGCCATTGCCGTCATATACATAGTTAGTAGTATAGCCTTCTTCATTGGTGCTGCTGGTCACATTGCCCCGGCCATCATAGGTGTTGGTTGCTACACCGTCCATGGCGTCGGTGGTTTTTACCACATTGCCTACAGCGTCGTAATCATAGCTGGTCACATAGCCTCTGGCATTGGTAGCGCTTACCAGCTTACCTTCAGCGTCATACACATAAGAAACGGTATAGTTTTCTTCATCGGTAATGCTTAACACCCGGCCGTTGGCGTCATAGGTGTAGCTGACTGTGCTGCCGTCGGCATTGGTCATGGTGGTTACTCTGCCCAAGCTGTCATAGGCATAAGCGGTGGTATGGCCTAACGGATCGGTACTGCTCACCAGCTGTCCCACTGCGTCATATACGTAAACAGTCGCATTACCCAGCGGCGTGGTTTCTTTTACCAATTGACCGTTGGCGTCATACTCATAACTGGTCACGTTGCCCAAAGCGTCTTTTTTGGCCACCATCTGATTTTTGGCGTCATAGGTATAACGAGTAGTATTGCCGTTTTTATCGGTTGCCGCCACGATATTATTGTTGGCGTCATAGCTATACTGCAGCGTACCATTCTGCGCGTCGGTAACGACGGTCAGGTTGCCGGCTGCGTCATAGCGATAGCCGGTGCTGTTGCCATTGGCGTCGGTTTCTGCGGCCACCTGCTCCATGTTATCATAACCGGTTCTGGTTACGCCGCCCATCGGGTCGGTTACGCTGGTCAGGTTGCCTTCGTTGTCATAGCGGTAGCTCCAGGTATAGCCATCTTCATCGGTATAGCCAATCATACGGCCATAGCTGTCATAGCTGTAGCTGCTGCTGTGCCCTGCCGCATCTACCTTGCCTACCAGATTGCCAGCCTTGTCATAGCTGTAGCTGGTGGTATGCTGCATTGGTGTGGTTTCCGAGGTCAGGTTATTCTGCGTGTCATAGGTGTAGACAGTCACATTGCCCATCCAGTCACTTTCGCTGGTGTTAAAGCCGTTGCCGTCTACCGTATAATCCAGTTCATTGCCATCGGCGTCAGTTACCTTTAACAATTTGCCTGCAATGCTGTAGGCATAATTGGTGGTGTAGCCCAATGCGTCGGTCATGCTTACCATACGTCCCTGACTGTCGTAGGCATAGCTGGTGATGTTGCCTAATGGGTCCGTGGCAGTCAGCAGATTGCCAGCCTGGTCATAGGTATAGGTTGAAACATTTCCCAACGGGTCAGTTGCAGAAATGCACCGTCCCATGGTATCATATTCATAACGGGTGGTATTCCCGTTGCCGTCTGTGGCGGCTGTAATATTGCCGTTTTCATCTCTGTCATATCTGGTTGTATGGCCGTTGCGGTCACTCATGGAGACTGCCAGGTTATTTCCATCATACGCATAAACCTCAGTAGCTCCATTGGGATAGGTAATACTGGTAATATTACCGTTTTCATCGTGTCCGTACTGCCAGGTATGGCCCAGACGGTTGGTATAACTTACCCGTTCATTCTTTTCGTTATAGGCAAAATATTCGGTTCCATCGTTGGTGGTATCGGCAATAATGCGATATAACGCGTCATATTCAATACTCTGGAAATAGCCGTTTTCCCCTGTAGGTATTCACCCGGCTGTCCCCATCATAGGTGAAATAGAAGGTACCTTCCCCTTCTACATACTGCTCTGTTACTCTGTCCTTTTCATCATACTGATTGCTCAGGTACACTTCACCGTTAAAGTTCTGAATGGTCAGCATTCTGTGATATGCATCATAGGTGTACTGTAAATCGTCAGCGTCCGGATTGACTGCGCTGATTAAGTTATCGTCACTGTAGCTGAAGGTCACACTTCGGCCGGGGCTGTCGGTAACGGCGCTGACATAATCGCCGTCATAGGCAAAATTTAAGGTTCCGGTTTCGGTGCTGACGCTGCTCAGCTTCCCGCCGCTGTAGCTGAAATCGGTCACACGGCCATCCAATTCTGTGATACTGACAATATTGCCTTCGGTATCAAAGTCATAGACGGTACCCTGTTTATGAGTCAGTACATAGCCGCTGCCGCCTTCTTCAAAGGTGAAGGCTGAACCGGCTTTGGACTTGTAGGCACCATCATAGCCCATTTCAAAGTACAGCTTTTCATTGTTGGGGAACACAACCTCTGCATATAAAGGCTCCATATTGACCTGATAGGTGTAATTATCGCTCCAGCCATAACCTAACCGGCCTGCTTCACCGGCTGCTTTGGAGTTATAATATCTGGTATATGGTAAATCCTCGTCTCCATACATTGAAATATCTGTGTATTCCCAATTCAGCGCACCGGTTAATAAATCTACCGGGTCGCCGGTAATCATCTGGAATAATTCTGCAAACTCGCTCAGACCTGGAGGCACATCCGGGATACTATTGGTGGTGCGAATTGCCAGATAGCTTCGATAGTAATTCATACTTGGCGTACTTGGTTCCAGCACAATGATATAGTTTTCATCGGCTGCCAGTTTTTGCGGATTTTCACCGTTTTCATCTACAACTGTACCATCCCACATGATTAAATTATGGATAAAATCGATCGGTGTAATTTCCAGCTCTGTATCATCGGCCAGCGCCATCAGCTGCAGAGCCTGTTCTGTTGTGGTTTCTTCTGTAATCTCAAAGGCGGAGGTTACCTCTAAGCTGTCTCCTGTGGTAGCTTCTTCCTGGACTCCAAACAGGCTGAATAAAGAACGGCCTCCTGGAAGAACATCTTCCGTATAGCCTTTAATCCGTTTATTTACATAGTAATCCTTCCGGTCTGCTTCGCCGCCGTTTATAATGGAAGCAATCAGAGTGCGCAATTGTTCTTCCGTCAGGTTGTCCGGATAATTTTCACCGGCAAGCTCATACCCTTCTATATATCCTACGAACTCGCCGCAGAACTGATCTTCATAAAGCATGCCCAACTGCACGTTTTTCTTCAGGATTTCTTTTTTCTCTTTTTCATCATATTCGGCGCAGTAATCATTATTGGCTTTATAAACCTTTAAATCCACCGGCTGGGTCATCTGCACTGCAAAGGACAGAATTGCCCAGTCATTCAGATTAATCGGATAATAATACCAGTTCAACATATCCTGCATCATACAGGTTGACGCATTATAATAGCTGGTTGCCGAATTAAGTTTCATATACTTAAATGCGTTAATGCCTGGGCCGCTGCCTTCTGCCATTGGAACTGCATTATGATCTGAAGGCTCTGCAGCAAAAGCGCTGAATGGCAGCATAGTACATAAAAACATGATCAGCACAAATAGCGCTATGCCCTTCTTAGATTTGTGAAATACATTCATAATTGCTTTCCCCCTCTACGAATATAACTAAGACTGCATCTTATGCTACTTCTCTTACTTGATAGATTCCTCTGCCCTCCTTCCTGCTAAAAATTTATACAAAAAAGCCATAGTTCCACAATAGCTCTTGCTTCACTATGGCTTTTTTATAACAACAGTTATCGCCATTACAGGTACCATTCTTCTTATATTTTAAGTATAGCAGCAAAATTTCTTTTGACTACCCCTTATGCATTTTTAGCAAATATTATGCAAATAAAACCACTTGTGATAAAATACCCTCTTGAAAAATCGAAATTTGTAAACTACTATATTTAATAGACTGATTTTTTGTTCAATTACGAAGGGGGAAATCTTTTGAATATTGCAGTTTGTGACGATCATACAGAAATGACAGATACCATATATCACCTTATAAAAGAATATCTCCAGAATATAACTGATAGATTATACAATATTATCTCATACTATGATGGCCATAGCTTATTATCTGATATTCAAGCAGGGAAGAAATTTGACATCATTTTTCTTGATATTGAAATGCCCTCTATTACAGGCCTGGAAGTTGCAAAACAAGTCCGGCAAAATAATTTTGATGTTCTAATCGTATTTATTACCAGCCATCCTAATTTCATGTCTGCCTCATTTAAAGTAGAAGCCTTTGATTTTCTTACCAAACCGTTGAATACAGAAGAACTGTATTCTGTGTTAGAACGTTGTCTGCAAAAATATACGCAAAAACATGGTCAAGTCAACGTTCGCACGTCTCTAGGCATAGCTCTCATTCAATTAAACGATGTTATGTATATTTTCAGCGATAAACATTATATCCATTTCACCCTAAACAACGGCACTGTTATCCGCTCGCTCATGACACTCGACCAAATTGAATCGGAATTAGCGCTCCATCGTCAGTTTATCCGCTGCCATCAAAGCTATATCGTAAACTTTGATTATGTGATGGAAGTGCAGCGCACAAAAATCCTACTTAAAATTCACACAGACTCAGAAAAAGAATTTATTCCCGTTAGTCGTACTTACAAGGAATCCGTTAAAGAAAAATTTCTACTTTATCATTTAACCTTGGAGAGGAGCTTATCATGAAATTATTTGCAGATATTTTAGGCAGTAGCGCTGAAACATTGATTCTCTTCTATTTCTATCATACATTTTTAAAGAACAGTAAAATTGAACAAAAATATTTAATATTGGTCTTTATCTTAGATGGGCTATTTTGTCTAACTTTTTCAACTATTGCACAGACTCCTGCTCAGCGCTCCTCTTGTTTTATTCTATTTATGATTGTACCTTTATTTTTCTATCATAAGAATTTTTGGTCTAAAATAGCTTCATTGGTTATATACTATGCTACATTTGGACTGGCAGAACTACTGGTAAAAACCATTCTTATCGGTTACCACGGAGACTTCACTATTTTTTACCAATCATATGAATACAATTATTTTTTAGGCGTCTTATTTTCTAAAACAATTGCGTTCATATTAGTCTATTGCTACACCTTTGTTATAAAAATTCGTGAAGGCAAGATTCCCATTTACTTATATTGTTTCTTGCTGTTTGTTCCCATTTTGTCTATTGTCATCTTTTATTTTTTACAAACCATTGTCTATACCATCAACGAAAGATCCGTTTATATTGCTCACTGCTATATTACGTTGATTCTTTTGCTGTTTAATCTGATTATCTTCTTTTTATTTTCGCAAGCTGCTGAAGCCAGCTGGCTAAGGGCTAGACTGACTTACGAAAAACAGATTATATCTGAGCAACAGCTTTACCATAAGAATTTGGTCAATTATCAGGAACGGCTCCGCCAAATTTATCATGATATGAAGAAACACTTTCTAATTTTATACCGAAACCTTTCCGAAAATAATACTGCAGCAGCTATGGCATATCTGTCAGAACAATTGGAGTTTTTGTCTCATCATCAAATGACATATAGCGGCTATCTGCTACTAGATACAATCTTTGACTATAAAAATCAGCTTGCAATAAAACAACAGACAAAATACACCATTTACTCAGAATTGCAGCGGGATTTATCGATGAGCGAAAAATTTTTGGAGGACTTATCTATCATCATCGCCAGCTGCATTGATAATGCACTAGAAGCAACCGCCAAAATACCCGATCCGCAAAAACGTTGGATAAAAATTAGAATCCACAATGATACTACCTATATTTATTTGCAACTTGAAAATTCCGTATTGCAGAATATCCCTATTGAAAAATCCCAAATTCCTACCACAACAAAAGCTGACCATTTATTGCACGGCTTAGGCTTACGCAATGTGAAAAAGCTAACTGAGAAAGACCATGACGGAAAAATGATTTTAGCTTGTCATGATTTCAAATTCACGATAGGGGTCATGCTAAAATACTAAAACAGGTTGCTAATTTTGCATATAATTTGCTAAAAATGCATAAGCGATTGCTTTTTTACAAAAAGATGGTATGCTTTGTGTTACGAGGTGATTTATACAATGAACCAACTAGCGCAAAGAATATCATCTTTTTTTGTTCTTCATTCTCTGATTTCTTCAGACGAGCAGCATATTTATACTTACTGTTTTGAAATTATTTTATCGAGTATTTTAGCTTGGGGCAGCGTAATCTGCATTGCCATTTTTACAAATAAGGTTCTCCCTACCTTTCTCTATATGGGCGGCTTCTTTATTTTTCGCAGTCTATCTGGAGGATACCATACAGAAACGCACCTAAAATGTTACCTTTTGTCTTTAACAACATATATTCTTTTTTTGCTCATCGTCCATTTGATACCTGTTAGCAATTATTGGATTGCCAGCATTGTTTTTATCGCGATCGCTTCGCCGGTGCTTTTTTTCCTTGCCCCAGTGGATCATAAAAATAATCCATTTACCAATGAGCATAAACGTCGTCTAAAAACAAAAATTCGCATACTGCTGCTGATTTATCTCTTTATTATGTTGTTTTTGCTGTATGCAGACTATGGAAATATTGTATTCTATCTCACATGTGGATTTCTACAAGCCGCAATTTCTGTGGCCGTAGCTTTCAATCTCAAACGAAAGGAGGAAACGTTATGCATAAACTCTTCATCAAATTAAGCGGCTGTTTTTTAGGCGCAGTATTGCTTGTTGGGCAATTAACTGCTGCCGCACCATGTGTACTTGAGTCTCATCAGCCCCAAATTCCTGCTGAACTGAAACGGTAAAAATAAAAAGGAGTTGTATAACAAATTGGAGCGGTTCACTCTCCAAACGTATACAACTCTTTTTTCTATTTTAGCATTCTCTTTGCCATTTGCAGCAACAATACGATATCATCTTCCGATAATGCCTTAATTAATTCTTTTAATTCTCGCCGCGTGGGCGATAGCAGCTTTTCTGCTGGTAATTCTTCCGAAAAGAATTCTTTTGGCGAAATTTCAAAATAACTGCATATATCCATGAAACTTTTCATGGACGGATAAGATTTCCCCGAAGTAATTCCTTGTATATACGTATTATTTTTCCCAATAGCTCTTGATAGTGCCGATTCACTCACATCTTTTTTCATTCTCAAAGCAGTAATACGATTCCCTATCTGTTTCCGAAAAACAGCCTGTTCCTCTTCCTCAAGTATATCTACTTCTGACAAATCTTCTTTCCAGTCTTGTTTTTCCATTATACTCATTCCTTGTTATCACTGTATTTTTATTATGATATCCGAAACGAGTTTTTCAATTACGTGCTGCAAAAGTAATTTTATATTGAAAATTCATATTTTTAAGTTTATACTACTTAATTATGTATAATAAGGCTGTGAATCTATGAAAAACGAACAAATTTTAATAAAACTGCACCTATCTCCTACAGACTCCTTTTTACCACCAGTATTTTTCTCATTGATAGAGTCTGTATTCCCTAAAAATATGGGAACAGGCATATTGAAACGTTACGTCTTTCAAGACAATGGGTATGATACGGAACATACACTTTTTTTGACTTCATTTTCTCGTTTTAAACATTTGCTGCACTCCAATGAATTTCTTAGCGAGAATGATTTTTTCTTCTATGTACAAAAAAATAACTCTTATTTTGACTGTTTAAAAATAAAACAATTCTTTTCCATAAGTATTGTCCTACCCAAGAAAAGCTTTGTAAAACATTCAACTCTCTTTTCTGTATTACCGCAAAAATTAAAGTGTGGATTGTGTACTCCTTCTGAATCCCAATTTGACTTTAATCAAAATCTTGAGGTATTTTCCATATTCAATATTTCTCTGCAAAATTATTTTGAACTACAAAAAAAATATTTCTTGGAAAGACTATCACTAGAAGAAATTACGAAAAAATCATTCACAAATTTTTATAGGTAAAACTGATTTTGCATAAAAATGACTAAAATTGCAACGGCACTTTACTTTTCCAAATATCTTTGTTAAATTTGAATCAAATAATCCTTGCGCAAGATTATAAAAATTTATCTATGAAGAGGGGGAAATATTATGAAAAAATGGTTTAGGAAAGCTTTTTCTATAGTTTTAATAGCAACGATGTTCATACTATTTGGAAGTCCTGTATTCGCCACTAGCGAAAAATTTACTGATGAAACACAGGTTCTTGCGCAAATTAATCCATCAGTTGGTATGCTGCAATCAAATACTGCAGAACCAGAAATTCTCACAATGCAACCATTATATAATCTTCAAGATGAGTGCATTGCTATTCTTTATACACTTTCACCCAACGGATACGCTATTTACGATCCGTCAAAACAAATTGTATTAGAATATAGCACAGACTCCATTCCACAATACCTACAAACTACAGACACATTATATTACACAGGTGTTTTGGGATATTACACAAAAATACATCTGGGGATTTTGTTCATATAGTATCTGGACAAACTATTACCCAAGAAAATGCTCTGCCTTACACATCAGATAACTTCTATGCCTCGGAACCATCAAAAAGTATGGTCCGCGCTAATGAATATGGTCATGGACTATCGGGAGCAACTAGACTATATAATTGCAACACCACAGCTAATCTTCGTGAATTCTACCCAGACACCTCCATTTCAATAGTCAATTGTCCAGGTGTCTGTGGCTCTACGGCTTGTGCAATTGTAGTTGCCTACTTAGATGACTATCATTCCGAATTAGGAGATTTCGCTAATAATACCAAAAAGAATTCTTACTCAGGAACCGATAATAAATATGGTCTTGATCTAGTAAAAGAATTTATACCATTTATTGAACCCAACGCTACTGGATCAATTCTTCTAAATCCTGGTATGAAAAATTATTTATCTAATCGTGGAATTAATGGAATGTTATCTTTAGGAACAGGAACTATTTATAACCAAGTCAAACTTGCCATTGAAACACACGATTATCCGGCTATCGTTGGTTTTACCAATTATCCAGATACACCCGACTGAGTAAAAGCCCATTACGCAGTTGCTGTCAATTACCAATCTATAAATGGTACCAATCAAATCCATATAAATAATGGATGGGGAGGTTTTACCTGGGTAAATACAAATTCTATCATCAGCGTTTGGTCTATGATAATTTTAAACTAAAATGAAAAAGTTCCTATTAATTTCCGCTATAATTTCAATAGCTTTTATGATCTTCTATTTTTACTATCCATATAGTCAAATCAATAAAGATTTAACAATTTGGATAGAAGAGGGAGAATATGTAGGATATATAATATTTTATGCAGATGGAAAAGTTCATATATCGCAAAAACAATTAGACAAAAATATGGCTGAAAAATACAAAGAGATTCTTCAAAATATCTCAAACATACGGGTTTTATCTAAAAGGCAGTTCCAAAAAAAATATCCTATCGTTACGGTTACATTCATACCCATGTTGTCAGCACCAACTAGACTTCAGTTTACACAATACTATTATAGCGAAAATGGCTATTATTGTACTTTCGACAATTATGCAGAAATATATGATCAATTAATAACCTTAACACAAGATTATCTCAAAAAAGATGCAGAAATAATTGAATTATAAAGATACACTCTCCAAAAAGATAAATTGCCAATTTTTATCTTTTGGGGAGTGTATCTTTACGCAGTTTTATAAAAACTGTTTCTTTACACTTTCACATACCTTTGACTTTTACTATTCGGTTTGTCTAGTATTGTCATCTTCACCAAATTCAGCTTCAGTGCTGGATGCAGATAATTTTTACGAAAGTTTTCCTTTGACTTCAGTTCCAATTTTTGCATAAGCGCATTTCTTCTATACGGTGTGTTATATTCCATAATTTCTAGCAGTTTCTTTACATATTCTGTAAGCATTTCCTCAGAATCTCCCATCTGCACTGCAAACGCATCTATAAACAAACAATCATAATGAGACACGCTGTATAAAATCATTTGAGTTAGCATAAATTCAATAAACACCGTAGAAGTACCATTTACATGGCAACATGCTATAGTATAGCCTTGTAGTAGTCCTTCTGAAATTTTTCTATTTGGCTCTCAAGCGGAATATACGCAAAAATTGATTTCCTTATAAAAGGCAGCACTGATCTTGACAATTTTTTTACCTTGAGAACTACGACGAAGACGAGTCTGATCCAGATGATGCAAACGCTTCCGAAGATGAAATTGAGAACGGCACATAAAAATTTACAAATGATTTAGTATAGCCCTTGCATTTTGTACATAATTCCGCTATAATAATGCGCAAGAAAGGAGGCGTGCTATATGCCACAGATTAGACCGATTACCGACCTTAGAAATACCACCGAAATTTCCGAACTTTGCCATGCAAGGCGTGAGCCGCTTTTTATTACAAAAAACGGTTACGGCGATTTAGTGGTTATGAGCATTGAAACATACGAGGAAATGATAGAAACAGCGAAAATAGATGTGGCAATCAGTGAAGCCGAAAAGGAATATGCCGCCGACGGCATTCTGTCAGACGCAAGAGAAGCACTTTCTTCTTTACGGAGGAAGCATTTTGAATAAAACAACACTGCACAGTTGGAAAAAAGTCATAAGATTCAATCGGCTGTGTTGGATATCAAGCAGAAATACGGAAAAAATGCTATTTTAAAGGCCATGAATCTAGAACAGGCCGCAACTACCAGAGAGCGAAACCGGCAGATTGGAGGGCATAAAAGTGGGGATTAACCTAAGACAGAAGATGCCCGTTTCCGAACGAGCCAAACAATTCATGCCTTTTGCAGCTTTGAAAGGATTACCGGAAGCATTGACCCAGATGGAACGAGAACATAATGCAAAGTCCAAAAAGGAATTATCCGAAGAAATGGCTGCTGATTTAAACCGCAGCTTACTATCACTGAGTCTAGGATGTCAAGCAACAATTTGCTACTATAAGGCAGGCCATGAGCATCAAATTACCGGTAG
>CABUKW010000097.1 GCA_902492275.1 uncultured Peptococcaceae bacterium
TACATCTATCTGCCCTAAAAACGCAAAAAAACAGAGACCCTCGCATGAGAGCCTCTGTCCGATTAGCATTTATTCAATTCAGAATAATCTTACCGATTACAGATTGAACAGAATGTCGGCTGCATTGCGCGCGCTTTTGCGCAGGCAGCTGCACCTATTACAGATTGAATAAGATGTCAGCTGTTGTGCCATCTGGATTATAAGTTGGGATAACCTTAATTCCAAATGCTTCAGCAGCAAAACGTACAGGAACCATGGTTCTGGAACCATTGATGAATGGAGCAACGTCCATAGTTTTTTCAGCGCCGTTTACCGTGTAGGTAGCGGAGCCGATGGTCATAACAACAGTTGTGCCGTTCAGTTCAGCAGTGACTGCCTGGGTAGCTTCATCATAAGCAACTTCAGCGCCGAAAGCTTCAGCCAATGCACGGAATGGTACGTAGGTACGGTCATTCTGAATCATTGGTTCAGCGTCGATGGTTTTCACGGTATCGTTGATAACGATTTCGTTAGAACCGATGGACATAACGACTACATCACCAGTGGAGCCATTACCTACAGCAAAGATTTGAGTACCGGTGTAGTATTTTACTACGTTTACCTGTTTGTTGGTAGCAGCATCAGTAGTCATGTAAGAGTATTTCAATACAGCCTGAACGGTTACGTTACCAACTTTGTTGGAGGTCAGGTTCATTTTGAAATAGCCGCTATCTTTCAGGTTACTTTCAGAGCCAGCTTTTGTTACAGCGTATACTTTGGCGTCTGCTGGTTTATCCAGAATTACATAACTAATTGCGAAGGAAGCGTTTTGTCTATTGTTATCGCTACCTAAAGATACTACAGTACCATCCTGGTCAACAACTTCTACCTTAATTTCATTGTTAACATTTACGTCTAAAGATTTCTTTTCGAATTTCAGTTCTTTGGCATCGTTAGCAACTTTTACTTCGTCAGTAGCAATCAGGTTATAACGACTGTCAACAGCTGTGATGGTGATGGTTTCACCAACATATTTTTCATCTGTTTTAGCAGTTAAGGTACCAGTCTTAGCGTCAAAGTTAGCTACAGCATAACCGGTAGCAGCCAAATCTACTTTTGCACCAGCATCTGTTTTGGCATTTTTCTTAGTACCATTAGCATCTAACCAGTAAATTTTGCCATTGCCAGGAACAATCGTAGCACCTAATTCGATAGAATCTGGATATTCTACATGCAGAGATACTGGAGTCTGGAATTCTTTTACTTCTACCTTTGCAGTTGCATAGTTACCATTATCCAAAACTACTTTAAATTCATAGGTACCTTCTGCAGTGATTGCTTTTTTAGAAATAATTGTAGTGCCATCAAAGTACAAATCTTCGTTGGTAATTTTAGAAGCAGCAGGCTGAGAAACGATTGCTACATAGCCAGTAGCATCAATATGTTTTCCACTTCCTAAAGGAAACTCAAGTTTGTCATTGGTGCTATTAGCAGCTTTATACCAACCCTGAACATAAGAGTCACTTGATGCAGTTAATTTATTGCCATTTACATCATACATATCAAAATCTAAGTCAAAATCTTTTTCGCCCAAAAGATCTACTGGACGGGTTACTTCATTGTTCCATTTAATAGTGTTGGCAGCAGTAGAACCTACTTTTACATTAATAGTAAAATCGAACTGACCACAGGAAACATAAATTTTATAGTCCCCATTATATTTACCAGATACTTTGAATGTAGCTTCCCCTCTTCTATCGGTAGTTACAGTCTCAGTATCTACATCAATTGCACCAACTGGTTCAATTTTTAAAGTTTGATTAGACAAATATTTCATGCCATCAGCACTATTATATAATTTGATTTTAACTGTTTTTTCTTCTACGTTAGTAGCTTTTACAGTCAATGCATCTACAGTATAACCATCTCTTACTAAAGTTTCAGCACCAATCTGATTAACTACTTCGTCTTTAATTTCTACAGTTTCGATATACAATCTATTCAAGTCAGCTTTTGCAACATTAGCCACTTGATCATTAGATTCATAGTAGAATTTACCATCAGATTCTTCATAAACAACTGTTTCTGTACCTGCAATTTTATACAACTGACGTCCTTTGCCATCTTTTGCATATGCATATACCCCGTTTACAATTACAGGTTTTGTAGTTGTGCCAATAATTGTTGTTGCTTTTTCGCCTCTTTCGTTCAAGATAACATAAGGATCATTATCTGCCCCTAATGTAATACCTGCAACGAAATCATCAGAATCTGGAGCAGGAACACTTACAATTACTTCACTATCAACACAATCAAATTCAGATGCAGCAGAAATTCTGCCATTAGCAGTCAGCTGAGGTTCATTTACAGATAAGTGAACTACATAAGTACCTTCTGCATAAAACTTCACATAAAAACTATCTCTATTATCAAAACCAGTTACAGAAGATAATTTATATGCACCGTTAGCACCTACAGAAATAGGAAAACTAGCATTAGCATTCATGCTAATATCAACACTATCAACTGGAACGTTGGACCCTTTTTTAGTTACCCATGTATACAAGGTTTTTGTTGTTGCATCCTGATTACCATAACGGTCAAACAGGTCCATTTCAATTTCAGCGATTTCTTCGGCATCTAAGCTGTCGTCATCTGTATAAACGAAGCTAGTACTATCAGATGCTACTTTGTAGTCAACTGCATCATAACCTGGATCAGCAGCGAAAGCAGCAACTGGCATTAATGTCATCATGAAGCACACTAATGTCAGGATTGCAAATAATTTTTTGTTTTTCAATTTTTTTCCCTCCTAGGATATTTCTCGGTCGGTTTTACGCCACGCCGGGCGTTCGGCAGAGTGCCGATAAATGCGCCTTTGTTGGTAAATGTCCACCACAGGAGGATAGTCATAACTTATGAGTTTTGAATACGTACGTGCATTCTCAAAATAAAATCAATTCTATTTAAAACTTTTATCAAATACAATAAAAAAGCAACAGTCGCATGAGTTTGCTGCGACTGTTGCTTTTTTATGGGGAACGATTTTTATACAAATTGTCGGTGCTTGTGGCGCAGTCTATATGCATGAGATAAATCGTTTTTCCTGTTGCTGCAATGAGATTTGTAATGTCTTTCTGCATCAAAAAAGCGCCCCAGAATGGAGCGCTCTTCAACAGCTAGTGTTCTTCGATATAATAGATGACGTAGGCTCTTGGGTAATCCTGACGAATGATGTTCATAACGTCGATGCCTACGGAGATTTCCCCAATCAGGTTGAAGTCCATGTCGATGTCGAAATCTTCATCTTCGGTGGCTTTGATCACGTCGATCTGTGGGTTGGGGTCGTGGTCTGGTTTAATTCCCAGCGCTAAATATTTTTCTTTTGCTTCTTCTGCGCTGTCAGCGAAAATAACTTGTGTATGGCTTGTGTGCTGCATGTTTGAAACACTCCTTTAGAATAAATTGAATTTGCTGATTTTTATTATAGCAGATTATAACCCAATATTCAAAACGAATTTCCTAAAAAACAGCGGGATTTCAAATAGTTTATAACAGAAATGTTGATAGCTGCGTATTACAGAAAAATGGCAAATAAAAATGCCCAAAAGACGGTGAAAAATCCGGCCAGCCCCATGGCGATACCGCTCATAGCCCCCTGCAATTCGCCCATGGCAATGGCGCGGGTGGTGCCGACGGCGTGGCTGCAGGTGCCGATGCCTACGCCCTGCGCGATGGGGTCTGAAATGTGAAATAGCTTCACCATAAACGGCGCTACGATAGAGCCGGTGATGCCGGTGAAAATTACGGCGGCAATGCCAATAGGCACGATACCGCCTAATTGCTCGGTAACGCCCATGGCGATGGGCGTGGTAACCGATTTGCTCAGCAGGGACGCCGTTAATTGGCTGTCCAGACCAAATACTTTGCACAGCGCAAAAATAATAGCCATGGAAGAAAAGGAGCCGACGATGGTTCCCACTAAAATAGGCACCAGATTGGTCTTTAAAATTTGCAGATTTTTATAAATCGGCACTGCTAACGCGGCAGTGGCTGGCGCTAAGAATAAATTAATCAGCTCGCCGCCCTGGTTGTACGCTTCCATTGGGATGTGAAAAAGCTGCAGCACAGCAATAATCAAAATGACCGCAACCAATAAGGGATTGGCCAGAGGATGGTTGAGTTTTCTGCTGACAACCAATCCGCACTGATAGGCCAGAATGCTCAATACCACGCCAAAATAAGGGGAATACAATACTTCATTGAGATTTTGCAGCAAGTCTTGCACGGCGTTTGCGCTCCTTTCGTTTCTCTTCCCATTTTACCATAGCGGTTACTGTCCAGGCGGTAATGGCGAAGGTGGTAAAAATGGAAATGAAGCAGATAAAAATTAAAATAGCCAGCTTTCCTTCCATGTAGTGCAGATTTTCTACAATGGATACTGCCGGTGGAATAAAGAAAAAAGCCATGTTGTCCAATAAAAAGTCGGTTTGCTTGCGGATATGGTATACCTTGAGCGGTCCCCATAATAGAAAGCAGAATACTAAAATCATGCTGATGACGCTAGCCGGAAAAGGAAAGGGCAAAATGGCTGCGATGACTTCCCCGATCAGGCAGAGCAGAAAGATAATAGCAAGCTGCATCATAATTTTCATCATTGTTCGCCTTCTTTGTGTTGAAAATTTTATGTAGTGGTTACAATATTAATGCTGTTAATGTTATGCTTTCTAGCCGGAAAAATCAAGAGCCAATTCTTATTTTACAGCTTGTACACAATATTCTTGCAGGGGAAACGGGGCTGTGAAAAATTTGCGCTGCTGTTACAAAAACTTAATGAAAACCCGATATTTCACGCGTTGACAAACGCCTACGGGCGCTATAAGGTTTATGCAATGAAGTTTTTGTCCAGAAAAGGGATGGATGCAGCTTATGGTTTTCACAAAATTACAAAAAGCGAGAATTTTAGTTTTGCTGGCTTTGCTGTATTTGCTGGCGGGCCTTTCTGTTCCGCTGCTTCATACGCCGACTTTAACGGAGCAGACCAAAGAGCAGATTGGTGTGGAACAGTTTTATGGCGATGCCGACAGTGTGGACAGGGCGATGCTGCTGGAAAGCAATCAAAGCGCTTGGACGGAACGCATTCGTTTGCTAAATCAAGCCGATGATCAGATTATTCTGACCACCTTTGATATGCGGGATTGCAACAGTACTCGGGATTTGCTGGCGGTACTGCTGCAAAAGGCCAATGAAGGTGTGGAAGTCAAAATTTTGGTGGATGGCTTGAACGGTTGGTATCATTTGGAGCAATCTCCCATTTTTCGGGCGGTGGCAACCCATGAGCATGTGCAGATAAAGCTCTATAATCCAATTAACCTGTTACGGCCGTGGATAAATCAATACCGTTTGCATGACAAATATATAATTGTAGACGATTTGGGCTACATTTTGGGCGGTCGCAATACCCACGATTATTTTATCGGCCAGTATGACACCGACAGCCGCAGTCTGGACAGGGAGGTGCTGGTTTATAACACGCAGCATCAGGCGGAGCGAAGCGGGGAAAGCTCGCTGTTTCAGTTGCAGCAATATTTTGATGATATTTGGAATGGCGATAGCTGCCAATTCTATGGGGCACAGAGTAATCCCTCTGTCAGTCAGGAAAAGCTGCTGCGTGATTTACAGGAGCATTATATGTGGTTGTTGCAGCAGCATAGCCAGTTGTTTCAGGATTTAGATTTTATAGGCCGTACAGTGCCGGTGCGGCAAATTCAGTTGCTGTATAATGACCCCGGTTTGACGGCCAAAGAGCCGGTGCTGTTTTATCAGTTGTGCCAATTAATGGGACAGGCTCAACAGCAAGTAACCTTCTTTTCGCCTTATGCAGTCTGCAATGATGCTATGCTTCAGCAGCTGCAGCAGGTGGCCCAACAGGTAGAGGATTGCCGGTTGGTGATTAATTCGGTGGAAAATGGCGATAATTTTATTGCTTCTTCCGATTATCTGCGCCATAAGAAGGAAATTTTACAGAGTGGTTTTGCTGTTTACGAGTACGACGGCGGAAACTCCATGCACGGGAAGTCGCTGACGATTGATGACCGCTTTTCCATCATCGGTTCGTTTAATTTGGATTTGCGCAGCACCTACCTCAGCACTGAAACCATGCTGGTGATTGATAGTCCGGCTTTAACTGCGCAGCTCAATCAAAATTTTCAGGCATTGGAGCGGCAAAGCAGGCAATTGGTTGGAGAGGACAGCTATATCATTCCGGCGGAGCTGGAAATTGCGCCGGTTTCCAGGGGCAAGCGCATTGCCTGGTGGATTGTGGGCTTATTGCTGCAGCCCTTCCGGCTCACCATATAATCATTGAGAATAAAAAAAGGGGCTGCTTCATTGACGGGCAGTCCCTCTTTTCGTGTCTATTATTAGCTTACAGCTTGCTGAAATCCAACGTGGCGAATAAATCGTCCAGCGTTTCGGCACGGCGGATACATTCTACGGAGCCGTCCGGTTTCAGCAGCAATTCGGCCGAGCGCAGCTTGCCGTTGTAGTTGAAGCCCATAGCATGACCATGGGCGCCAGCGTCGTGAATGGTCAGATAATCGCCGATTTCAATGGCAGGCAGTTGCCGGTCGATGGCAAATTTATCGCAGTTTTCGCAGAGGCTGCCTACCACATCATAAACATGATCTGCCGGTGCGTTTTCTTTGCCCAGCACAGTGCAGTGATGATAAGCGCCGTACATGCCGGGCCGCATCAGATTGGCCATGGACGCGTCCACGCCGATATAGTGCTTGTAGGTGTCCTTAGTGTGGATAGCCTTTGTCACCAGATAGCCATAAGGGCCGGTTACCATGCGCCCGCACTCTAGGCAGATTTTTAACGGAGCCAGGCCGTTGGCCACAATGATTTCCTCATATAATTGCTTGATGGTTTGGCCTAATGCTTCTAAATCTACCGGTTCCTGTTCCGGCTTATAAGGAATCCCGATGCCGCCGCCAAAATTGACGAAGGAGAACTGGATGCCCACCTCTTTTGAAATTTCAGCCACCAACTCAAACATCATTTTAGCGGTTTCTGCCAGATAATCGCGATTTAATTCGTTGGATACAATCATGGTATGAATGCCGAATTTGGTAGCGCCCTTATCTTTCATGATGCGGTAGGCTTCAAACAGTTGCTCCCGCGTCAGGCCATATTTGGCTTCCTCCGGTTTGCCAATAATTTCATTGCCATCCCGCAGCGGGCCGGGATTATACCGGAAACAAATGGTCTTTGGCAGACCAATCTGGCTGTCGATAAATTCAATATGGGTGATATCGTCTAAGTTTAACACAGCGCCCAGTTCTTTGGCTTTTACATATTCGGCAATGGGTGTTTCGTTAGAGGTGAACATCACTTTTTCACCGGTGATGCCAACTTTTTCGCACAGCACCAATTCGGCCATGGAGCTGCAATCGCCGCCGAAGCCTTCTTCTTTTAAAATTTTCAGCAAATATGGATTGGGCGCTGCTTTTACAGCAAAATATTCCTGAAATTCCGGCGCCCAGCTAAAAGCCTTCGTTAACCGGCGGGCATTTTCCCGAATTGCTTGTTCGTCATAGATGTGGAATGGTGTTGGATAGGTTTGAGCAATCTGCTCAATCTGTTCAAGAGTAAATGGAACAGTTTTTTTCATAAATACGCCTCCTGATTGCAATCTATAAAAGATGTATAGTATTTGTATTTTGCGCGTTCTTTATACAGAGCCAAGATGCTCTGTATTTCTAAGCCGGGGGCCGAACGGATAACAGGGCAAAAAGCGCCGTGCATATTTTTTTCAGTATCTATATTAGCTTATCTGTTTTAGCAAAATCAAGATGGTTTGTCCATTATACAGAATACATTTATAAAAACAAAAACGGCGGTTTTTCAATAGAATTTTAAGAAAAAATCGCGAAACCATTGCTTTTTTGCCGCAAGCAGGCTATAATAACAGGCGTAACAGAAAAAGATGAATGTCCGCCAGAGGTGGATAATTGTAATTGCAAAAGCAAATATCGTTTTGACAGTTCATTAAGACCATCCTGTCGTAAAACAAAACTAGGCTTATCAGATGCAGATTTTTTCTGTATGCTTGGTAGCGCCTGAGAGCGCTTTTTTTATTTTCCGGAGGAATTTATGTTTATCTTAAAAAATGAAATACAATTTGACACCGCCCATTATCTCAGCGGCTATGCCGGTAAGTGCAGCAACATACACGGCCATCGTTATCGTTTGGTGGTAGAGCTGGCCAGTCAAAATCTGCATCAGGAAGGACAGCAGCGGGGTATGGTGGCTGATTTTGGTGAAGTAAAGACGCTGCTGAAGCAAATTGCCGACCAATACGACCACAAGCTGCTCCTTGAAGACAATGCCGACGGTCAGGCTGTGGCGCAGCAATTATCCCAACTGCCAAATCAGTTTGCCATCTGTATGGTGCCCTATCGTCCCACGGCCGAAGAAATGGCGCGGGCGATTTATTATCAAATCAAAACCGCCGGCTATCCGGTTTACTCGGTAGAAATTTTTGAAACGCCAGTGAATAGCTGTATCTATCGGGAGGTGTAGTCATGCTGCCAGTGATGGAACAATTTATCTCCTTAGACGGCGAAGGCCCTACCGCCGGAGAATTGGCCTACTTTGTGCGGTTTGAGGGCTGCAATCTGCGCTGCAGCTGGTGTGACACCGCCTATTCCTGGGATAACAGCACGCCGGTGCAATGGAAAGAGGCACAGCAAATCTATGAAGAAATCAAAGCCAGCGGTATCCGCAATGTCACCTTAACCGGCGGCGAACCGTTGCTGCAGCAGGATATGATTCCGCTGTTGCAAATATTGGCCCAGGATAATACCTTGCTGGTACATATAGAAACCAACGGCTCCCTTGCCATCGCGCCGTTTCAAGAGCGTTGTCCTGCCGAGAATATCTGCTATATTTTAGATTACAAATTGCCGGTCAGCGGTATGGAAACGCAGATGTGCTTAGACAATTTGCAGCAAGTGCGTAAGCAGGACGTATATAAATTTGTGATTGCCAGTGAAGAAGATTTGAACAGAGCCATAGAAATTGTGCAGAACTATCAGTTGATGCAGCGCTGTCAGGTATTTTTCAGCCCGGTGCGGGAACTGATTGACCCGCTCTTGATTGTGGAGGCCATGAAAGCACAGTGTTTGAATGATGTGCGGCTGCAATTACAGTTGCATAAAATTCTCTGGCCCAAAGAAATGAGAGGTGTTTAAACCATGGCGATTGATACAGAAAAAATTGCATATCATATTCGGGAAATTCTGCTGGCGCTGGGAGACGACCCGGAACGGGAGGGCTTGAAAGAAACGCCGCAGCGAGTGGCCAAGATGTATGCCGAAGTTTTTGAGGGCATGAACTATACCAATGAGCAGATTGCCCAGATGTTTGACACCACCTTTGAAGATGAAGATTATCTGAGCCGGCAGAACAATATGGTAGCAGTTACGGAAATCCCTATTTTCAGCTATTGCGAGCATCATATGGCCCTTATGTATAACATGACCGTATCAGTAGCCTATTTACCCAAGGAAAAGATTATCGGGCTCAGCAAGATCGCCCGCATTGCTGATATGGTAGGCAGGCGGCTGCAATTACAAGAGCGCATTGGCAGCGATATCGCCGAAATTGTTTCCATGATTACCGAAAGTGAAGATGTAGCGGTCTTGATTAAAGGCGAGCATAGCTGCATGACGGCCCGCGGCATTAAAAAAGCTGGCACCGTCACACGCACCGCCACCTTCCGCGGCGCTTTTGAAACCGACAGCAACTTACGGCAGGAAGCGTTATTGTTATTGTAGCAACCTGTCAATCCATATATTTAGGAAGAAATTCGTCATACAGAATAAAAAATACAGATATTTAGTAATCAACAGAATAAAAAAGGAGAAACGAAGTATGCAGGGAAAAGCAGTTGTTGTGTTTAGTGGCGGGCAAGATTCCACCACCTGTTTATTTTGGGCGCTGCAAAATTTCGAAGAAGTCATTGCCGTTACCTTCGATTATGGCCAGCGGCACAAACTGGAAATTGAATGCGCCAAAGAAATTGCCGCTGATTTAGGCGTGGAGCATCACATTTTAGATATGGGCTTGCTGAATCAATTAGCGCCCAATGCGCTGACCAGAGAAGATATCGCTGTAAAAGCCGGAGAAGACGGCCAGTTGCCCAACACCTTTGTAGAAGGGCGCAATATGTTGTTTCTCACCTTTGCAGGCGTATTGGCCAAAGTAAAAGGCGCCAAACATATTGTCACCGGCGTATGCGAAACCGATTTCAGCGGGTATCCCGATTGCCGCGACGTTTTCATCAAATCGTTGAACGTAACCATGAATTTGGCTATGGACTATGAATTTGTCATTCATACGCCGCTGATGTGGATTGATAAAGCCGAAACCTGGGCATTGGCCGACCAACTAGGGCGGCTGGATTATGTGCGGGAAAAAACGCTCACCTGTTACAATGGCGTCAAAGGAGACGGCTGCGGAGAATGCCCCTCCTGCAAACTGCGCCAGCGTGGCTTAGAAACCTATCTGGCACAGAAAGCCGGAAACAAATAAAAAAATTGAGCCGTACATTCACCAAGAAAAATGTACGGCTTAATTTTTTATTTGTTCGGTAAGATATACTAGCTTTTCGTGCCACAGCAACGAATAAATTGCTGTGCAAATGATGTACGCTACTCTTTAGATTGTACTGGCATAGAGTCAGTTTCCAAAATACGCAGCACTTCAGCCAAAGGCAACTCAAATTTTTCTGCCAGCACATCTGGAGGCACCACGTCTTTTAAAATATAGATAGACTCCTGAATCGCTTCGCGCTTACCTTGCGCAATCCCTTGCTCAATACCTTGTTCAATACCTTGCGCAATCCCCTGTTCAATACCTTGTTTCCTTCCCTCTTCGAGACCATGCTCCATACCAATTTCCATGGCTTCCTCTCTGGCGATACGGTAGGCATCGTCCCAGTTCCATTCTGTAAACAACATATTCCGCACCTCACTCCCATGTTTCTCCAAAAATCCGCGCATAATATCTCGTTCTATGCAATAGTCTATGGCCTCTCGCAATGCTTCTTCAAAAGACCTGCCTTTTTGCTTGCTTTGCTGTAGCTGATGGACAAACTGACTGTATTCCTTTAGGCTTTGGCTGCGCTCAATCAACGCGGTCTGAACCTCTGCATGCTCCGTATAGTTTACATTATACACTTCTACACGTACATTTACCATGATTTATTTGCTGCCTTCGCCCGTTCCTCCGTGGCTTCGGACAAATAACTGCGCAGTTCACCTC
>CABUKW010000098.1 GCA_902492275.1 uncultured Peptococcaceae bacterium
AAGGAGGATTTATGTATAGGCTGCGGGCAATGTGTGGATAAGTGCGGCAGAGGCGTGCGCGCTTTGGCGGCGGAGGAACGGGACGTTTATATCCCAACGCTGCCCAAGCATAAAGCCCGTAACCATAATTTTGTGGGGTCCAGCCATGCATGAAGCCAGTGTAGCCAATGAAATTTTAGAAATTGTACAGCAAGCCGCTGATGCTGGCGATGTACAGAAGTTAACTGTTATCACTCTGCAAATTGGGACGTTTTCCTGTATCCAATCCGATCTTTTACAAGTTGCCTTTGACGTCCTCAGTCGAGGCACTGTGGCGCAGGAGGCAACGTTGGAGATAGAATGGATGCCAGCCAAGGCCTGGTGCAGCCAGTGCCAACAGGAATATCCGATTACCTTTACCCGGCGGGCTTGTCCTGTCTGTGGAGTGGTGAGCAGGCAGATAACCGGAGGCCGGGAGGCGCTGGTGAAGTCGATTGAGGGGGCGTGATTGGCAGAAACAAAAATTGTCCGCCTCTTTTAGGATTATTGAATAAAGTTGTTTTTTGCGATAATTGTTTAGGTGAATTCTGCTGAGAGCGTGGTTTTGGTTTATCTAAATTTTATATGATAGATAGAGGTGTTTAATATGAAATTGATAGAGGTGCAAACAGGGATTTATGAGCGCAATGATGAATTGGCGGCGCAGTTACAGCAAAAGCTGCATCAGCAGGGAATTCGAATTATCAATCTGCTAGGAACGCCTGGTTCTGGCAAAACCACGATGCTGGAACAAATTTTACAGCGGCTGCCGAAAGAACAGGTAGCAGTTATCGAAGGGGATCTTTACACCGATACCGATGCACAGCGCATTGCCAGTTTGGGTGTACAGACCTTGCAATTAAACACAAAAGGCGCCTGCCATTTGGAGGCAGCTATGATTGCGCAGGCTGTGGAGCAGATGGATTTAACGGGTGTAAATTATTTGCTGATTGATAACATTGGTAATCTTGTCTGTACTGCAGAATTTAAAATTGGGGAAGATGTGCGGGTAGCTCTGGTCAGCGCTACAGAAGGTAATGATAAGCCGGCCAAATATCCGTTAATGTTTCAGACTGCTGACGTGGTGGTATTAAATAAAGTTGATCTGCTGCCTTATTTGAATTTTGACATGGAGCAGTTTTGGCGGGATGTGCGGGCTATCAACCCCGATGCGGTATTGATTGAAGCCTGCGCTACGCAGGGCAAAGGCGTGGAGGAATTATTGCAAGCTGCGTTTTTGATGTGTTAGATTTTTGATAAATTTTGTTTGACAAGAAACGATTCGTTGGCTATACTATCATCAGACAAGATAAATGGATTGAAAAAGCAAGGAAGAGAACCAGTAGCAGACAGAACTGCCGACAGAGAGGAACCGGTTGCTGAAAGGGCCAGGACAGGCTGTGTGTGAATACGTCTCGGAGCTGCGCACCGAAGGCAGAATGCAGGCTGGTAGGCTGCGCCGGATGGCATCCGTTATATTGCTGCGATATCAAGCTGATATCGGATGAGGTTGGCAGCTTGCTGACGAAAAAAGGTGGTAACGCGGGAATAGCAGTTCTCGTCCTTTCGGGGATGGGAGCTGTTTTTGTATTTAACGTCTTTTTGGTTATGAGGCAAAGCAAGCGGTTTCTTTGGTCAATTTTTCAGGAATAGAAAGTCTAAAAATGAAAAAAGGAGTACGATCATGACGGAGAAAAACATGACAATTTATGATGAACTGGTAGCTCGGGGCTTAATTGCTCAGATTACTGATGAGGAAGAAATTAAAGAACTGATCAACAATGGTAAGGCCACTTTTTATATTGGCTTTGACCCTACAGCTGACAGTTTGCATGTAGGCCATTTTATGGCACTGTGCTTGATGAAACGGTTGCAGATGGCTGGCAACAAACCAATCGCATTGGTGGGTGGCGGTACCGGTATGATTGGAGACCCTTCCGGTCGTACCGATATGCGCCAGATGTTGACAGTGGAAACCATTCAGCACAACTGTGAATGCTTTAAAAAACAGATGAGCAAGTTTATTGATTTTTCAGAAGGCAAAGCTTTATTTGTCAACAATGCTGATTGGTTGATGAATTTGAATTATATTGAAATGCTGCGGGATGTGGGCCCTCATTTTACGGTAAACCGCATGCTTGCTGCTGAATGTTATAAAAACCGTATGGAGCGCGGATTGAGCTTTTTAGAATTTAACTATATGATTATGCAAAGCTATGATTTTTACGTGTTGCATCAGAAATACGGTTGTAATATGCAGTTAGGCGGTGATGACCAGTGGAGCAATATGCTGGGCGGTACGGAGTTGATTCGCCGCAAAGACGGCGCAGATGCGTACGCCATGACAATCAATCTGTTGCTCAATTCGGAAGGCAAAAAGATGGGTAAAACCCAGTCGGGTGCTGTGTGGTTGGATGCAGCAAAAACAAGTCCGTTCGAGTTCTATCAATACTGGAGAAATGTGGCTGATGCCGATGTGCTCAAATGCCTGCGAATGCTCACATTCCTGCCATTGGAGCAGATTGCAGAAATGGAAAGCTGGGAAGGCAGCCAGTTGAATCAGGCTAAAGAAATTTTGGCCTATGAGCTGACCAAGTTGGTGCATAGCGAAGAAGAAGCAATAAAAGCACAGGAAAGCGCTCGTTCTTTATTTTCCAGTGGCGCAGCGGCTGAAATGCCCACAGCCAATTTAACCGCCGACAATTTTACCGACGGCGCTATTGATGTGGTTACGTTGGTGTTTAAAGCTGGTTTGGTTAATTCAAAATCGGAAGGCCGTCGGGCTGTGGAACAGGGTGGCGTGACTGTAGATGGTGAAAAAATTGGCGATATCAAGCAGACCTTTGCTGCTGCGCAGTTCGCTGGTGATGGTGTTGTGGTAAAACGGGGCAAGAAGAACTTCCGTCGGGTGGTCGTGGAATAGAAGAAAAACATTTCATAGCTAGCGTACGAAAAAGACTGTTGTTTTGGGAGAAACATTTTTCAAAACAACGGTCTTTTTTATAAAATCATAAATTGAAATTGATTTTACAGTTATACGGAGCGAATGCCATATAATTGGGCCAACAGCAAAGTTCTTTGCGCCCAATTGTGATGGGTTTTGTATTCATTCATGCGCTGGGCCTGTACACTGCCTGATACATAAAAAGGATTGTCCTGGTTCCAGTTGAGGATTTGGCATGCGTCTTCATAATCGGTTTGGGAAACCTGCATAGCTGCGTTGACGATGGCAATTTGGTTGGGATGAATAACGGTTTTGCCGGTAAACCCGTTGAGTAAATCCAATTCTAATTCCCGTTGGAGGCCGATTTTCCATTGCCCATGCCGATCCTGAAAGTATTCCCATACCGGCGCGGAAACTACATAATCCTCTTGAAAAACGGTGAGAATATCGCTTAAAATTTGCGCTACTGGCAGTACTTGATAGATGGTTTGTTGTGACTGCCGACGGACACTAAACAAATTGCAAAGATCGTTGCAGCCCACACGAATATTGAGTACCTGCGGTTCGTAGTCTAGTAAAGCTTTCAGCTGCTCTAATTGGCTTGGACGGGATGATAGAGTCAGTAAAGAACGGTCTTCCAGCACAGGCATCATGTAGAATTTTTTATTTCTCTGCTGGCTATTGGCCTCTGTTAGGGCTTCTAAATAAGCTGGGGCGTTTTCCAGTGAAAATTTGGGGAAAATGAAACCGGTCAGCACAGAACGGGCGCTGTCCAACTGTGTAAGCAAACGAGAAAGCTGTTCTGGAGCGCGCAGACGGATAAAAATCTGCGGTAAATAAAAATTCTGCCGTTCCTGTGCCAACGCAATTTGCTGAAGCGTATGCACGGCTTGCTGCTCAGCTTGCGGCAAATACATGTCATTGATGGTGTCTTCCAAACAGAGGGCTAGCGAATAACGAGTGCCGAATTGCTGTCGGCATACTGCGCTGGCAATGGTATTGCGATTAGCCGGTGTATATAAGAGAGCGCCTACACTGTAGGCTTGCTGTAATTTTGCTGAAAAAAATGAAGTTATCATGAAGCTGCTCCTTTACTGCAAGATGGAAAATAGCTGAAACTTGAAATTTGCTGTTTTCTGTCATAAGTATTGATATTAGAAGGAAAAATGTTCTTTGTTTTTTTCGGTTTTCTGTAGGAAATTTCCTGCCCCGTCTATTGAAAATTGGTAGATTTATTGCTAGAATGAAAGAAAATGTAGTGTTTATCAGGAGAGTATACAGCAAAATATCTCATCATTTTTTGTGTCTGTAAAAGTTTGTATAGAGGGGTGGGAAGCCTATGTTTCATCTGATTCGGCTGCAGCAACTGGATGATTATTTTTTGCCGGGCGAGCGCCGGGAACAGCAGGGCGCTTATTTTTACCGAATTGTGGATTTTTCTGCAGAAACCGATGGATTTTTGATTCGCTACTTTCAACAGGCGCGAAAGTGCGGCGTCGTGCAGGAAGGAAAAATTGCTAATCCCACTGAACAAAATCTAGCTTATTATCGGGAGATGTTAGGTACCGCCTTTGAATTACACCCCGCTTTTTTTCAGCGGCAGCTGGTCAAATGGCTGCCGCGATTGGAGCCAAGACAACGTAAGGATGTAGCGGAGGCTATCTACGATGTACTGCAAGAGCTGGCGCGCAGCGGCAAAAACCAAAATATGCTGAAAAACGCTTATATTAAGTTTATGTGTTGGATGTATTATCGGTTTGAGCCTATTTTACATTTGCTAGGGAAGAAGCAACTGCCGAAAATTCTCTATGAAGGATCTATTACTTTTTATGAGCTGGAACTGCTGCGTATTTTATTTTTGGCCGGCTGTGATATTGTATTGGTGGATGTGCAGGGCGATGCTGCATACCAAAAAATAGATGGAACTTCCTGCTATTCGTACCGCTATTGCTGTCCTGATGGCAAGCCCTTTCCGGCAGGCTATACGGTTCGTAAGCGGGTAGAGCAGGCCAAATTGCTGCAGCAGGCGGTAGGTACGCCAAACGCAGCGCAAAGGCAGATGACAGACTTGCAGCCTTGCATCAACGCCTGGATCTCTGGAGATATTTTTGCCGATGTGCAAAAGTCTCCTGCATTGCGGGGCGACGATCAGCGTTTTTACTATACCGTGTTTGCCCGCATTTGCGGCGTAGAGGATAAGGCGGCCTATTTGAACAGTCTGCTGCAATTTTATTTAACATTATCCGGCGCTGAACGGCAGGTCGTGGTACTAGAGCAGCAGATTGCCCTGCCTACGCCCGATGAAATTGGGCGGATCCGGCGGAAAAATTATCAGACGAAAACGGACATGCTGCTTGATTTGTCGCAGAATATTGTTTGTACAGCGGCGAACTTGCAGCAACTGCTGCGGCAGCAGTTTATTTTGTTTTTGCAAGAAAATTTGCAAGCTGATGGAAAGCTCAATCGGCAGATCAACCAAGCTGTTTATCTGCTTTGCTGGTTGTGCCGCTATCAAAATCAGCTTTTTGGGCAATGGCGGCAGGGCGATGTAGGCGTGCTGCTGTTTCTGAGTCCTTGTCGTAATGAGACGGAGCAATTATTTTTGCGCTTTTTGGCACGGTTACCAGTGGATGTTGTAATTTTTTCTCCCAATTTAAATTTAAATGCAAAAATAGAGGATAAATATCTTTATGAGAAGAAATATACTATAGCTATGGATGTTGCGCAGTATCCTACAGAAGGAACGGTACAGTTAGGTACGGTGGCTTATCATGCCGAACAGGAACTGACGGAGACTTTGTATCAGGACAGCGGTCTTTATCGGGAACAGCAATATCAGAAAGCCAGAGCGTTAGCCCTTAAGACCATGTATGAGGAAATTTATATTTTATGGCCTCAGGAAGAATGCTATCGTCCCAATTTTCAGATTGTGCAGGACGAGGTTCTGATGCCGGTTATTTTTGCCAAGGTTTCTGGCGTAAAAGATGGTAATGTGCAGAGTTATTGGAATGATGTGCAGAAGTTACTAGGGCTGGACAGTGTTTTTATTGGTCAGGCACCCTTTGTGGAAAGTACATCGCCCAATGATTTCAAACAATATGCCGCCGAGTTTTTCCGCAGAGGCTTGTTGCAAAAGCAAAAGCTGAAAGAACACAAAGCCTATCCCTATGGCTATCTGCGGGAAGAAATACAGGATTATATGCTGGATAAGCTGCAGCAGTTGATTGATTTGAAATTGATTCGAGGTACATTCCAAAACGGTACCGAGTATACCATCATTGCTACCGTTTTGAATTTAGAAAAAAATATAGTACGGCTCATTCAAAAAATGGATTTTACTAAACTGGCGCCCAAGCTGGTGCTGGTGAACACAGGAGAGACGCTTTATTCGCTGGAGGATAGCATTATTACAGCCTATCTGCATTTGCTGGGTTTTGATATTGTATTGTTTGCGCCAACTGGTTATCGTTCCCTAGAGCAGTATTATACGCAGCCAGTTCTGACAGAGCATATCATCGGCGAATATGTATATGATTTGGAAATTCCAACAAGACTAGCAGGAAATGACGGTAAACGTAATCGAGGTTTTCTGCGGGATTTATTATTAGGAAGAGGGCGATAAAATGGCAATTGATTTGGGAACAAGAAATAGTGGCACGACACAGGCGCCAGCCACCGTTGAATTAGAAGTAACGCCTTACGATATTCAGGAGGACAGGGCGCAGCTCAACCAAAAATACGTTAACTCGGCAGAGGTTGATGCGTTGACCAGTCAGATTGTTGTAGATGATTTGGAAACCATCGTAACCTTTGGCAGTGCGGTGGCCGAACAAATTTCCAAGACGTCAGATGTCGTGTTGAACAGTATGAATATGCGGCAGATTGACGAATCCAGCGAGATGCTCAATTTGCTGGCCAAAATCATGGATCGTTTTGATATTGATGAAATCAAGGATGACCCCGGTTTCTTTGGGAAGCTGTTCGGCGGATTGCGCAAGCAACTGGATAAGATTTTGGATAAGTATAAAACGATGGGCGATGAAGTGGACAAGATTTATGTGAAATTAAAGCAATATGAAGCAGAAATCAAGACGTCTAACCAAAAGCTGGAGGAATTATTTCAGTCCAATGTCAGCTATTATCATGAATTGGTCAAATATATTCTGGCCGGTGAGCAGGGTATCGGCGAATTAGAAGCCTATATTGCCCAGCGGCAGCAGGATATGGCCGCCAGCGGCGACGATTCCATTCAGTTTGAATTGACTACGCTGCAGCAGGCAAAGACAATGCTGGAGCAGCGCACCCACGATTTACGCATTGCTGAAAATGTGGCCATGCAGTCTATTCCAATGATTAAAACCATGCAGTTTAGCAATATGAATTTGGTGCGCAAAATTAATTCGGCCTTTATTATCACTTTACCGGTGTTTAAGCAGGCGCTGGCCCAGGCGATTTTATTAAAACGGCAGCGTATTCAGGCAGAAGCTATGTCAGCACTGGATGAAAAAACCAATGAAATGCTGCTGAAAAATGCCCGCAATACGGTGGAACAGTCCAAAATGACTGCCGCTATGGCCTCTGGAAGTTCTATCAAGGTAGATACGTTGGAGACAACTTGGCGCACTATTGTCAACGGTATTGAAGAAACGCGGCAAATTCAGGAATCTGCGAAAAAACAACGGGAAGAGGATCAGAAACGTCTGAATGCCATCAAAGCCGATTTTAACCAACGGTATCATATTAACGCCTGAAAAAGTTTAAACAATTTAAGGTATTGAACAACGTGAAAAAGTCAGCTTTAGCAGAGATAGGTAAGGGCTGCATTAGGAAACGCCGTTGCTTTTTGCGAGGGGATTGTGCTTTAGAGAAAATTTATGAAACAAAAGAAAAATGGTTGCGCAAGTTAACTGTTTTTCTGTAGTTATATCAATTTCAAATAAAAAGGAGACGATTTGTATGCCAATCAGTTTAAGTAAAGGACAGAAAGTAGATTTAACAAAAACCAATCCAGGTCTGAAAAATATCTTAGTTGGTCTGGGCTGGGATGTCAATCAATTTGACTCGGGCTCCGATTTCGACTTGGACGCTTCGGTTTTTCTGTTAGGAGAAAACGGGAAAACAACCAGCGATAGTGATTTTATTTTCTATAGCAATTTGGAGCATCCCAGCGGCGCTGTAACCCATATGGGCGATAACCGTACCGGTGCTGGTGAAGGTGACGACGAACAGATTACGGTGGATCTGACAAAAGTACCGGCTAATATTTCCCGCATTGCCTTCACCGTTACCATTTATGAGGCGGAAGCCAGACGGCAGAATTTTGGACAGGTTTCCAATGCCTTTATTCGCTTGGTAAATGCCGATACTAATGAAGAAGTTGTCCGTTATGATTTGGGCGAAGATTTTTCTATCGAAACAGCTATGGTAGTGGGCGAGTTGTACCGGCATAACGGCGAATGGAAATTTAACGCTATCGGCAGCGGTTATCAGGGTGGTTTGGCTGCTTTATGTGCAAATTATGGTATTGATGCAGAATAGGAGAGAGATGACATGGGCGTATGCTTAACAAAGGGCCAAAAAGTTAGTTTAAGTAAAGGTAATCCCGGTTTGAAAGACGTTGTAGTCGGCTTGGGCTGGGATGTAAATCGGTATGATACCGGCGGTGATTTCGACTTGGATACCGCAGCATTTTTATTGGCGGAAAATGGTCGGGTTACACGCAACGAGGATTTTGTGTTCTATGGCAATTTACAGCATCCAAGCGGCGCAGTTACCCATTTGGGCGACAATTTGACAGGTGCAGGCGATGGGGATGATGAACAAATTGTCATAGATTTATCGTTGGTGCCGACTGATATCACCAAAATTGCTTTTACCGTTACTATTTATGATGCAGAAGGCAGACGGCAGAATTTTGGACAAGTTTCCAATGCCTTTATCCGTATTTATAATAAGAGCAATGGAGAAGAATTGCTGCGCTATGATTTGGGCGAAGATTTCTCTATCGAGACGGCGGCAGTATTTGGCGAATTGTATAACCATAATGGCGAATGGAAATTCAATGCTATCGGCAGCGGCTATCAGGGCGGTTTGGCTGCTTTGTGCGGAAATTATGGCGTAGACGTAGATTAGGAGGCGCATTCTTGTGGCAATTAGCCTAGAAAAAGGCAAGAAAGTAAATCTGACAAAAACGTCATCAGCAGGCTTGGGAGAAATTTTAATCAATCTGAATTGGAACTCCAGTGCAAAAGGTTTTTTATCTGGATTGTTAGGTAGTAAAAAAGGGATTGATTTGGATTTAGGTTGTCTGTTTGAATTAAAAGATGGCAGAAAGGGTGCTGTGCAGGCATTAGGCAATGCTTTTGGTTCACTCAATTATCCGCCTTTTATTGCTTTAGACGGAGATGACAGAACCGGGCAGGCTATATCGGGAGAAAATTTGAGAATCAATGGCAACCAGATTGCCCAAATAAAACGGGTGTTGGTATACACCTTTATATATGAGGGCGTTGCCAACTGGAAACAGGCGGACGCTACTGTTACCATAAAGTATCCCGGTGCAGAGGATATCGTTGTCAAAATGGACGAATATGACTCTAAGGATATTATGTGTGGACTGGTATTACTGGAAAATCAGAATGATGAAACGTTTAGTGTAGAAAAGCTGGTACGGTTTTTTGATAGCCATCTCTCTTTAGACAGAGCATACGGTTGGGGCATGAACTGGAAGGCAGGACGAAAATAGGAGGCATCGTTATGGGCGTTAGTTTACAAAAAGGACAAAAGGTAAGTTTAACCAAAGATAATCAGGGCTTGAGCAGAGTGGTTGTCGGCTTAGGATGGGACGAAGTGCAGCAGAAAAAAGGCTTTTTTGCGCCAAAACCGCAGGCCATCGACTGCGACGCTTCTGCATTTTTGCTGACAAACGGGAAGTTATTGGGCGTAGACGATATTGTTTACTTCGGCAATCTGCGCCATAAGTCAGGAACCGTACAGCACATGGGCGACAATCTGACTGGCGCCGGTGAAGGTGATGATGAGCAGATTGTAGTAGAATTAGATCGTGTACCTGCCGACTATGACAGGATTGTATTAGTGGCCAATATTTATCAGGCCGATAAACGGAAACAGCACTTTGGCATGATTCAAAATGCCTTTATTCGTATTGTAGATGCCAGAAACAATCAGGAATTGTGCAAATATAATCTGAGTGATAATTATGACGGTATGACTGCTATGATTTTTGGGGAAGTGTACCGGCATAACGGCGAATGGAAATTTAATGCCATCGGCAGCGGAACACAGGATGTGCAGTTGGGACAACTGGCTAATCGTTTTGCGTGATGGCATAAAGTGATGAGAATAAGGTAAACTATGAAAAAAGAAGGAGCTGTTGTATTAAAAATTTATTATTCTGGAGAGCTTGGCAAAACACTTTTACGAGAACGCTCTGTTTGGGCGGTACGGTGGTGTGCGGCTCTTGGAATAATAGATTTTGATGTAGCAGCCCCTTTCTTTATGACAGCAATTTAAGTTTTGAGAAAAGGATTTGAGACGATGATAGAATGGAAAGGCTTATCCGACCAGGAAGTAAATCAGTCCCGGGAACGGCACGGGGCCAATGTGATACCTGATTCGGAACCGACTACCTTTTGGCAGGAGTTTAAGGAGACCTTTAACGATCCGATGATTCGCATTCTGCTGGTAATTGCGGCTCTGATGATTGTCATGTTTTTCTTCGGCTATGCTGAAATTTATGAACCGTTAGGGACCATTGTGGCAGTGCTGATTGTTGCTTTTGTTACTGCGAAAACTGGCGTTTCCAGCGATACCAAGTATCGAGAGCTGAAGGAAAGCACCAAAAATGAACAGTGCAAGGTTTATCGTAACGGCATGATTACCGTAATTGATGTGGAAGATGTGGTAGTGGGTGATCAGATTTTATTGCAGTCCGGTGATAAAATTCCCGCTGACGGCGTCTTGATAGACGGCAGTCTGCGCGTCAATAACTCGGCTTTAAACGGTGAAACAGAAGAATGTAAGAAAACTGCTGCCGCAGAGAATTTTCAAATGCCAGAAGACATTACCGGCGATACCTTTGTAGACGACCATTCGCTGTTCCGCAGCGCTATCGTTTTTGACGGCGAAGGCGTTATGGAGGTACGGCGGGTAGGGTTATCCACCATGATGGGCAAAATGGCAGAAGAAATGCAGGAAGAAGAACCGGATTCCCCTTTAACGGTGAAGCTGTCTAAACTAGCCGGTCAAATTTCCCGTTTCGGTTATATAGGCG
>CABUKW010000099.1 GCA_902492275.1 uncultured Peptococcaceae bacterium
CAGATAAAAGTGGCTTTGCCACAGAGTGGGCATTTGAAATACTTGGACTGGGAAGGAGTTCGCTTTGAAGCAGGTGTGAACTGACGATTACAGTTTCGGCATTTGTATTTCTGGTTTCCATGTTTATCATGACCGTAGAGATAAAGGTGGTCAGAGAAGCAACGAGGGCAGATGATTTTTTCAAAAGTATATTGATGCAAAGTTACGCATGACGACCGCTCCTTTCGTGGGAGATTTTTGGTAATGCTCTTTACTCTAGTATATCCTATATTGGAGCGGTTGCCTATATATTTCAACTTAACAGTACCCAAAAATGAAAATGGAGGAAGAACTATGCAGGAATTATGGAAGTTATTTTGGATTTTTTTCCGCATAGGTGCTTTTACTTTTGGCGGCGGTTATGTGATGATTCCGATTATCCAACATGAAATTAGTGAAAAACATCATCTCATTGCAGAGGAAGATTTGTCGGAGATTTTGGTGATTGCCCAATCTCTGCCAGGGATGATGGCGGTCAACGCAGCTACGTCGGTGGGCTTTCGTTTAAAGGGAAAAACCGGCGCCATTGTTTGTGCGTTGGGTGTGGCGCTGCCTTCCTTTTTGATAATAGTGTTTTTAGCCAATTTAATTTTGCGCTATAGCAGCAATCCCCATGTGCTGGGTGCGTTTCAGTGGGTGCGGGCTGCGGTGGTCGGCATGATTGTGGCTGCTGCGGTGAAAATGGGAAAGCCATGTCTGAAAAATAAAAAGCAGATGGCGCTGGTAGCGGTGGCCTTCTGCCTGGCTGTGCTGGACTTACATCCGGTATTGTTGATTTTAGGCGGCGCTCTGGCTGGTTGGCTGCTTACCCGTTCTGGAGAGGAGGATGGTAAGCTATGAGCTTATATTTAGAGATGATGGTTGTTTTTGCCATGATTGGTTTGTTTTGTTTTGGCGGTGGCTATGGAATTTTACCGTTCATTCAGGGTGAGGTGATTGGCCGGGGATGGATGTCGGCGCAGGAATTTATTAATATTATTGCAGTATCGGAAAGTACACCGGGACCGTTGGGTATTAATGTAGCCACGTATGTAGGTTTTAAAATGGGCGGCATTGTGGGCGCTGTTTTTTCCACAGTTGGCCTGATGCTGCCGGCTTTTTTTCTGGTCATGTTGGTAACGCATGTGCTGCAGACAGAAAAAGGTGGGAAGCTGTGGCAGCGGTTTACAGTGGGAATTCGTCCGGTGGTAGTAGGATTGATTTTTTACGCGGCTTATTCGATTGCCAAAACCGTTTTGATACAGACTGGCGGGCAAACGATACAGCTTGATTGGCTTGGAGTTTTGCTGGCTGTTGCAGGCTTTCTGGCTATTCACAAATTTAAGGTGCATCCGGTGCTGTTGATTGGCACAGCGGCCCTATTGGGCGCTGTGTTTGCTGCATGAGGGGAGTCATATTCTTGCGCAAATTTATTTGACAACTTGTTGCGAATGTAGTAGTATATTAGCATACTAAAGCGTTACAAGCTGAAAGGGTGCAGAATATGTATCACAGTAAATTGGAAGATGAACAGGTTGACGGATTGTTTGCCGCAATGCAGCAATTAGAAACAAGAGAAGATTTTTATCGTTTTTTTGAGGATCTTTCTACTGTTTCCGAAATTAAAGCTTTGGCGCAGCGGCTGGAAGTTGCCAAGATGCTGGATCAGGAACGGACCTATACAGAGATTGCAAATAAAACTGGTGCCAGCACGGCTACAATCAGCAGGGTAAAGCGTTGTTTGCATTATGGGGCCGACGGTTATCGTTTGGTGATAGAACGGTTAAAAACAAAAAATTTATTTTGATTAAATAAACAGATAGATGCCTGGAGGTTTTACAGGCATCTATTTTTATAGGTAAAATAGTTGTATATGTAAAAGAGGTGCGAGTTTGAAATGCAAGAGAGCCGATTGTTTCAGATTGTTTACTATCTTTTAGATCATGGGCAGGCCACAGCGGCAGAGTTGGCTGAAAAATTAGAGGTTTCAGTACGTACAATCTATCGGGATATAGATGTTTTAAGCAGCGCAGGTATCCCTGTATATACCGAACAAGGGCGGGGCGGCGGTATTCGTTTACTGAGTGATTTTATTCTGGAGAAAGCCATTTTATCAGCGCAGGAAAAACAGGAAATCTTAGCAGCCTTGCAGAGTATGTCGGCTTTATGGCAGCAAACCGACAGCCATGTACTGCAGAAGCTGTCGGCGTTATTTGCAGCGAAAACAGAGAGCTGGCTGGAGGTAGATTTTTCCCGCTGGGGTAACGAACGTCAGGACCAGGAAAAATTTGCGCTATTTAAGTGTGCCATTTTGCATCGACATGTGGTAGAGATTACCTATGTGGGAAGCAGAAGACAACGGGGAACGCGTCGGATTGAGCCGCTAAAACTGCTGTATAAATCCAACGCTTGGTATGTCCAGGCTTTTTGTCAGGAAAAGCAGGACTTTCGCGTATTTAAAATCAACCGTATTCTCACTTGTACTTTGTTGGAGGATATTTTTTTCGCCAAGCAGGTACCTATGCAAACTGTGGCGTGGGAAAACAGTCAGCGAAAAGTGGTGCTGCGTTTTACGGCGGCGGTGTCGTATCGGGTATATGATGAATTTGCGCCGGAGCAAATTCAGATTTTGGAAGATGGCAGTCTACTGGCTGCGGCTGAGATGCCTTGCGATGAGTGGCTGATTGGCTATATTCTTTCTTTTGGTACGGATGTAGAAATTATTGAACCGCAGGATTTGCGGCAAGCAGTTATCCAGCAGGTGGAAAAAATTTATGGGCATTATAAAAGCTGACAGAGGATGTCAGCTTTTTTCTGTTATCATAAAGATATTATAAAGTCGAAGAAGTGAGGAAGCGTGGTCAATGCATTTTGTACAGGCGAAAAGTATTTTATCGGCTAAGAATGGCTTTAATCTCTATCGGGGTTGCTCCCATGGCTGTATTTATTGCGACTCCCGTAGCCGCTGTTATCAGATGCAGCATGATTTTGAGGATATTGAGGTAAAGGAAAATGCTCTGGAATTGCTGGAGCAGGCGTTACAACGCAAACGAAAACTCTGTATGCTTGGTACCGGCGCTATGACCGATTGTTATATCCCGTTGGAATTGGAATTGCAGCATACCAGAAAAGCATTGGAACTGATTGGCCATTATGGATTCGGCGTGACACTGCATACCAAATCCAATCGTCTTTTGCGGGATTTGGATTTGCTGCAGGATATCCATGGAAAAGCGAAATGTGTAGTACAGATGACCTTAACCACCTTGGATGAGCAATTGTGCAAAAAGGTGGAACCTGGTGTTTGCACAACAAAGGAACGCGTTCAAACGCTGTTAAAGCTGCAAGAGGTTGGTATTCCGACAGTGGTGTGGCTTAGCCCGATTCTGCCATTTTTGAATGATACCGCCGAAAATATCAACGGCATTCTGAAGTATTGCGCGGAAGCAGGAGTATACGGCGTGATTTGCTTTGGCATGGGGCTTACCTTGCGGGAGGGCAGCCGAGAATACTTTTATCAGCAACTGGACAGGCTCTTTCCTGGGTTAAAAGCTCGTTATATCAAAACCTATGGCAGGCAATATGAATTAGCTAGCCCTAGGCAACAGGAATTGATGAATTTGTTTTACAGGCGTTGTCAGCAATATCACATGGCTTGTGATTACCAGCAGATTTTTACCTATTTGCGCACGCTGGACAGGCCGCAGAAGCAATTGACTTTGTTTCCAGAGTTATAAAGCTATAGGACGAAAAGGAGTGGCAGGGGTGGAATGGATTCAGGTAACAAAGGAAAATCTGGCAAAGGAGCATATTTGCTGTGCACTTACCAATGATGCAGATTGTCAGGTGTTAGCCAAGAAAGCATGGCTAGCGCAGCGTTTTGAGGATGGGCTGGTGTTTTTAAAGGGCAATGTGCGAGGCAAGTGTTTTATCGAATATTTATCAGCAGAACGGGCTTGGGCGCCTATTGAAGCTGAGGGTTATTTGTATATTGATTGTTTGTGGGTAGCAGGTAAATATCAGGGTCAGGGTTATGCCAAGCAATTATTAGAGGCTTGCATTGCCGATGGCAAAGCCAAAGGGCGGACTGGACTGGTGACTGTATCAGCGAAGAAGAAAAAGCCCTTTTTAGCAGATGCCCAATTTTTGCTTCATCACGGATTTGCGGTGTGTGATACTGCTGGGCCAGATTTTACACTGATGTATGCACCCTTTGCCGACAATAGGCCAATACCACAGTTTAAGCCGCAGGTGAAGCAGCCAGTTGAATTGCAGTCAGGCTTTGTGCTTTATTATAGTCAGCAGTGTCCTTTTACAGCCAAATATGTGCCGCTTTTAACCGCTGTAGCAGAAGCACGTCATGTGCCGTTACAAGTGCGGCAATTCTGCACGGCTGAACAAGCGCAAGCTGCACCGACGCCGTTCACCACATTTAGTTTATTTTATGATGGGCAATTTGTAACCCATGAAATTTTATCGGAGAAAAAATTTGTAAAACTGTTAAAGGAAAAGGGTTGGTGAGGATAGTTTAGACTGTGTGATTTTTACAATTTATACTGACAAACAAAAAAGACAACTCCGAAACGAAGTTGTCTTTTTAAGCCGGTGATGGGACTCGAACCCGCGACCTGCTGATTACAAATCAGCTGCTCTGCCAATTGAGCTACACCGGCCAGCACTCCAGAGCGCTTGTCTCTCGAACACGTTTGATAGTATATCAAAGAACCATTGGTTTGGCAAGTACTTTTTTTATTTTTTTGAAAAAAATCTATATTTAGAAACGACATCCTATCCATAGCTGCTTGCCAAAGTATACCAACTGGATTTTACACTAAGGCCCAATTCTGACTTTCTATCTGCAAATGGGACATATGGGCAAATATGCCGTCCTGCTGCAATAATTGCGCCGGCGTTCCTTCTTCTACGACCTTACCATCAGCAAGGACTACAATTTTGTCGGCACCTGCTACAGTACGCATACGATGAGCAATTACCAAAACAGTTTTTTCTTGAATTAAACGTGATAACGCGGCCTGAATTAAAGTTTCATTTTCCACATCTAACGATGCTGTAGCCTCATCCAATAAAATAATAGGCGCATCCTTTAGAAAGGCACGGGCGATGGAAATCCGCTGCCGTTGGCCGCCAGAAAGGGCGCAGCCATTTTCTCCAATCTGGCTGTGCCAGCCATCGGGCAATTTTTCTGCAAATTCATCTACATTGGCCAGCCTTGCCGCAGCCAGCACTTCTTCATCAGTGGCATCTTTACGACCAATGCGAATATTTTCCAAAATGGTATTGTTAAATAAGGTCACATCCTGAAAAACGATGGCATAGAGCGATAGCAAGGTTTCCGGCTCTACAGTGGAAATATCAGTGCCGCCCACTGTAATACGGCCCTGCTTTAAATCCCAAAAACGGGCAGCTAAACGTGATACTGTAGTTTTTCCACCGCCAGACGGGCCGACCAGCGCAGTTACCTCGCCCTGTTTTGCGGTAAAGGATACGTCCTGTAGCACAGTTTCGCCGCCATCATAGGCAAAACCTACATGATCAAACACAATATCATAGCCTTTTGTTGTGATGGTTTTCTCACCCTCTTGTACTGGATGCTCTAAAATTTCATTCATCCGCTCAATATTGGCGTTGGTGGCAATAATGGCCGCCAAATTTTGCAAAGACCCTTCTAATGGGTCATAGAGGCGGGAAACCACCAGCAAAAACATAAAAAATGTTAAAATATCTATGCTATCCGTTATCAGCAGCAGCGAACCCACCAATGCAGTTGTAGCAATTCCCAGCTTCAAAATCAAACTGGCAGATACCACAAAAGCAGCCGTAGCAAACTCGGAAGCGATGGCTTTGTTTTCAACGGCCTTGATTTTCAAATCCAAACCTTGCAGATAAGCTTCCTCTGCATGATTGGAGCGCAAATCCTGCATGGTTTCCAGGCATTCTTGAATGCCATCCTCACAGGCAATTTTAGCCTGCATAGATTTTCTGGAAAAATGCTGCTGCACTCTGGAAGAAAAACCTACTATGGCGAAGGAAACCGGCAACACCCACAAAGCAGCCAATGCCATACGCCAATGAAAAAAGAATAAGGAAATGGCAATCAATGCAGTAGAGATAATGGCGCCAATCATAGGCGCTACATAATGGGACTGGCTTGTTTCCAAAACAGTGCAGTCATTCATAATAGCTACCGTTAAATCAGCCAAATCCTTTTTGCTGAAAAACGATAATGGAATTTTGCGCAGCTTTTCTGCTAAGCTGATACGTCGTACACCCGTTTCCTGATAAGTGACCAAAAAAGTACCGTTATACTGAAACCAAGTGGTCAATAAAATCAATGCAGCGCAAAATATGCAGCCTATCACATAAAAGGCTGTATGCACTCTCACATCGCCGTTTAATAAATCCAGCACTAAAAAATACAGCAGACCCACTGGAACCATAAAAGATATATTCTGTAAGGCACAAGCCACGCTGCCTTTGACGGCGTCCCAGGCACCTTTTTCAGAAAGGGCAAACCGTTTTTGTAGTTTCTTAATCATTCGTTTCAAACCTCCTTCGCCATTTTCCAGGTAACCGACTGCTTATAGTTGCTCCACATGGTACTGAAAATGCTGTCTTGCCGCATCAGTTCTTCATAGGTTCCTTGTTCTGCAATGGTACCATCCTTTAACACAAAAATGCGGTCAGCGCCAACTATCGTAGAAAGCCGGTGGGCAATCATAATTACAGTGCGGCCTTTCGCCAACTGACTGAAAGCCGCCTGTACCTTCGTTTCATTGTCCGGGTCTGCAAAGGCTGTGGCTTCATCTAAAATAATAATAGGCGCATTTTTCAAAATAGCACGGGCAATGGCTAGGCGCTGCTGCTCTCCACCAGAAAGATAAACGCCTTTAGAGCCAATCATGGTGTGTATGCCATCAGGAAATTTTTCGACAATATCCAGGCATTGCGCCGCTTGCAACGCTTGGAAAACCTCTTCTTCCGAAGCATTGGGATTTCCCAGACGTACATTATCCAGAATGGATGTTTTAATTAATTTGGAATTTTGAAATACGAAAGAAACGGTATTCATAAGCTCCTGTTTAGGAATGTTTTTCACATCCACACCGCCAACACGCACCACACCGCTCTGTGGATCAAAAAAGCGGGCAATCATATTGGCCAGTGTTGTTTTGCCGCCTCCGGAAGGCCCTACAAACGCCACAGTCTGTCCAGCAGCAATGGACAAGGAGATATTATCCAGAGCCTTTTTCTGACCATCATAAGAAAAGGACAACTGCTCTACTTGTATCGACGCATCCTGCGGATGGGCTACATTTGCTCTACTTGTTAACGGCTCCAACTGTAATACACTGTCAATACGCTGCAAAGCATCTGCCACCAACATTTCATTTTCACTGAGCCGCATCATTTTCGTCAGCGTCAAGGAAATAACCGGTGTGACAATGATATAAAAAATCAAGTTCAGCAGAAATGTTTGACTGACACCGTTACCGGTAAAAACTAACGCTGCGCCAATCAGAAATATAAAAACGCTATTGATGGCCAAGGTATAAAAAATCATAGGCGTCCGTACTTCCTTGGTATAAGCAATGGCCCACTCAGAATAGTTATCAATGGTCGCCTTAAAACGCTTAAACGAAAAGACCGTTTGTCCAAAGGTTTTTACCACCGGAATTCCCCGTACGTATTCTACCGCCTCATTAGACATGTGATTCAGTGCATTCTGATATTCTGCCATTTTCTGCCGCATGCTAGGCCCTGTCATTTGAAACATATCGCAAAGCCCAAGACGATGGGCAGCAAGCTTAATATCCCCAGCCGCCAGTCAAACACCAACAATAATAGCAACAAGCCTATGGTGGTGGCAACTACCTTGGCCTTATCAGGCAACTGATGGGCCAAATAGGTTTCAGTTTCACTACTGGTTTGTACAATGATACGGCGCAGACTTCCACTGCCAAAGGCTTCAATACGGCCCAAAGGCAGCGCAGCAATATGATGCGTTAAGGCCAAACGAATATTGGTGGCAACGCGGAAAGCCGCCAAATGAGAGCACATTAATCCGGCGATATAGATGAACCCCGATAGAACAGCAAATAATACCGCCAACCAACCATAGGTAGCAATGTGCTGCGCCTGAGCAAAATCTGGCGCCACCTCCAACACTTCCAGTAAAATCCGCCAAATCAGCCAAAAAGGTACTAGCGCCAAAAATGCACTGACAGCCGACAAAATCCAGGAAGCATAGGTCAAATACCTGTGTCCTCCTGCATATTCCATGAGTTTTGCCAAATTTGATGGTTGCTTCATTTCTTTCTCCTCCCTGTCTTTTTGGTTCGATATTGAGCATATCTCATAATATCCTTATTTATATAAGACATTGCTAACTTCTTTATAAAAAGTTAAAGAGCTTCACAGCCCCATAATCTTTTTCCAACCAGCCGTATAAAATGTATGCAATTCTTCTGCACAAAGCATCGCCTCATTTTTTGGCACCTGATGAATAATTAGCTCAAAAAAAGCAGAAAACATACCGCTGGTAATAAAATGCTCTAAACGAGGATTTAACGGCTTGACTGCATAATCAAGCTGGCGCAGCACTTCAAGAAAGCTATAAGTGCCTGCAATTTCTCCCTCCACCATTTCATGAATAAAGTTCTCATATTTGGTGCCATCGGCTGCACATAAAATCAACCGAAAGGCATCCAGATGGTCATAAGCATATTCTAGTATTTGCTGCATACATACACCGCCAAAATCATCCATGTGCAATACCTGCTGGTTCTGAGGAAGTTCCTTAAAATCGCTTTGGGCTTGACAAAAAAGCTCCATTACGTAATCGGCGTGTTCTTTTACTAACGCATCAAACAATTCTTCTTTGCTTTTGTAATAGCCATAAAAGGCACCGGTTGTGACACCAGCTTTCTTCACAATGTTACGCAATGAAGCACCCTGAAAACCCTTTTCCAAGAATTCCTGTGTTGCAACCTGATGAATGTTCTGCAATGTTGCGGTTTCCGCTGCACACATGGTGATCCCTCCTATATTATAACACTGTTATATAGGCTCATTATATAGCAGTGTTATATTTTTGTCAAGCCTCAATAATAAGACACAACAAAAACGCTTATCGAAAGCCGCACTGCCTTCAGATAAGCGTTTTTCTGTATTTTTCTATATGCGTGATATAAAAAACAAGGCTATTTAGCATGAATAAAGAAACGATCATTCCGCTCAAAAACATCTACATCCGAGCCATAGAAATCCTGCAAATTTTCTAATTGGATTACATCCTGCAAATTTCCTTTGGAGTGAACTTTACCATTTTTAATCAACAAGGCTTTGTTGAAGATGGGTAAAATCTCATCGGTATTATGGGTGACAAAGAAGATACTTTTTTTGTCCTGAGCCAGTTTCTCAATTAAATTGTACAAATCCTTTTTCGCGAAAATATCCAACCCGTTACAGGCCTCGTCAAAAATGATGATTTCTGGATCACTAATCAAGGCGCGTCCAATTACCACCTTTTGTTTTTCCCCTTGGGACAAACTGCTGTAGGTGCGATCCCGCAGTTTCATAATGCCCAGCTTCTCCAAAATGGCCTCTGCCTGTTTGATATCTTCATCAGATACTTTTTCCCATAAACCAATGCTGGCAAATTTGCCGCTTAAAATAATTTCCAACGGTGTGTCATTTACTGGAATATTCTGCGACAGCGCATTGCTAATCCAACCAATATGCTTGCGCAAATCAGCAATAGGACAGCTGCCGAACTGATACCCCAACACATTGGCATATCCGCCATAAACAGGGAAAATATAGCCATTAATTAAATTTAATAGTGTTGTCTTACCAGAGCCGTTTAAGCCAAGAATAATCCAGTGTTCTCCGGCCTCCACCTGCCAGTCAATGCTGTCCAGAATTGTTTTTCCATTTTTCCGATATGTTACATTTTGCAAATCAATAATCACAATGGTCACCTTCTGTTATTGTTCTGCCCGTTTGAGGCGTAACAATTTTCCTTTTTTCTGCGATTTCTTAACTGATTTTTCCGCTTTTTTGTCCTTTTTCACTTTTTTCTCCATATTGGGTTCTTCCCGCCAGCCATACTCCTCCAAAATCGCCTTTGGAGTTCGATTAATAAACCAATTCAGCATATAGAGAAAAATGGCCAAATCATCCAACTGACCAAAAATAGGAAAATCAAAAATAAAATCATAGGGAAATAACAAATAGCCGATGGTTACAAACAAAAAGATTAATTTATTCAGCCGGTCCACCCGGGCATCCTTCATCAGATGCAACGTCAGCGGTAAGCTTTTTTTCATGTTCCAAACGGCTCGTACCCCTTTTCCAATAGGATTACTGCGCACAAACATCACCTCATTTTTTCGTTGTCAGCATTCGGATACGCCCAGCAATTCTTTTTCCCGTTCGCTTTTTTTATTGCGGCTCATCAATTCATGAACCGCCTGCTGCACAGGAAACTCCTCAAACAATACCTTATACATTTCTTCAGCAATCGGCATAGAAATCTGCAATTCTCTGGCCAATTCTACCGTTGCCTTGGTTGTTTTGACCCCTTCTACCACCATGCCCATTTCGTCCAAAATCTGCTCAAGCTTTTTCCCTTGCCCTAAGGCCAAGCCACAGCGATGATTTCGGCTATGACGGCTTGTACAGGTCACCACCAAATCACCGATACCAGTTAAGCCGGAAAACGTCAACGGATCTGCGCCCAAAGCAATGCCCAAACGGGAAATTTCCGCCATACCGCGAGTCAATAAAGCGGCCTGCGCATTATCCCCCACACCTAAACCGATAGCAATTCCGGTGGCAATGGCAATCACATTTTTTATCGCGCCACCTATTTCCACGCCGATTAAATCATCGTTGGTGTACACCCGAAAGGACGGAGCCATAAACAAATCCTGCACATCCTCGGCAGCAACCAGATTTTCAGAACAGGATACCACAGCCGCCGGCAAACCGCGTCCTACTTCCTCCGCATGGCTCGGACCATATAAAGCTACAAACCGTTGCCGGCTGCCAGGAATTACACTCTCTACAACCTGACTCATCCGCAGTTTGCTGCCGACTTCCAACCCTTTTGCTGTATTAATCAAGATAGCTTTCTCCGGCAGCAGAGATTATTGGCGCCTGTAATGTATTTGTTAATGATG
>CABUKW010000100.1 GCA_902492275.1 uncultured Peptococcaceae bacterium
AGGCAAAATCGACTGACACATCTTTTTTTACCCAACAATATCTTTAACTAAGGGAGACGGGACAGGTTATACCCGAAGTAGAAAAGATTGTTGAATTGAGCAAAACCTTCAACGTTACTGTAGATTATCTGTTAAAACCATCAGAAATAGATGAATTATCGGTCAAAACAGAAATTTTGGAACAGCAGCAGAAACAAATGTTGGTCAGGGAACAAAAACGCACCCATTTTTCTAAAAATATCATGTATTCGGTTGGCGTTTATTTACTATTTTTCGCGTTCTATTTCATTGGACATTTCTATTTTGAAATATGGAATGCTTCAGTAATTCTCGCCGAATTACTGATTGCAACTGCAATCGTAATTTTCATTTGGGTAAAGAGCTCTGCCAATAAATCATAAGGAGATAACACTTATAGTAAAAGCGAGGAGTCGTCGTTGGCTGCTCCCCGCTTTTGCATTTTTATTTACTCATTGACAAATTATGATTGTTATACTGTAAAGCATCATTTTTTATGCAAAATATTTGATACACAAACTACCTTGATAAAACCTTATTAAACATGATAATACTCAAACACATAGTTTTGAAATATCCGCGCCCATTTGGACAGATAGCGGTGCTTAGACCACAGCAGATACATTTCATAACGGGAATTGGTACCCATGATTTCTAACAGGGCATAGGATTCTGCCGGCAGTTTCATCCACTGTTTGCGGTTGTGGGCGCAGGTTAAAATGCTGCCGATGCCGGCATGAAACATTTCTGCCATAATATCCGAATTGCCTTCAAAGATAATATTAGGGCGGAAATGCATATCAAGGCTTAGATTATCAATCATTCGCTCTTTGTGGGAAGGCGGCAGCGAGATTACTGGCTCCCGAGTAAGTTCTTCTATGGTGATGGTTCCTTTTTGGGCGAAAGGATGATCTCGCAGCACCAAAAGCTGATAAGGCTGACTAAATAAAAGCTGGGCGTTTAATTGTCCATGATATTCCATTTCATTGGAGATGCCGAAGTCTAGAGTGCCAATCAGCAGATTTTCATAGATTTCCTCCCGCGACATCTGCAATACGTTTAACTGCATACCAGGATACTGCTCCATCAAATCTAAAAGCCAGTCGCCGTAATAGTTGCTGTCGGTCACGCCCAACGATAATTTGGTTTCCGTTTCCTGACCCTGCAGTTCCCGAAATTCCCGTTGGATATCCTCTATTTTGTGCAATAAAATATAACTGTAGTACAGCACATTTTTCCCATAGGGCGTAATGGCTATGCTGCGGCCCTGTTTGCTGAACAGCGGATAGCCAATCTCCGTTTCTAATTTGTTCATCATAATGCTTAATGCTGACTGGGAAATTCCCAAAATTTTTGCCGCCTTGGTAATAGATTGGGCCTTGGCAACCTCCTGAAAATATTCTAATTGCAATAAATTCATAGCCGTTCCTCTCCATCCTTCCCTTGTTTCTACCCAGCGTTTTCCAATCACAGGCTGGTATAATAGACCGCACTGGCATGCAGATAGTTTTCGTCCTGCTGATATTTGGGATAGGTCTGCTCCATAGCCTCAATAAATTTACGGGCCATCATCGGCAGTTCCCGTTCCGCTTTCCAGCACAGCGCCAGATGATAGTGACATTCCAAATCGGCAATGGAACGTACAATCACCTCATAGGACGGAAAGTCGTTGAAAAAACGGTCTTTCGATAAATAAGGCATATACAGCATCTGACGGGAAGCAAATAAAATACCCCTGTTCAAATGCATCATCTTGGTCATCATGCGCTGATTTCCTTCAAACACTACATTGGGCTTGCAATCCCGCTGGGCAAACATGCGGTCCGCAATTTTGAAGATGGTGTTGGACGGCAGCGCCACGATATTTTCATGCTGAATATCGGCAAAGAAGATTTCCGGCTTTTCTGCTAACGGATGCCCTTTGGGAATGGTGATGACATATTCGTCTTCTACAATCGTTTTGCGCACGATGCCTGGTATATCCTGATCGAACTCGCCTAGCGCCACGTCGATGGATTCTTCTAAAAGAGCCTCCAGCATTTGGTTTTCGCTGAGCATTTTCTGGCGCAGGCGAATTTTAGGATTGTCCAGCACAAATTGCTGCAGCCAGCCGTTGAGAAACATGCTGTTGCTGACCGACAGGGTAAACTCATTTTCTAAAATCTCTTTTGTCTGCGCCAACGATTGCTCCATGGCTTCTAACTGTTCAAAAACAAAATCGGCATGGACCAACAGGCGCTGTCCTGCTTCGTTCAATTCAATATTGCGGCCCTGCCGGTTAAACAAGGGCATACCTAGTTCTTTTTCCAGCTTGCTGATGGTAGCGCTGAGCGCCGGCTGGGCCACCATTAACGCCTCTGCGGCGCGGCTGATATGCTGATAGCGGGCCACCACGCGAAAATAATTTAGTTGGGACAATAACACGGTCAATTCCTCCCGGTTTCTTAATGTACAAATTTTTATATGCAGTTTCCTGTATTATGCAGAAAAAGTATAGATTTTTTACAGTTTGAAACATTTTTGAGCATTTCTCTTGATGTTCTTCTTAAAATTATAACATTTTATAAATATTTAAGCAAAACAATTTAAATAAACATATATTTGTTTTTATCCTTTTCTTCGTGTATAGTTACAGATAGAAGTTATGGTTCGAATTAAAAAAACTTATTTTTGTATACAGAAAACACTTTCTTTTTTTCGATTTCAGCTTTTATTCAAATCCTTCGAAAGTTTTTCTGTGAAAAACAGGAATTTGGTAAAAAAACTCGAACAACTTAACTGCAACAAAATTTTTTTCAGAAAGAGGGTTTTATTATGAGTGCAATGGTAGCGTTTTCGTGGATTGGTATTATGCTGCTGGTTGGGATGCTCTTACGTGCTAAGGTTCCGTTCTTATCCAACATTCTGATGCCAGCCAGTGTAATCGGGGGGCTTGTCGGCTTTGTGCTGATGAATATCCCGGGTTTTGCGGCGGTGACTGGCGTTGACGCCAATATGTGTAATACCATCGTCGGATTCTTCTTTACCTTGTCCTTTATTTCCATCGGGTTGACGGCAACACCGAAGGAAGAAGGAAAATCTTCCAGCGATACTGCAAAGCAGATGTTGAAAGGGTCGCTGGGCATGGGCCTATTATGGGGTGCGCTGTACTGTCTTGTGCAGCCGGTTATCGGTTATATCTGCATCCTGCTGTTAGGTCAGCCCTTTGATATGCCGGCTGAATACGGCGTTTTGATTCCTTTTGCGTTCTGTCAGGGGCCTGGACAGTCTGCCTCCTTCGGCGCACAGATTGAAGCTGCCGGCGTTATGCCTGGCGCTGGTCAGGTAGCCATCACCTACTCGGTTATCGGTTTTGTATTCGCTTTCTTAGTTGGGGTGCCGCTGGCAAAGCTGGGCTTGAAAAAAGGTCTGGCTTCTCATCCGGAAAAATTGAGCACTGCTGTATTGAAAGGGATTTATCCGCCTGCACAGCAAACAGAAAACTGTGGGAAAATCACCACTTACAACGGTAACATTGACGTTTTGGCTTTCCACATGGCACTGGTCGGTCTAACCTTTGTCATCACATTATACGTACAAAAACTGATTCTGCTGGCGCCGATCAGCTTTATCAAAACAATCGGCTCCATGACCTTCTTCGTCGGCTTATTTGTGGCTTACGGCGTAAAATGGGCATTGGGCAAATTGAATCTGAAGCAATATCACGATGATGTGCTGCAGGCCAGAATTACCGGCTGCACCACCGACTTCTTAATTGTTGGCGCATTTATGGCCGTACAGATGTCCGTTATCGGCAGATGGTTAATTCCAATCATCGTAATGTGTATCGTTGTCGGCGCTGTAACCTTAGGCTTTGCCTTGTTCTTTGGTTCCCGTTTGGGCGGCACCTGCGACTTTGAACGCACACTGGGCTTATGGGGCTGCTTAACCGGTACCTGCCCCAGCGGCGTTGCTTTAATCCGTATCGTTGACCCCAACCTGAAAACCACTGCTGCTACTGAAATGGGCGCTATGAACGCAGCCATGATTCCTGGTACGCTGATCGCGCCGTTTATCGTCGAATTTTGTATCGGCAACGGCAGCTTCCTCACCTTGTTAGGCGTAGGCGTCGTATTATTCATCGTCAACATCGTGCTAATGAAATTGGTTGGCACCATCAACAAACCGACCTATAGCTTCCGGGCGCCTGTGGTTTGCCCCGATGTGTCTGACGATTGTGACCGTTTTGAACAAAGCAATGGTCATTCCCCATTCTAATCGGTGTGCATCTTATCTCATAAACAAAAGTCCTATTTTCCATAACGGAACGTAGGACTTTTTGCTTGATGGAATATACTTTTTTATATGCAGCAAAGGGGTCGGCAATTTACCGACCCCTTTGTTATACACGGTTAGAAGCAACGTCCTTGCCCTGCATCTAAGCCTGCTGGCTGTTCACTTGCGATTTTCCTACCAACTGCCGTAATAAGTCGGAACGGCTGACAACACCAACCAATTTGCCTTGCTGCAGCACTGGAATTTTTTTGATGCGCTTGTCGGAGAAAATCTGGAACAGACTCTGCATATCATCGGCTACATCAATGCTGATAACCTTCTCGGTGGCCAGTTCCAATACTGGGAATTTGGCCAGCGCCGATAAGCGGTCATCCAGCGCTCCGGTATTGTGCCATAACGGATACATGGAAACAAAGCCGCTGGCTTCGCTCTCTTTCCCATTCATATAGCGGATGATGTCCCCATCCGACACAAAACCTTTTACAGTGCCGTCGGCGGCAACAACAGGCAAACCGGTAGTTTTCTTCTCTACCATACAGTGCAGCGCATCTAAAGCGGTGGCCTGTGCAGAAATACTATAAGGCTCGGCCTTCATGATAGCGCCAATTCCGGCCAGCTTCGGTTTTTCCACCACCACAGTGCGGCTGAGCCGATTTTCATACAGCGCCAAACCAATGCCAGCCACCGCAAATACTGCGGACAACAGACACACCGCCGTAAATCCGTAGCTAGGCGGCTGACAGATGGCGTAAATTCCAGAGAATAACGATGCACCGATACAGCCGGCAATCTGGAAGCCGGTACTCATTACCGTAACGCCATGGGGATTTTGCTCAAAGCTCAAATAGGACAACGCCAAGCTCTGCACTGGCCCGATAATCAGCGCAGAACCGCAAATTACCGAAATATACAACAGCGCCAGGAAGATAACATTTCCTGTTACATGAACAGCCGCCAGACCTAAACTGGCTACACCAATCAATAAAAATCCTAATGGCAGTAAAATATCGGCGCCCTGCTTGTCGTAAATGCGGCCAGCCAGCGGAGAAATCACGCAGGACAGCAGAATGGCCGGAAATAAGGTCATAGACGCTGCAAAAGCAGAAATGCCCAAGCCGCTTTGCAAGAACATCGGCGTTACGATATTCATCGCAAAAATCACAATCAGCGAAAACATATTGATGATAACGCCAACGGCAAAGGGTTTTACTTTTAACGGCTGCAAATGAATTAACGGCTGTTCCAACTTTTGCTGCCGACTTACAAAGGCGGCTAAAAACAGGAAGCCTATCAGCATGACCCCCAGCGCCATCAGATAATTTCCTGAGAATAGGGTGGAAATGCCATACAAAATTCCAATCAGCGCCAAGCTGATTTCTACAACTGATAGAAAATCCAGTTTAGGATGGGTCAGATGGGCTACATCATCCAACAGACAGGCGCCGCAAATCATACAAAGCACGGTCAGCGCACAAAAGAACCAAAGCATGGTATGCCAATCGGCAATGGCCAAAATTAATCCAGCCAGAATAACGCTGGAGGAAGGGCCTAAGGTTGTCATAGCGCCCATAATGCCCATGTAAGTACCTAATTTTCGCTTTGGCGCTACTTCCAATGTGATATTCATACCAATAGGAATTAACATCCCTGTACCCAGCGCCTGAATAATCCGGCCTAACAGCAGAATTGCAAAAGTTGGCGCTAAGCCGCAGACTACACTGCCCGCTACCAGAAAGCTCACTGTAATTAGATATAGTCGTTTGGTAGGAATGCTGCGGTATAGAAAAGCCGAGATGGGCACCATAACTGCCGCGCCCAGCATATACGCTGTCGAAAGCCATTGTACCGTGGCAACTCCCACCCCTAAATCTGCCATGATAGAGGTAAACGCCACATTCAAAAAGGTTTCATTAAACGTAGCCAGAAAAGCGGAAAACGCCGCCACAAAAATCATCAGTTCCTGCTTGCGCCCGACGCTCTGTTTTACCTTCATTTGAATTGAACTGTCTGCAAAATTGTTTTGTTCCAAAAGAAACGCTCCCTTCTTTTTATCAGAAAAAAGAAAACGACAGCCACTGGCCGTAAAGAAAGGCCAATGGCTGTCGCCCGTTTCCACACAAAGTAATTGCAGCAAAAACACACGTCAACCCGGCCATTTATCTGTTTGCGGTTCCGTAATCAGATTTACAAGCCAAGCTTTACGTGTGTCGTTAACCGTTTTCTTATTCAAGTCGAGACATATTTTAACATAAAATTTTTCCGAAAGTCAAGCAGGAAGTATCTGGATATCTTTAATCCCTCGCAAATACACTGCTTTTGCAGCGCTATCTTTTGCGAACAACTCCTATATACTATGTGCATAACACTGTGGATAGCTAGTTATTTATGTGGAAACTCGCTGTTCCTTGTGGATAATTTTCTTTTTTATCTACAGTATATTATTAACAAATAATTTACATCGTCTGACCTACCAAGCAAAGAAACGACATAACTATATGCTATGTCGTTCCTTTGGAATAATTATATGCCCTTGATGAATGTTTTCTCTGTATACTTCGCTTTGCTTATAAGAAGAGTATAGCATTCTATACATTACACAACCGTTTTATTAACCAGGTTATCTTCTAAACCTAGTAAGCGCGCCGCATTATGGTACATAATATCCGGTAAAACATCTTCTCTAATGCCACTATTTAAGTGAGCATCAACTGCATATTGTAAGGTTTTTCCTGGAAATACCGAAGCAAAAATTGTCTTTTTCTTCAGAAAATAATTAGCTGCTGTGACATAATCCTGATGTCCAGGATTATCAGGCATGATATAAAAATCTGGACTTAAATATACATTCGGCCTTTGATAACAAACATGGCAAATCGGTGCCACATACGGCCATCCTCCATGCGTCAAAACCATTCTTAAATCAGGAAACATTTTCGCTACATGATCAATATACTTTGGTTCATAATATTCAATCGCTTCACAATATAATCCTCCAAATGTAATTGTCAGTATGATATTCTCCTTCTGACATTTCTCATAAATTGGCCATAGGATTTTATCATCAGCAGGTACTGGACGTTTAATGAAAAACTGTCCTGGTTCTATAATAGCAGCCTTTGCTTTCCCATTAACAATATATTTATCAATATCTCCTACTGGATCATCGCTGTATGGGTCAATATGTGCCAAAGCCTCAAATCTTCCTGCATAGGTATCTACTAATTCATCAATATCGCTCATGTCTTGCCCATAACGATATGGTGCCATACCCAAAACAACTCCAGCCTCATCCATTTCCTTTATCATTAATTCCATATCAAATTTTCTTGCAGCCTCACTATAATAAGGGTTATGAGGATTATTCTGTGCAGCTTCAAAAATTTTATTTACACGAAAAGACTTAAAAGGTGGACGCAAGCGCCAATCTATAATTTTCATTTTTACCACGACTCCTTTATTCTATATATAAAGATTACCACTAAATTTTTAGCGTAACGCTAGTCCCCCGTCAATATACAAACTTTCACCATGAACATAAAGCGCTTCATCGGAGCATAAGAAAACTGCTCCGCCAACCATATCTTCTGGGCATCCCACACGTCCCACTGGAATTGTACTGGCAACTCGTTTTCTAAAATCTTCATTGGCCATGGAACCATTAATATTCATTGGTGTCAAAATTAAACCAGGATGTAAAATATTCAAGCGAATTTTAGTTCCTTCTAAATCACGGGCTGCTGAACGGCTCATACCCACAATAGCTGCCTTTGTAGCACTATACGGCAACGCATCTGGCTGTCCTTTTCTCACACCACTTAACGATGAAGTATTCATGATCGCACAATTCTCACCATTTGCTTTCATATGTGGAACAACCGCTTTCATTCCCAACATGGGCCCTACTACATTAACATCCAAAGCCCGTCTAAATTCATCAGCATTTGTAGTTTCAATTGTACCAAAAGGACGCACTGCGGCATTATTTACTAAAATATTAATCTTTCCCCATTTTTCCAATGTTCGTTCTATAATTTCAGACCAGCTATTTTCTTGACTAACATCGGCTAATACTGTTAAAACTTCACCACCCGAAGCCTCAATTTCAGAGGCAATTCTAGCCATATCTTCTTTTCTGCTACTAGTAACCATTGTCACTTTTGCGCCTTCCTTTGCAAAAGCTCTTGCTTCTGCCTCGCCAATACCACTAGCAGCTCCCGTGATAATTGCTACTTTTCCTTCTAATCTCCCCATTAAAATTACCTCCCATTCTAAACAACACTAACTGTCATTTTTTAAAAAATTACATAGGCTAATGGAATGCCTACAACTAAACCTAAAATAACGGTTAAAACAAATACCCATGTCCCATAAATATATGCAGATTTTGTATCTACCCAACTATTTCCAAAGATCATTGCTGCTGGGCCAGATGCCGGCGCTGTCATGAAAGCAATATTTAAAATCCAACATCCTAACGTAGCTATAATATACGGATTGGCCCCATTTTCTGCCATAAATGAGCACATGATTGGCACAAAAACAGTTACCACAACAACATTATTCGCAACCTGCGTAATGATCAATGGGATCAACATCGACACGACAATAAAAGCTATTGGTCCCAATCCACCATATAGAGGTTCTAACACACTCTTCAAAAGAATCATGATACCACCCTCTTCTGAAGTCAATGCACCACCAATATTAGCAATGGCAACAAACATAAATATAATATCCCACTGCACTCCATGATAGATTAATTTTTTCAAATCATACCGTTTTCCATTCAAATTCCAAATTAAAAATAAACCCACTATTAATGCAGGAGTTCCATATGTGCCAAATCCATTTACAATTGCGTATAAACTACTATTTTTGGGCAATATGCTAGGTAAAAATAACATTACCATCATCAAAACAAGTAATATTCCTATTATTTTTTGATCATATGACATTTTGTCATTTCTATGCGCAGCAAATGCATCTACATTTTTTAATAACGTAACATCTGCTTTCATTACATATTTTCCAAAGAACAGAAAACCTAAAATGAACAAGAATCCCAAAATTGCTGTTACAGCAGTAAATTGTGCATAGTTCACTGTAAAATTTTCAAAAAACGTGTTCATCTGACGCATGTAGATTATGGAAATTCCTTTAAAAGGAAGCATAGCCGCACCGACATCACACATAACACTGATTCCCGCCAGCATCATCACAGGATACTTGTCATAAGGTTTATAACCAATTTGCTCACACAAATGTAAAAATATACTCCAAAGTAGAACAATAGAGGCATATAAACTAATTAAACAACCCATTAGCCAACCCGCCAAAAGGAACATCAAGCTAAGAACCCAAGGGCGCCCTTCCGTAACTTTGCGGCTTAATAGCCAATTAGCCAAAAATGTCGAAAGACCACATTCCTCTACAGCAGCTGCAAAAAGCAACAGAAAAAAGATCAGAATCGTAGTGGAATCTCCAAAGCCTTTACTCAAGGCCGCTGTACAAGTAGTATAGTCCGATAAACCTAGAAACAGTACTACAAAAATACTAGGCAACACAAACCCTAACGTACTCCAGCCCCATAGCATTCCAATGAAAATCCCTAATATTTCCATACCCAATGGTGGCAACCCACCAATTGCAGGCAAAAATTTGAATCCTATCATAAAAGCTAACATAATCGCTACATGAATATATTGTTTTGAAATTCCATTTTTAGTGGTAGTATTCATATTATACCTACCTTTCCGTATCAAAGGATATTTCTATTTGTTTTATTGATGTATCAAACAAATGGAATATATTTACAAATTCATTGCCGCTTCAAAACCATCTGAAACCGCATCCATAACTTGCCGTATTTCTTTCGCATCTCCAATTGTAATGATTTGCTTATCACATTCTTTTAATTCATCGGCCAAATAATTAACTGGTTTCATACCTGTTGCCAATATGATTGTATCCGCTGATAATTCGATTACTTGACCTGCCGCCACTTTAACAATAATACTTTTTTCTTTTATTTCTTTCACTTGACTGCCTAATAATACATTTATTTTATTATCTTCTATTGCTTTTAATAAAAATTCACGGGGATGTGCGGTTTCTTTTGGTGCCAGAATATTAGTCATTTCAACAATCGTGACATTTTTTCTATGCACAGCTAAATGCAATGCTGTTTCCGCACCAATTTGACCACCGCCAATCACAATCGCTTTAGAACCGCAAATTGTCTTTCCTTCTAAAATATCGTTAGCTACTACCACATTTGCATGTGTTACACCTGGAATAGAAGGTACAATTGCTGTCCCACCTGTAGCTATTATAATTGCATCAGCATCGCTCTTTTTAACAAATTCAGAAGTCACTTCCATCTCCATATGCACAGACACACCTAATTGCTGTAATCTATGACTTTGCCAAAATATAAACGAAGCTAATTCTCCCTTATTAGGTGGAATTGCAGCTACACGATATTGTCCACCCAGCTTATCATTTTTTTCATATAATTGCACCCGATGGCCTTGTTCCGCAGCTGTAATAGCAGCCTGCATACCAGCTGGTCCTCCACCAATAACCATTACTTTTTTGGTCGTAATGGCCTTTCTACCTGCAAATTCATACTCTCGTCCCATCAAAGGATTTAATGCACAACGAATAGGTTTATCTCCTAATAAAACACCCATGCAACCTTGGCTACATCCAATGCAATATCGAATGCTATCAAAATCACCGCATTTCGCCTTTTCTG
>CABUKW010000101.1 GCA_902492275.1 uncultured Peptococcaceae bacterium
GGGGCAGCAAAGGCGGCAATGATGGTAGCTTGAACGAAGTGAAAGCAGCGCCTTGGGGTGCATATCGGTATTATGCCCTTATAGGGCTAGAACAAACCACCCATTTGACGGGTGGTTTTGTATTATAGTCAAAGTGAAGTGTGCAGACAACTTAAAAATTGTTCTATGGCAGCATTGTTGTGGCGTTTATGATAAAACACACCGAACGATAGCGGTGCAGTGTCCTCTAAGGAAATGGTGCAAAATTCCGGCGCTTGCAGGCAAAGGATAGACGGTAAAATGGTAAGACCCATGCCGGCAGCGACTAGACAATGGGAAATTTCGATACTGTTGCAGTAAAGAATTTGTTCAATAGGGTGAGTTTTCAGCAGTTTTTCTTGGAACAGCGCGGTAGAGCGAGGCGCATACAAAGGATTGCAGGCAATAAGAACTTGGTCTGTCAGTTCTGCGAAAGTAATATGATTTTTGGCAGCAAAAGGGTGCTGGGCTGGTGCCAGACAGACGAAGTGATCCTTTATCAATTCTTGAAATTGCAGATTTGCTTTGGGCAAGATATTTTCTTTGTAGTAAAATAGCAGGTCCAATTTCTTTTCTAAAAATAAATTTAAAATAATTTTGTAGTTTAGCACCTCAAATTCCGGTGTACATTGCGGCACAAGCCTATGGAACTGTGCTAAAATCGGTGCGATAGAAAATAAAGCAGTGGGATTGCTGAGGCCAATCCGCAAAGAACAGGAGGCGATGTTTTGCCGTTGCAGCCGATTAATGGCCTGTTCTGTCTTGTTGATGATTTCTTTCGCATCTTGATAGAAAGACATGCCAGCCGGCGTTAATTCGACATGGCGTGTGGAGCGTAAAAATAAAGAAACGCCCAGTTCCTGTTCTAACGCGTTGATTTGTTTCGTGACGGCAGGCTGCGAGATATATAAGGCTTCCGCAGCCCTTGCGAAACTTAGATTTTCCGCAACCAGGACAAAACATTTCAGATGATCAATATTCAAACTAATTCCTCCTTTTAATAACCGTTTGTTATGAATTATAACACTTTTTCAATTCACAGTACAGCGAAAATCTGTTAAGCTAATGGTCGATATCAATCATGGAAAAGGAGGAAAGACTAAAGCGTTTTAGTCGAAATTGTATGGAAAAAATTTGGAACAAAAAATTTATCCTGTTATTCATCACCAATTTGCTGATGATGGCAGCTTTTTATGCTGCTGTGCCGATTTTACCTGTTTATTGCCAGGAACTGGGCATCACTGGATCCCGGATTGGTCTTGTTTTAACGGCTATGTCGGTGACTACGGTTTTGTGCCGTCCGATTGCTGGGTACATATTAGATAATTTTAACCGTTATCACGTGTATATGCTGTTTTTAGCCTTGTTTTGCCTGCCATTTTTGGGCTTTGTGGCCTTTCCGTTTTTTGGCGCCCTGTTAGTGATCCGGTTGTACATGGGCGCTGTTTATTCAGTATGTGGTTCAGCAACAACCACACTAGCCGGTGATGTACTGCCGCCCAAAAAAGTAGGGCAAGGAGTAAACCGGTTTGCATTGACTATTTCTTTGGGGATGGCGGCCGGTCCTTTTATTGGCATTCAGCTGCAAAATAGGGTTAGCAGTCAGGCATCTTTTTTACTGCTGTTTATTTTGGTTGTGATTGCTTTTATTTGCGTATCCTTTTGCCGCATTCCGTACCCGAAGGTGCAACGCAAGAAGTTTGTGCTGGCGGATGCATTTTATAAACCCGCGCTGCCGTTTATGTTTAATATGATTTTTATCATGATTCCTTTTGGCGCTGTGATAGCTTACTCGTCTATTTTGGCACAGGAAAAAAATTTAACAGAAGCAATTCCTTTTTTCTATATCTTTTTAGTTGCAGGCATGTTGCTTTCTAAATTTTCTACACAAAAAATGATAGATGCCGGACGGCATACCATTCTGGTTGCTTGCAGTCTGCTTGTATTGATGCCGACCATGGCCAGCTATTATTTTTTGTCAACAGCAGTTCATTTGTTATTGGCTGGCTTTTTGTTAGGTTTGGGTTATGGGATTTTACAGCCCTTGTTTCAATCCTTCGTGACTGGTACTACGCCAGGGCCAAAACGGGGAACCGCCAATGCGACATATCTATTATCGTATGATATCGGAATTGGCATAGGCTCTTTTCTGATGGGACTATTCCAGGAAAGCATCGGACTCTCAATGGGGTTTGCTGTGACTGCGGTGGCCTATCTGATTGGCGGAATTATTTATGCAGTGTATGTAGACAATTATTATTCTAAATTAATTTTCAATATGAAAGAAGAACATCTATTATAAAGGGGCAGTTTTTATGGAAAACAATTTTAGTATTACAATTGGGAGACAGTATGGCAGCGGTGGCCGGGAAATTGGAGAACTATTGGCGGAACGCTTAGGCATGACTTTTTATGACAAAGAATTACTGATAGAAGCCGTGAAAGAGAGCGGTATGGAGCCAGAAATTTTTGAACAGTTTGATGAAAAGCCTACCAATAGTTTTTTCTACTCTTTATGGATGGGCATACGCGCTGGAAAAATTCAGCCCAATCAATATGACTTGGCTTTACCGGAACAGGTGCATCAAATTGGCTTTGATGTGATTCGCAAGCTCGCTGAAGAAAAATCCTGCATTTTTATTGGCCGCTGCGCCGACTATGCGTTACGGACCCATCCGAATTGCCTGAAGCTTTTTATTTATGCGCCGCTAGATAGCAGAATAGAACGGATTCAAAAGCGCAGAAATGTAGACGCACGAGAAGCTGAAGACTTGATTCGACAAACAGACAAACAGCGTGCCGCTTATTATAATTACTACAGCAACCAAAAATGGGGCGCTATTGGCAGTTATCAGCTTTGTATTGACAGTAGTCTATGTGGTGTAGAAGGTACAGTGGATTTATTGGAACAATTGGTACAGAAAAGAAAAAGAGCATAATAGAGTAATTGGAAACATACAATGATGAAATCAGCAGAATGATTATCTGCTGATTTCATCATTTTTTTAGGACGCTTTTATTGTAGAGAAGGAATGAAATGATGGGGGATTTGAAGCTTTTTATTGAATTTTTGCAGCGCTCACGTTACAATAGCATAGGTGGCAAGGAATTTGTCGAAATAGAAAATTGTAAAGAGGTGGAAAGCTATGGCAGAGGAACGATTGCAAAAATATTTGGCTTCGGCGGGTGTTGCGTCTCGCAGGGCCAGTGAAATACTTATACGGGAAGGCCGGGTATCGGTAAATGGCAAAGTGGTGCAGGAATTGGGTACGAAAGTAGAACCTGGCAAGGACAGCGTGTTGGTCGACGGAAAATCGGTGCAGCAGGAGGAGCAGCTGGTTTATTTGTTGATGAATAAGCCGGCCGGTTATGTGACTACGGTAAAGGATACCCATAATCGTTTAACCGTGATGGATTTGGTATCGGATGTCCCTTACCGTCTGTTTCCGGTAGGACGCCTAGATTACGAAACGGAAGGGTTGTTGTTATTGACCAATGATGGAGAATTTGCCTATCGTATGACCCATCCCAAATTTAAAATGGTAAAAACCTATGTGGCCACTGTGCAGGGCAATGTGACAAAAGAACGATTAGCGCTGCTGCAAAACGGCGTAGAATTGGAGGACGGCGTTACAGCGCCAGCCGATGTAAAAATTCTGCGGCGGGAAAATCATAAAACTGTGGTGGAGATTTCTATTCATGAAGGTCGCAACCGTCAGGTGCGCCGGATGTTCAAGGCAATCAAAAATCCCGTCTTGGAGCTGAAACGGATTGCCATCGGTTCGTTGCGTCTGAAAGGAATTAAGGTGGGAGAATACCGGTATTTGCAAGATGCTGAGTTAAAGCAACTGGGACAGCGTTTGGGGTTGCATTTATCTGGCAATCAAGCGTAGGAGGCGGCAGTTGTGAATACAGAGCATGATAAAATCAGGCAAAATGGACAACAGGTTTTATTGGTGGTTTCTATTGTGCTGGGCGGATTTTTATCGCTATATAATTCGGTGGCGATGAATGTTGCGATTCCTACTTTTGTGAGAGTATTTGGCACCGATTTGGGACAAGTTCAGTGGATTATGATTAGTTATACGTTGATGATGGGCGTGTTAAGTCCCACAGCCGGTTATTTTGCCGATAAGTTTAGCTGCCGTAATTTATTTTGTTTTAGTATGGCAGGTTTTGCGATGGTGGCGCTGTTATCCGGTTTTTGCGGCAATATTTATCAAATGATTGCCATCCGTTTGATTCAGGGTGGTCTGGCGGCGTTTATTGTGCCATGTTCCATGATGATCATTTATCAGTTGATTCCCTATAAACAACGGTCTGTGTTTTTAACGCTGCAGACCGTTTCTATGTCGATGGGACCGGCGGTGGGGCCAGTGATTTCCGGTTTGCTGCTGACTTGTACCAATTGGCACTGGGTGTTTTGGATTAATGTGCCTATCGCGCTGCTGACAGCGTGGGCTGTCTATCAGGCTGTGCCTTATGAATTGCACGACAGTCAGGAAAAATTGGATTATTTAGGATTTTCTTATGTAATTTTAGGTACCGTGCTGTTTTTACTCAGTTTTAATCAGGTCAATAGCTGGGGCTTTTCGTCACCGGCTTTTTGGGCGATGTTGCTGGTTGGGGCGGCTCTGATTGTTCTTTTTGTACATCGCTGTTTGCACAGCAATCATCCGGTTTTGAATTTTCAGGTATTATCTAGCCGTGATTTCAGCATTGCCTTGCTGATTAATAGCTGCATCAGTATGGCGCTGTGTTTGGTGCCTTTTGTGCTGGCTATTTACTTTCAAGATATTTTAGGTTACACGCCGCTGTTTTCCGGCATGATTTTGCTGATTCCCGCCATTTTTTCCATTCTTGGCGGCCCGATAGCGCAAAGTATATACCATAAAGTGAATAGCAAGCCGATTATTATTGTGGCAATGCTGCTTTTAGCGATAGGCAGCTTTATGCTGAGCCATACGACGCTGCAGTCTACGCTGCTGTTTGTGGTATTTTGGCTTTGTGTGCGGTATTTAGGGATTGGTTTATCTTCCATGCCGATCACCGATTACGGCATGAGCTCCATTGACAGAGCCTTATCAGGACATGGGTCCTCGTTGATTAACTGGTTCAAAATGATGTCTACCAGTTTATCGCTGAGTATTTTTACAATGATTCTCAGCATGCGGGTCAGCTTTTACAGTCAAAGGATGGACAATCTTTCTGCACAAATGGCGGCCATTGTCGATGTATTTTTATATTCTTCGCTGATTTTATTTTTGTGTGCCGCAATTAGTTTGCTGTTAAAATCCAATAAAAATCTTTAAAACTCTGTTGGGATAGCCCGTTATTTTGACGGGAAATCGTTATGAAATGCTATAGGCAGCAGTAAAACCGGAGATGTCGGTTTGTTGCTGTCTTTTTGTATGTTTGCGGCTTTGTCGTCATAGACTGGTAAAAACGGAGGGAGACGTGATTGCCATGCGGGTCTTGATTTATTGTCGCAGAGAAACGGATTTAACGCTTTTGCAAGAGGATTACACCAAACTATGTCAATATGCAATCCAGCAGCAATATCAGATAAGCAGCGTTTTATTGGAGCTGGATGCAGGAATTTTTGCCAAACGGCTGGGAATTTATGAGATAAGGCGGCAACTGCAGGCAGGGCGGGCAGAAGGAATTTTATTGTATGATTATGACGTCTTAGCAGTCACAGAGGATGTGCGGCGGCAGATATTAGGCATGCTGCAGGACTATCCTGTTTTGCTGGCTAGAATGGATTCTTTTTAGGAGTCGTGTTATAATAAAATGGAAATCAGTATCAACGAAACAGGTGAGGTAACTTTATGGAGATGAGATGGGAGCAGATCATCGGAGCGGCCAAACGGGAAAATAATCAAAAGCGCTCCTTCGTGGTTGTAAACCGTTGGCAGGGGAAGCATGTGCCGGTGCAGCCGACAAAAGCGTTGCAGATGATGACGCTTTTAGCGGAGCAACTAAAGGAGCAGGCGAAGGAGCATTGTCTGGTCATTGGGTTTGCGGAAACGGCTACGGCCATTAGCTTGGCGGTGGCGCAGGCGTTGGGCTGCCCTTGTATGACGACAACTCGGGAGGCGCTGCCGAGTGTAGACTATCTGTATTTTTCGGAGGCCCACAGCCATGCTACTGAGCAAAAGCTGGTCAAAGAAGATTTGGAGCATAGCTTAAGCTGGGTGAAACGCATTATATTTGTGGAGGATGAAATTACGACAGGCCGTACCATTTTACAGCTGGTGCGGTTGTTAAGAAAGACATACGGGCGGCAGTGCCCTGCTTTTACGGCAGCGTCGGTATTAAATGGTATGGGTACCGAGGAGTTGGCAATTTTCAATCAGGAACAGATTTCCTGTGTTTATTTGCACAAAACCGATCCGGCATTTTATGAAGCACAGGTGCAGCAGTATAAGACGCTGGGGAACAGTTATGATCTGCGGACCGTTTCTGCCGGTTTGTCGGCGGCGCCTTTTGTGTACGCCGGGGCTTTAGAATTGCGGCGTTTACAGAAACCGGCGGCAATTAAGGCGCAATGTGCTGCCCTTTATGAATTGATAAGGCAGCAAATTCCACTGCAGTCTAAAGAACGATTGCTGTTATTGGGAACAGAGGAATTTATGTATCCGGCCTTAGCGGCAGGGCAGATGCTGGAGCAGGACGGCTATCAGGTATGGTGTCACGCCACGACGCGCAGCCCCATTGTTCCTATTGTCGAGCAGGGCTATCCGTTACAGGCGCGTTGGCAGTTGCACAGTTTCTATGAAGCGGAGCGTAATACCTATCTTTATAATTTGCAAGCTTATAAGAACGTGGTGATTGTTTCAGATGCAGCTTTAACGGCGAATAAAGGTTTAGAAAACCTGACCGCAGCTTTGCGGCAGTGCGGTAACGAGAATATTTATGCCGTAGAATGGAGGCGCTTATGAGAAGCAGCTATTTAGACCATGACGTGACAATTCTGTTAAAGGATATCACCGGTTTGGTAGAGCCGCAGTCGGCGGCAGAACGGGAGAAAAAAATTCAGTCTGGGGTCCATTATTGCGAGATGCTGCCTTTGGAATATTCGCCGTCGGCAGCTTATCAAACAGCCTATGAGGCTGCCTTGGAAACCTATGCCAAACCTACTGCAGAAGCGGTTGCCTTACTGGCGGAGCAGATTTTGCAGAAAAAAGGATGCCGTGTGGTTTTGGTTTCCTTGGCTCGAGCTGGAATTCCCATCGGAATTTTATTAAAACGGTACTTGCAGAAAAAATATAAATTGGAAGTTCCCCATTATGCAATTTCTATTATTCGTGGGCGAGGGATAGATGGCAATGCTATGGCTTTTTTATTGGAGCGCTATCAACCGGAGCAACTGCAATTTGTAGACGGTTGGACAGGCAAGGGCGCCATTTTGCGAGAACTGGAAAAAGCATTGCAACCGTTTCCGGGTGTATCGGCAGAACTGGGTGTGGTGGCCGATCCGGCAGCCATTACCAAGTTGTGCGGCACCTATGAGGATATTTTAATTCCCAGTTCTTGCTTGAATTGCACGGTGTCCGGTTTGTTGAGTCGTACTTTTTTGCGGTCCGACCTGATTGGTCCCGCTGATTTTCACGGAGCCGCTTATTATGCAGCGTTAAAGGAGGAAGATGTTTCTTATCAGTTTATCGATGCCATTGCGGCAAACTTTCCTGAAACCATAGAAACAGCTTGGCCTGTTCGTCCTGCTCATACAGGATTGGAAGAAGTGGCAGAAATTGTGCGGCAATATCACATTAAGGATATCAATCTGGTTAAGCCGGGGATTGGTGAGGCGACCCGTGTGTTACTGCGTCGGGTGCCGTGGAAGATTTTAATCAGACGGCAGGAAAAGGACAGCCCTATGCTGCGGCATATTTTGCGTTTGGCTGAGGAAAAAGAGGTTCCGGTGGAATATTATCCGCTACAGCGCTATAAAGCTTGTGGTTTAATTCAGGAACTTACAGATTTATAAAAAAATTGTGTTTGCCCGTGGACTTGTCTGAAAAGGCTTTTATGCAGGAATTGGAAAAAATAGTGGATTTCATGTCCAAAATAACGGCAGAACGGCACTTTTGTTCCTCGATGTATCGCTGAATTTTTTTTACAATAATCTTGGAGGGTGATACACGTGGATTCCAAAAAAATTTTATCTGCCAACTTGAAGCAATACCGCGCAAAGCATAAATTATCGCAGGAAGAGTTGGCAGCCAGAGCCGAATTGAGTACGCGGGGATACGGAAAGATTGAGCGGGCCGAGGTGCATTCTTCCTTGGAAACCTTGGATAAACTTTCTCGTGGGACAGGCTTGTCACAGGCGAACTTGTTATCGGAGCCATTGGAGGTGGAGTTGGGAAGTTAATTGGTCACAAAAAAGAAGGATTGTTCCTCTCAATGTTGTCATGTTAGGGAACAGTCCTTCTTTTTTGTTTCCGCTGAAAAAATAGTCAATTAATTTTCCTTGGCGTGGGCAACAGCCCGGTCAAATTCTTCCTGCATATCCTGCGATGGTTCTTTGTCCAGCAAAGAGAAAACAACAATGACAACAATGGCCAGAATAAAGGCCGGCAATAATTCATATACGCTGAAAATGCCGCCTATATGGGTTTTCAGATAATTGAATAAAATCGTGCTGACGGCCCCTACAATAACGCCGGCAATGGCGCCGTTACGGGTCATCCGTTTCCAATACAGCGACATAAACACAGCAGGACCGAAGGATGCGCCTAAGCCAGCCCAAGCGTAGCTTACAATGCCGAAAATAGAGCTGTTCGGGTCCATTCCCATCACCAGTGCAATGCCGGCGATCAGCAATACGGCTCCACGGCTGACTAACATGGTTTCTTTTTCACTGGCATGCTTGCGGAACAGCCCCTGGTAAATATCGTTGGATAAGGCGGAGGACGCTACCAATAATTGAGAAGCTGCGGTAGACATAATGGCCGCCAAAATAGCAGATAAAAATACGCCGGTTAAAATCGGATTAAACATTTGGTTGATTAAAACCATAAAAATGGTTTCGTGTTGTCCATCGGCCAACGGTTCCGCCAGATATAAATGGCCTAATGGACCAATTAACACGGCAGCAGTCAGCGTGATGATTACCCATACCATCGCAACGATGGTAGCCGGTTTGATATCTTTTGGCTTGGCAACGGCCATAAACCGCACCAGAATATGGGGTTGTCCGAAATAGCCAAGCCCCCAAGCTAATGAAGAAGCAATCAGCAAAGCGGTAACACTGCCGTCACCGTTGGGAAATAGCTGCCAAGTGGCAGGGTCAATCTGGGAAAACGTTTGTCCAAAACCGCCGACATAAGAAATCGCCGCTAAGGGAACAAACACTAAGGCAAAGAACATCAGCATGCCTTGTACGGTATCGGTGGTACATACGGCCAGAAAACCGCCTAAGAATGTATAAGAAATGATGATTAAGCTGCCTACCAGTAACCCTTGGGTATAGCTGATGGGAAAAATGGTGGAGAACAGCTTGGCGCCAGCCACAAACATAGAAGATGTATAAATTAAAAAGAAAATGATGCTGGCAACTGCGGTAGCAGTTTTCAAAATAGAAGAATGATCCCGAAAACGATTTTGTAAATAATCGGGCAGCGTTAAAGAGTTTTGTGAAACTTCCGTGAAGCTGCGCAGGCGACGCGCCACCAAAACCCAGTTTAAAAAGGTACCGATGGCTAAACCGATAGCTGTCCAAGAAGCTTCCTTAAAGCCAGACAAAGATAGATAAGCCAAACCAGGCAAGCCGGTCAAGAGCCAGCCACTCATGTCAGAAGCCTGAGCGCTAAGCGCGGTCACCCATGGGTTCAGGCTGCGTCCGCCAAGTACATAGTCGGACACGGACGTATTGCGCCGCGCATAGTAAAATCCGATACCAATCATGATTACCATGTAAAGCGCAATGACCATAAAAATTGCAAATTGACGATCCATGAAAATCCCCCTCAAAAATATAGATTGCTTTTCCATTATCGCACAATCTGTCGGAAAAGACAATGAACGGCAGCCGGCAGAATGGTAATGAAACGGACAAAATATTTTTATTACAGAAAAATAAGATTATTTTGTATCTTTTCAAGTAAAAAGATAAAAGAAATAACAAAAAGGGGAAAAGCATTTTGTATCGTTTTATAAAGTATGACTGAAAATGTGACTGGAAATTGCAGAATTTTTTTAGAAAAAATGCAGAAAATAAAGTTGAAATGATTGACTGCTGTTGCTTGTGCGTTTCAGTTTCAGGATAAAAATTATCTGAAAAAAGCAGGATGTACGGGACATCCTGCTCTCTTGGCTAGGCTGCTGCCTGTTGGGTTGTGTCAGTTTCTTCTAAAATACTGGTTTGTTGCAGCATATCGTGAATTAAGATGCCATAGCCTCGTGTAGGGTCATTGATAAATACGTGGGTAACTGCACCGATTATCTTGCCGTTTTGAATAATCGGCGAGCCGCTCATGCCTTGGACAATTCCACCTGTTTTTTCTAACAGCACCGGGTCGGTCACGCGAATGACTAAACCTTTGCCATCTTTGTGTGTAGGCATGATTTTTTCAATTTCTACAGTAAAAGTTTCTACTTTGTTGCCATCAATGGCGGTCAGGATTTGTGCTGGTCCCAGTACAATTTCTGATGGTGCAGCAGTGGGCAGCGCCTGTTGGTAAGGGCTTTCTGTTAATATTTGTCCGTCGGTCAATACGCCGAAAATACCAGCGGCTGTATTTTTTTCAATGGATCCCAAGGATTGATTGCTGACAAACCGACCAATTTTTTCACCGGGATAACCGTCAATGCCTTTTTTGATGCCTTGAATGTCTGCTGCAACCAGCTTGCCTTTGAGAATGTTGATTTTGCTCTGCGTTTCGTTGTTGGAAATCATGTGTCCTAATGCGCCGTATTCCATGGTTTGAGGGTCCACAAAGGTTAAAGTGCCTACACCGCCGGCGTTATCCCGAATCAAAAGACCGATGCGGT
>CABUKW010000102.1 GCA_902492275.1 uncultured Peptococcaceae bacterium
CCACCTGTGCAGGCGTTAATTCTGGCGGAATCAGATTTTCTTTAATCGCATCTGTATGTATCCTATAATTCAACTTAGAAATTTCTCTATTCAAATTCCAATTCAAAGATAGTCGACTATTTTCGTCTGTTTTTAAACGTCTATAGTCTTTCATAATATATAACTGGAACTCAGGAGAAATCCAAGTTGCAAAAGACATAGCAATATCACTATGAGCATATGTTCCGCCATAGCGTCCCGACTTTGAAACAATACCAATAGCATCCGTAGCTTCTATCCATTTTTTAGGCGACATTGTAAATGCGTTTGCTCCTGCCTGCTTTTTAAACCCCTCGAATTCGAGGGGTTTAAAATCTGGATTATGTAACCTTTCCCATAGTCCCAGAAATTCTATAACATCCCGATTTCTCATCCAGTTTTGAATGACCGCCGTTGGGTCATCGCTCTTATACCGGGCAATATCCGTCAATGAAATAAATTCATTTTCGAAATCCTGCGTATAAATTCCGATATCGATTCCATTCGCATGAATTGTATCTTTAATTATTTTCCCCATTACTCCTCCTGTAATCGTATTATAATCTTTTCAAAGCACTTAATCCTCTTTTCATTTAAGAATCTTCTACTGAGTAACTATCTTCATCCTCCCACATTTCTCGATATGCTCCAATATAACTCTTAATACAACCAGGATATATATATACAAATACCTTCTGCACACTCTTTTATACAATCCCAGTATTTTCTTGTCACAAGCAAAATCCAGTAAATAATCAAGCAAATTTGATAATTCATCCTCTGACACACTTCTGCTGCACACATCTTCAACCAATGGCAAATAAATCTCATAGGCTTTCTGGTGTAATTGGACTATCTGTTCTGCAATCTGATAAATCTTTTCATCCATTAGATTACCTCAAAATATTTAAGTGCCTCTGTTATCGCTTCTATCTTTTCTTTCGGCGGACGCTTTCTCGGCTACTTCAATTCCTCTGTCACTTAGATGCATCATACATTGTCAGACCTAATGACCTCTTTACCTCCGCAATATCTGCAGTATGCACTTTAAATCCATATTTCTTTTCCACATATTCCTATATCATTTTATATGTGATTTTCGGCTTTGGCTGATATTTCTTTGCACGCTCCGCTATTGCGTCCAACAGCACCTTACTTTCGCCTTCTCCCAATTCCACCTTCACATTGATAACACTATCTGGTGATTTGTGGGACAAAAGCACGATACTTTCAACATGGACATTAAGTAGAAACTGCACTGCACCTTATTCTTCCAACATTGCCAAATAACTTTCTAACCTTGTATTCACATATCCAGCAAACAATTTTTCCATCGCAGCCAGATTATGCTTTACGTGATATTCATCAAAAGCATTATAATAAGCAATCCGATCTGTAAATTTAATGTCAATCGGCGGATACCCAGCTTTCATCAATTCCAAATTCACAAGCAGTCGTCCCGTTCGACCATTTCCATCAATAAAAGGGTGGATACCCTCAAACTCAATATGAAACCGTGCAAGCCGCGGGATAATGTGTTCTGTACTTTCTCTATAAGACTCCAGCAACTGCTCCATCTTAGGTTGGATCAGATACGGCTGCACCGGTTCATGCTTTGCACCCATGATTCTTACTGGAACTCTTCTATAAACACCACGGTCATCCTTTTTATCGGCTAATACCAGATAATGGATTTTCTTGATAATGCTCTCCGATAACGGAACCTGCTCTTTCACTAAGTCCTGCACAAAACAAAAGGCTTCCTTATGTCCTACCGCTTCCATGTGGTCTTTCAGAGGTTTCTGATCAATCGTTAGACCACGCAATACCATATCTGTCTCCCGCAAGGTCAATGTGTTTCCCTCAATCGCATTGGAATTATAAGTGTATTCAACCACAAATTCCTCTGTCAGACGCTCCACCTCGCCACATGTCAAAGGCCGTCGAGAATCCAGTTCGATTTTTTTTCTGTCAATCATTGTAAGCAGACTCTCTGCTGTTTTATACCTACCATCCTCCGGCTTCTTCGCATCTACAGGAATTTTCCAACTGCGCCCTTCGCGGGTAACGCCCGGGATCTTCCCCTCTGAACATAAAATACGAACTCTTCTATCTGAAATGGCCCATTTCTCTGCTGCCTGCTTCACTGTCATGTACATAAATCTACACCTCACCTCAAACAGTATTATACCCGATTAGCGGAACAATAACAACGGAATCGGAATAATATTTTTCTTTTATCGGAATGATGCAAGAGTACAAGAGATATTTTTTCGCATTTACTGGACACCTATTTCACACTTCTGATTTTTGCCGTCCTCAATCATAGCCCCTTATCTGTCCTATTGTAGCGATTTGCCGTCGTTTATCGCGGTATTTAGCTCAAACTTTTTTCTTAACTGTTTCTCAGAACTGTTATATTTTTTATGTTACCATATCTTGTCTTTCGAAAATAAGAACAAATGATTGATTTTTCTTTTCGGCTATAGTATACTCTGTTTATACAAGAACATATTTTCTGTTATTGAGGTGAATACCTTATGATTTCACTTTGTATTGACCTGAAAAGTTTCTATGCATCGATAGAATGTGTGGAACGGGGGCTTGACCCCGTGACTACTAACTTAGTAGTGGCTGACCCCGAGCGGGGCGATAAAACAATCTGTCTTGCTATCACACCAACGATGAAAAAATTGGGTATCAAAAACCGCTGCCGTGTCTTCGAAATTCCCAAGAACATACAATACATTATGGCTGAACCTCGCATGAAATTATACATTGACTATGCGGCTGCGATTTACGGCATCTATCTGAACTATATTTCCAAGGACGATATTCATGTCTATTCCATTGATGAAGCTTTCTTGGACGCAACCCCTTATCTCAAGCTTTACCACATGACAGCCAGAGAACTGGCAAAAACCATCATGCAAGATATTTTGCGGCAAACTGGAATTCAGTCCACCTGCGGTATCGGTACCAATCTTTATCTGGCCAAAGTAGCATTGGATATTTTGGCCAAACACGCTGATGATTATATCGGTTATTTGGATGAAAGCCTGTACCGCGAAAAGCTCTGGCAGCACAAACCGCTCACCGATTTCTGGCGTGTAGGCCCCGGTATTGCCCGCAAACTGACTAATTACGGCATCAACACCATGGAAGGTATTGCAACATCTAACGAAGATTTTTTATATCGACTGTTTGGCATTGACGCTGAACTACTAATTGACCATGCCTGGGGCAGGGAACCGACCACCATTGCCGACATCAAAGCCTATACACCGAAAACAAATTGTGTAACCAGTGGCCAGGTGTTGATGCGTGATTATGAGTTTGCAGAAGGGTTGTTAATTGTTAAGGAGATGGCCGACCTGCTCTGCCTTGATTTAGCAGCGAAGGAAATGGTCACAAAGTCCATCACATTGCATGTGGGATATGCCAATCATTTAAAGCTGGAGCCTGCCCACGGAACTGCTGCGCTCAGCACAGAAACCAATTCAGACCATATCATCCGCCCGGCAGTGGAAGCGCTTTACAAGCGAATTGTCAATCCCCAGTATCAAATCAGGCGTGTCAATATGACCTGTAACAATGTGCGGTCAGAAAAATATCGGCAGATTACTTTGTTTGAAGACACTGCCCAACTGGAAAAAAGTCATAAGGTGTAATCGGCTATGTTAGATATCAAGCAGAAATACGGCAAAAATGCCATTTTAAAGGCCATGAATTTAGAACAGGCAGCAACTATCAGAGAGCGAAACCGGCAGATTGGAGGACACAAAAGTGGCGAATAAACCAAGACAAAAGATGCCAGTCGCCGAGCGAGCCAAGTAATTCATGCCCTTTGCGGCTTTGAAAGGATTACCGGAAGCATTAGCCCAAACAGAGCGAGCGCATGCAGCAAAGACTAAAAAGGAATTATCTGAAGAAATGGCTGCTGATTTAAACCGCAGCTTGCTTTCTTTGCATTTAGGAAGTCAAGCAACAATTTGCTACTATAAGGCAGGCCATGAGCATCAAATTACCGGTAGTGTAACGAAACTAGACGCCACCTTCCGGTATTTATTGATGGATGGTACTCTGCGGATTGCTTTTGACGATTTGGTGTCGGTTGAAAAGATGTGACCAAAATAACACTTCTATACTTCTATCATTATATTTTAAAGAGCAGACTATTTTTTAAATATATTCTTTTCTTGAATATGTAAAAATACCTCCTAAGTAGACTTCGGTTCTTTACCTTGCCTGCTTAGGAGGTATCCTTGCAACCAGTCCCTGATTTTATTTTTCCGTTCCAGAGAACTTCAATGTCTTGTCTCAACTACATAAGTATTATTCGGATGCTGCTTCCTCCCCCTGTCCACACATGGAACATTATGGAAAAGCTCAAGCTCCTTGACCTCAAATAGACTACAAATTAGAAAGCGGCAGATACCGCTCCTCCAGGATGTGGTACTGCCGCCTGTTCAGCATTATGATTCACCATCTTAAGGCATGGGCTTTACCAAAGACTTCCCTACTAAAAGACCACTTTAAGCAGGCTGTTTAATTCAATAAGCAATGCCATTGTAAACCATGTCTGGCGCAATTTCTAGTGAATTGCGCCCTTTTTTATGAAAATATATTTCATCCACTCCATTCTGAATAATATTTACTTCTCAAGGTTCAGTCGACCGCTGGATCTTGATCAGTAGGCTCAGGATTCCAAGATCCTATTACAGTCTTCTTTTGGTTTTTACGTTTACGTTCACCAGAGACTTTTAATTATCAAACTATTTTGCTGTCGTCTCACAAAACCGCATCAAAACAGCCGCAACCTGTGCGCGGGTAGCATTGTCGGCAGGCGACAAAGTTGTTCGGCTGGTGCCGGTAAGCAGACCGCTATTCACAGCCCAGGTCATCGCGCCTAAGGCATAGCTGGAGATATCCTCATAATCGTCATATTCACGGATTGCCATGCCGCCCTGAGTCCTGTCATAGCCTTTATAGGCCGCATAATTGCACAGAATAGCCATCAATTGTTCACGGGTGATAGCATCATTGGGACCAAATTTTCCATTGCCATAACCACTTACAATACGGTTAGCCTCTGCCCAGGCAATTGCTCCAGTATAGTACTGTCCCTCTGCCACATCGGTAAAGCTGGCCGTTCCAACCTCCGGATATCCTTCTAAACGATGCAGAATGGTGACGATCATGCCGCGGGTTGTTATCACCTGCGGCGCAAAGTTGTTGGCATCTGTGCCGCTCATCAGCCCCTGCAGAATTACATAATCCACTGCTTCATGGTACCATTGCCCACTGTCGATATCTTCCAGATGATAGCTGGAGCAGACGATGGTACCTGGGCAGGCTGTATCAATTGTGACAAAGTCCGCCCTAATTTCTACTTTGGAAGCAGGCATACTAAAAACAAATTGCTGATTGTTCTGCTTTGTCAACGTTATAACATTCCTATTCTGGTCTATTACCGTCAGCGCGCCTAGCTTATAGCCTGCATCAGGCTGCACGGTAATCGTCACAGAGCTTCCTTTACCAGCCCTGTTGACATCGGCGGTAATTGTGCCATTCTCATTGCTGCTGTCTGGAACCACAGCGTAGGTGACGCTGCCAGAACTGCTGCCGGAAGAAGAACCCCCGCCAGAGGAAGAGGATCCGCTGCTGCTGTTTTTGCTCCAATGCGCATATAGCGTAATATCCTCCGTGAATACTGTATCTGCTGTGACTCGTTCGCCGCCAACTGCCGCTGTATACCAGCCGCTTAGGGAATAGCCGCTGCGCTCTGCATCAGGTAAAGCATCCAGCCTTCCAGCTTCGTCAGTCCGAAGCGTAATATTCTCGCCGTCGCCGCCATTTACATCAAAGGTAATCGCATAACCAGTCTGCGCCGCATTGCTGACAATAATGGTGTAGGCCTGTGTTGTGGTGCCATTCTCTGCCGTTACCACAAAATTCCACAGGCTGCCGTCCTTTTCTCCGGATTGCTCCGGTACTGTGCAGACTGCGCGCTCATCGGCCAAAATAATGGTGAACGCACTGCCAGTGGTTGGCTTCGCCACGCCATAGGGCAACATCATACTGATCGTGGTATCACGAATTATCCCCACCGTTTCACCAAGCGCTACCTGCAGCACGCCAATATCGGTAGCCAACCAGCGGGCATACAGCGTTAGATTGTCGGTTACCACATCCTTGTCGAAGTCCCATGGCTGTGTGCAGGCTTCGTCGACATACCAGCCGCCGAAGGTATAATCCGGTTTGGTCAATGCCTTAGCAGGCTGCGCAATAGACGCTCCGTAAACAGCCTGCTGTTCTTCAAGCTCCGTATCACAATTGGTCACATAGGTCACCACTGGCGATTGGGGCGTAATTTTCAGATATTTGTAAGCTGCTAAAGATACCGCATTCTCTGCATCGTGTCTCCACGCCGCAGCACCATCGGCAGTCGCCGCCCCGTTGACCAGCGCCTCATAAGCCGCCGCCTTCTCACCTGAGGAATTGGTAAACTGTACGTAAGCATCAAAATTGATAGCTTCTGTATTGGTTACTTGACTGGTACTGATAATCTCAGCAGACGATCTTCCGTTCATATGAATGCCGCCAGTTGCTATAGAGATTCCACGGCTGTATGAACTAGTGCCCGGCGTTATGATAAGCTGGCTATTATCATCTAACTGCAAGTTTCCTTCTGTCAGGTACATGCCGAAAGCATAATACCCTGTACGGTTGCCGCCTTTGATGGTGACAGTGCTTCCGTTTTGCAGAAAAATATCGTCTTTACTGTCACGCAATCCATACCAATAGCCATCAATCGATAAACTGCTGTTGTCAACGATAATACTGGTTTTACCGACATCATTCAGATTTTGGGTACGAAGTCCCCAACTATAAACATAGTTACCCGACACATTAAAATCATGATCGGCCGTATATAATTCCACCTTGCTATCCGTTATCTCCACATCGCCATTGTAGGCTGTCACTGCGCAATTGGTGTAGAAATTATAAACAGTTCCTCCGCCATAGTCCAGTTCTAAGCTGCTCCCGGTTGTATGAACCACAACCTCCGAACCATTCTGAATCTTTAAGGGCCCATAAGTAGTAATGCCATACTCCAGAGCAGAGATGGATACCTGTGCATTATCAAGCTTCAATTGATCGATTCCGTTGATACCAGTACGGCAATCTTCCAGCGTTAAAGCCCCGCCACCAATAATGGTCAGAGAAGCCCTGGCATTCCTCTCGTCCGGATCCTCAGAAGTAATTGCCGCATATAGCCCTGTCATTCGATTATTCCCTACCAACACCAGCTTGTATGTCTTACTGCCATCTAAGACAATGCCGTTGAACTCGTTATAATTACCGCTCTGGTCTTCGGCAGATATTCCCGTAGCAATACCTGCATTGTTCATCACCAGCGTAATTGGCTCCGTTTCCGTTGCCGGTAGGAAGGTGATGGTTCCTTCTCCGGCCTTGTAAACCGTCTTCTCTGTCGGTTCTGCATTACCGACCGTATTGGAAATATTTAATCCGGTAGTAGACACGTCAAGCGAATTTACATTTTCAACCGTAATCTCGCAAGAAGCTACAACGCTTCCATTTTCTCCACCTATTGCTTTCACAGTGACAGCACCTGATTTTATGCCGGTCACGGTGCAGACCATACAATTGGCAAGTGTACCGTCCCAGGAAATCTTCGCAACGGAAACATCACTGGAAACCCAGCTCACACCTGTCCATTTTGTAGCAGTTTCCGGCAGTCGCGTAGCGGTCAACGTAACGGTTTCTCCCACCTTAATTCGAGCGGTTTCAGGAGATACCTTAAGTTCCGTTACCACATCAGGGTCATTGAACGCAACCGGATTTGTAATGGCCGCCGTTAGCTGTTCATCTGCCGCCAGCGCCGTTGTTGCTGTTGTTGGGAACATAGTAAACAACATACATAGCACCAACAACCATGACAGACATTTTTTGTTTTTCTGCTGCATGTTTCCTCATTCCTTCCAAATCAAAATTTTATGTTTTCCATGCCATTTTGTTACATTGTGTGTTAATTATTATAGGTTTTTGACAGTAGGGAAGGAGGGATACCGAAGCAGAAAAATAGGAATATATTGTAGCATTTCTCATCATAATCCTATATATTTAGTAAAAAATAATATGTATAAAAACCTATAGAAAAATAAATCTTTTATCTTAAAAAGCCAGACAACTACGATACTATTTTTCGCCGGCTTTTCCTATAACAAACCAAGGCTTCGCGCAGTCAGCACTGCATCCGTCTTACTGGACACGCCCAGCTTACGATAATTTTCTTTCGTGTGATATTTTACTGTAGCCGGTTTCATTTCCAGCCGCTGCGCAATCTGATTTACAGAGAATCCTTCTGCCTGTAGTCGCAAAATTGCCAAAGCAGTCTCGCTAAAATCAGACATTCCGACAAGCTGACGTTTCAAATAAACAGGATATCGAATCGCCACCAGACTGCATTCCTCTAGCAGCTGTAAAAACCATTGATTATCGATAGCCTGATCTGTCAACGCCTCTTTTTTCAAAGCAAGTAACAGCTCATATACCGCTGCGCCTTCCTCACTAATCAGCCGCAGAAAACGGTACTCGCTGGCCTGACGTAAAGCTGTCAACAGATTTTCCTGCCACTCCATGCCCATGCGCTGCTTTGCTACCGCCGACAATAGATGCACTTCCATGCTAATATACGGACGATAGAATTGCTCCGCATAATATCGCAGTTTCTCCAACAGAGTTAAAGCCTTCCAGTTATCTCCGTTGGATAGATAACAACGTACCATGGTCAAATAACGATACCGCTCCAAAATAAAAAATTCTTTATCAGGATCCGGCGCAGCTTCCAGCCAGCGGGTAACAGCACATTGATCTCCTTCATAAAGCAACAGCCGACAATTCAGCGCTTCTATGTTAGGCAAAAGCTGAAACGCCTCTTGCTCCTGCACTTTTCTGGTAAAAGAGTCCAATATTTTTTTGGCCGCTTCCATATTGCCATGCAGCAGATTCAACCGAACCTGAAGGCCCACAGAAACAAAAATAATTTCCAACGTACCGCCGCTTTCGGCTTCCAGCTGGGCCTGAGTCAGCAGCGTTAAGATTTCATAAGCATCTCCGCCTTTTTCATAAAGACTCTCTCCCAACGCCACCTTTACCAGTCCCCGGCCATACCGCCCCAAGATACGCTCCACCAGCTTCCCGATAGAACCGGCCAACTGGCGGTCCTTTTTACTCCAATGACAAAAATCCTTGCCGCCATTCATTGTACTAGGCAAATTGCTGGTGACAGAAAATTCAGGCAAAGGAATCCCTTTTTCCCATAACAATGTTGGCAACTGCTTAAAAATGAACTCCAAATTCAGGCTGCCCCTGTGCGGCAGAGCAATATCCAAATAGGCCAACCGGCTCAGCGCTTCTCGTTTCTCACCACCCTGCACATTCTTCGCATAGGCTTTCAATTTTCCATACCAAGTCTCACTTTCCGCTGGCTGCATCAGCAGGGAATACAGCATGCTCATTCCCGCCATTAAAATTGCATCGCCCTCTATATCTGTCTCTTTCAGTTGGAAATAATAGTGCCGCAGCTCAAAATAATGCCCATTTCCAGGATTGCAGCGGGCATTACGCACCAATAGCTCCTTGATACAATCCTTCTTGCCGCAGTAGGCAAACTGCTGCAAAGCTGGAAGAATCTGATTCCGCACTTTATAATAAAGACCTGCATTATAAGCTAGATCCTTCATTTTATCAGTGCCATAAATTTTCATGGCTCTGCTCCGCAGCGCCTGTAGCATAATAGGCCGCAGATGATAAAAGCCCCGCTCCTGAAAAATAAAATTGCCTGCTTCCATGGCTTTGCTTAATAAAACGCTCACATGGCTGTTTCCTGTAATAAACTCTGCCAACTCCAAATCAAACGCATCCACAATACTGACCTGCATTAAAAAATCCTGTAGATCACGGTCTAAACGGGACAGCACAAACTGCTCCAAATATTCCACAAAGGCCTCGCCAATCTCCTGCTCCAGCGCAGTGCCAGGCTGCATTCCCTCCTGCAACCGCAAGGCAACATGCCGCAGAAGATAACCATTTCCTTTGCTGATCCTGCAAATACGCCGCACCTGTTCCTCGGCAAGCGCAACAGCTCTCCCGTTGAGATAAGCAGAAAATTCCTTTTCCTTCAGCGCAAGATCTATCTCCGAGATTTGCATAAACCCCTGTGCTACATAAGAAGGCACAAGCCAGGACGGCAACGGACTGCGGCTGATCAGCACCAGCCATAGCCCTGTTCGCTTCAGCAAATCCAAAACAACTTGCTGCCCATCCTGCTCCTGCAAACAATGCAAATCATCAATAACAGCAATCTCATAAGCCTCTTGCAGCAGATCTTTCTGCTCCCGCAAACCGTCAGCGCAGGAAACATAAAAATACCGGCGATGGGCCAGATATCGCTTCACCAATTCAGTTTTTCCAAAGCCAGTGGCTCCATAGATATAGGCAGTTTGCCGCAGGCTCCACGCTGCTTTCAGCTTACGCAGCGCAGCAGGCGGCGCAAAATACTCCTTCTCCATCTCAACCTCATCCCTCTATACTTTTTCTCACGTTCTGCGTTTTTTCGGAGAAAAAGTTTCTTCAAAACAGATGGTTACACACTTTTTTATCTATTATAAAACTTTCCCAAGCTCTTTGTACACTCTCCAATTGGATAGTTTCCGCCACTTTTTTCTGCTTTCCCTATCATATTGGATTAAGAAAATTTATTGTAAGACGAAGCTATCTATCCAAAACTTCTAGAACCGACTGTCTTTGTTTCCCTACAAATCGAATAGGAGGCTAGTTATTCGTTGGCTAGCTAAGTTAAGAACACAAACTCCATCCTGTGAGTATGGATTGTCTGACGATTTCTTGAATGGATGTCGCAGGGTTCTTATGATATGCATAATTT
>CABUKW010000103.1 GCA_902492275.1 uncultured Peptococcaceae bacterium
TTTAAGTAGACTTTGTTTATTTCACTTGTCTACCTAAGGGGTATCATATCAAAAAGCGCTGCCGGGCTCTTTCTTTTATTTTTATATATTGTTGTATCAAAGCCGTAGCGTTGCCAATATCATGGCGGCGCCAATGCACCCGCAAGCCATCAACGCGCCAGTGTCGGCATTCAGATAACCGGCCCACACTGCTACATAAAGACCAGAGCGAGCCCAATTGGACAAAATATCATACTGGTCCATATTTTTACCCGCATTCTTCATTTCTTTCCGCACACGCTCTCCGGCTGCACTGCATTCAATCGGAATGGATAACAAGCTGCTGAAGAGCAGCAAGCCATACATCACCGGCATTTCCCCTGTTGCCTGGTACAGATTATAGCACAGCGTAGCTTCTAACGCCGCTGAAATAATATAACTGAAAATTAACATAAATTCCCCTCCATTATCTATATAGTTTATCACAATAAAATATTCTTTTCATTAAAAGTTTGCAAAAAAATAATTCCTTTGCTATACTTTGAATAGATTTTATCACCAAATAAAGGGGGCGCAAAAATCATGTTAATTACAAAAGATATGGGAATTAAAGAATGTGTACAAAAATATCCTAAAACAGCCGCTGTATTTATGGAATTCGGCATGGGCTGCTTAGGTTGTGCCGCTGCTCATTTTGAAAACATCGAACAGGGTGCTGTCGGTCATGGCATCAATGTTCCTGCTTTAATGGAAGCGTTGAATAAAGTAGCAGAAGCTGAATAATACAACATGCAAAAACCGGTGGACAGGCTCCATCGGTTTTTTATTTTTATGCACAATCTGTTTCTATTCGATATCACCCAATCGGCCATTCAGGATTCAGCAAGTACAAAAAGCCGCCGGTCAAAGGCCAGCGGCTTTCTCCTTGTATTTATTCACATTGTAACGCTGTAATGGCAATCATGTCTACCACATCCTGCACACTGCAGCCCCGGGATAAATCGTTGACCGGTTTGGCCATGCCCTGCAAAATTGGCCCGATAGCTGTAGCGCCAGCAAAACGCTGCACCAGCTTATAGCCGATATTACCGGCCTGCAAATCGGGGAATACCAATACATTGGCATGTCCTGCTACATCGCTGCCAGGGGCCTTTTTTGCCGCCACAGACGGAACAACGGCAGCATCTAACTGCAATTCGCCGTCTACGGCTAAATCTGGCCGTTTTTCTTTTACAAGTGCTAAGGCTTCTGTCACTTTATCCACATTTTCATGTTTAGCAGAGCCTTTGGTCGAGAAGGACAGCATCGCCACATTGGCTTCGCCGCCGATTAAGCTGCGTTTGGTTTCTGCACAGCTAATAGTGATGTCTGCCAACTGCTGGCTGTCTGGATTGGGATTGACAGCGCAGTCACCAAAAATGAGAACGCCGTTATCGCCATAGGACTGATTGGGAACAATCATCACAAAAGCGCCTGATACAGTTTTAATGCCTGGCTTCGTTTTCACCGTCTGCAGTGCAGCCCGCAGCACATCGCCGGTAGTATTATCCGCACCAGCCAGCAAACCGTCGGCCAAGCCCTTCATCAGCATCAAATTGCCGAAGTACAGCGGATTGCGCACAGTTTGTGCCGCCTTTTCCGGCGTCATACCTTTATGCTTCCGCAATTCATAAAACAATTCGGCAAAAGCCGGCAAATTTTCGCTGCTCTCAATATCCACAATGGTCAGTCCATCCAAGGCAACCCCTTCCTGCGCCGCCAAAGCACGGATTTCCGCCTCATTGCCTAATAAAATCGGCTCAGCCAACCCTTCTTCTGCTGCTATAGCGGCCCCTTTTAAGGTACGCACTTCTGTGCCTTCCGGTAAAACAATTCTCCGTTTTGTCGCTTTTGCTTTTTCTTTAAATCCTGTCAATAAATCCATGTTGCTACCTCCTCACCATTCTGCCCAACACTTTGATTTTAACATATCCCGTTACAAGCTCCGTTTAGTGCTGTTTTCCGAATGCAGCTTCTACGGTTTCTTCTGCAATCGCCAATTCTTCGTTGGTCGGCACAACCCATACCTGTACGCGAGAGCCTTCCGCACTGACATTCACTTCTTTGCCCCGTACATTATTCTTTTCCGCATCAATGGCAATTCCCAGATAATCCATATCAGCGCAGATTTCTTCCCGCACGTCAGGACCATTTTCGCCGATACCGGCTGTGAATACGATGGCATCCACACCGTTCATGGCTGCCACATAACTGCCGATATATTTTTTCACGCGATAGATGAAAATATCTCTAGCCAGCTTTGCATTCTGATTGCCCTGAGCAATGGCTTCATCCAGTTCCCGGAAATCGCTGGATACGCCAGAAACACCCAAAAGCCCCGATTCCTTATTCAGCATATGGTCCATACGGTCAGGATCAAAGCCTTCATGCTTCATCAGATATAAAACGGCAGTCGCATCAATATCACCGCAACGGGTACCCATCAATAAACCTTCATGGGGTGTAAAACCCATGGAAGTATCTACCACTTTACCATTTTTGATAGCGGAGATGCTGGAACCGTTGCCCAGATGGCAGGTAATAATCTTCAAATCTTCTACCGGCTTGCCCATCAGTTCCGCTACCCGGCGAGAAACATATTTATGAGAAGTACCATGGGCCCCATAACGACGGATTCTATGTTTTTCTGCGTATTCCTTTGGCAGACCATAAGTATAGGCCACCGGACTCATCGTTTGATGGAAAGCTGTATCAAATACAACAACCTGTGGTTTGCCTGGCATTACCTTGGAGCAGGCGTCGATCCCTTTTAAGTGGGCCGGATTATGCAATGGAGCCATAGCGCCATATTCTTCGATTTTATCATGTACAGCATCGTCCACCAGCACTGCTTTGCTGAACGTATCGCCGCCCTGCACAATGCGATGACCGATAGCGTCAATTTCATCCAGAGAATTCAAACCGGCTTCCTTTGTTTCCAAAAGACCGTTCAGCACCAATTCCATCGCAACCTGATGATCTGGAATTTCCATTTCTTTTTTGTTTTTCAAACCGCCGGCTTTGATGGTGAAAATGCCTTCATGCAGCCCAATTTTTTCTACCTGACCTTGCGCCATCACCGATTCGTCATCCATGTTTAGCAACTGAAATTTCAAAGAAGAACTGCCGCTGTTAATTACCAAAATAATCATTGTTTCTTTCATCCTCCATATTTATTTTTTCTGCCAATTTGACAGATTATTCCCATCATTCTTGCATTGCTTGCTATAGTTATGCTAAAAAAAATATATAGTTGCAACACGACATTTATTATAACTTTCCGAAAAATGCTTGTCAACCACAGTGCAACACCTTTCCTGGCCTTTTATCAATAAATTTTGTTTGCTGATAAACGGGCTTGAAGTACACTGCCCCCAGCTTATGATTTCAAATATTTTTGTTCTGCAGGTTGGCCTTGCTGATTTTTTTGCAGTAAATACCGTTTCTGATATTTCAGACGAGCATAATCGCTAATTTTTTTACAATATGCGACATTAGAAGGTCCGCCAATTACACCAATTAACGGCAGTCCCTGCAAGAACTTGATGCAAAGCATGTCGGCGGCAAAGCAGTCCGCCGTTTTTCGCATCTGCAAATCCAAATCATAACCAATTGCCACGCCTTCAGTGAGATAGGTAATCAGCTTGTCCACCTGTTGATTGCAGCTTTCCCGCTTTTCTTCCGGCGCCAACGCTGCCTCCAACAAGTTTAAAATAAAATACTGCTCATCCTCCTGGCAATAATCATAGCCATAACTCAAAGCCACTTCATATACGCTTTTCAGCACCACGCCGATAAAAATAGGAATATCGGGCAAACCAATCCCCAACAGTCCTAAACCGGTACCTTCCAGTGCCGTAATACCCAAATTGCGCAAATGGTTTTGACCAGCCAGTTTATTCAGCGCCTTCAACCCTTTCTTTTGATTTAGCTGCTCAAAGGATTCATCATAAACCCGATGGGTCAACGCTAACTGCTCTTTATCATAGGTTTTTTCAATGATTATGTTACCTTTTTCAAAGACAGTTTTAAAACCCCAATAAAAAGCTTGTTGTAATTTTTCATACAACCCTGCTGGAATTTTTTCTTCCACCTTATCGGTCAGCGGTTTCAATAAGCCGCCACCGCTTTTCTGCAAAAATTTTTCTTCTTTTTTCTGTATTTTTTTCAGATTTTTCTCTATAGTTTTATCCATTCTACTGCTCCTTTCCGCACCTGTCCATTGCAAATTATGCTTACTGATAAATTCAAGAAAACCTGGCGCTTTTCCTGCCCGCAGCGTCGCGTTCCGTCAATTTACTTTCCCGCAACGTCATGGTATAATACTGCAAACACAGCTAACAAAAAGGAGTGCATTTTATGCAAGGAAGTGGAAAAGAGATGGGCTGCTATTTATTGGTATCCGCCAGCCAAACCTTTGTAGAATTCGGCACCTTTGCCTTATTGCAATTACTGACTGTTCCCGCGCTCATTCCCAGCACTGTATCCATTTTTGTTTCCGGCTGCTGGAACTATCTGCTGAACCGCAACATCACCTTTCAATCCTCCGCCAACTACGTCCGCTCTATTTTAGAATTCATTTTGCTCTATGTCTGGAACTTTATCTTTTTATCTACTATGCTGCAGCTTTTGCCAGTAGCTTTCGGCTGGAATCCTCTGCTGGTAAAATTGTTCACCATGGGCTGTCAAGCCATTTGGGGCTTTTTGCTCTGTAAATTTGTGATATTTAAGTGAAAGTTTTTTGCACAAGCTACTATGACATTCACGGCTATTAATTTTTCTAAAACTTAAATAAAAAATGAATCCCACACAAATCATTTTGTCATGGAATTCATTTTTACAATATCCATATACAATTTATTCAGATACCTGCCACATACAACGATAAAGCTGCAAATATTGCTGTATCCCCTGCCCGTTTTCCTGTTCTACATATTGCAGCAATTTTTGATACTGTTCCCACGAAACAGCGGCTGGTTTCTGATTAATTTCAGCAAGATATTGCCAATATTCCTCGTCCATCCACTGTTCCATTTGCTGCACAAATGTCCCTTTTACTGTACGTAAATCAGGCTGTTGAGCATAATAATAGGTTTTTTGTACGATTGGCGTTGGCAATATGCCTTCACATAAAAGCGCTTCCCGCTTTTCGTACACATCGCTTTCCTGAGCATTGGTATAATAATGGAGCTTCTGTCGTGCATCATAATAAGCGAATCCAAAAAAAGTACGCTGAAAATTTTGTTTAATTACCACATCATCTTCCATTTGATTATATAAATAGTTCACCCACTGCTGCAAATCCTGATAGGTCTGTTGCTTCAGCTTTTTTTGTTGATAAGCATAAACAATCAGCCCTTCTACAAGCTGTAAAATATCCCTGTCAAAACAACCAATCATTTTTTGCTGCAGCTGATAAAATAACGCGGCAGCACTATCATTGCTCCAATTAACTGCTACGTTCATAAAATCAAACAGAAACTGTTGTGGATACATGGCCTGCATTCTACGTGCCAGACGAATTCTTGTCTGAAACAAATAGCTTTCCTGCATACCCGAAGGAACTAAAACCCGGTTTAACAAACGAATCACCGGACTAGGATAGATGTCTTTTTCCAAACAGCGTTCCCGAAAACGATAAATATCAATAGCCTGTGTACTGACTCGATACATGGTTTTTCCCCGCTCCACATAACTACAGCCATAAACAATAAATTCCTGTTCAAATTTTCCTAATGCCGCCATCTCTGCAATATCCATACTGCATTTTAAATCTCTGATTGCAACCACATCACACCCTCCCTTCTTTCACGCGCAAATCTAACCGGCCATCCTTCATAACCTGCACAGTAACTGCAGCACCTAAATCGCGGCTCAGCCGCTCACTAGTCATAACCTCCGTAAGTTTCCCTCTGTCAATGATTTTTCCTTGCTGCAAAACAATACACTGCTCAAATAATGGTAAAATTTCTTCTGGATAATGGGTCACATAAATAATGGTCATCTGTCCTTCTTCAGCCAAATGCGCAATTTTTCGCAAGAGTTGTTCCCGCGCCAGCACATCCAAACCTGTGCCCGGCTCGTCCAACACTAAAATTTCAGGAGATGAAATCAAGGCTCTGGCAATCAAAACATTCTGCCGTTCGCCTTTTGAAAGCATAGAAAACGGCAAATCAAATTTCTTATCTAAGTTCCATTCTTGCAATAACTTTTTCGCTCTGATAAAGTCATCTGCCTGTACGGTGCTATCAACGCCTAACGTCCCGCACAAACCGGATAAAACAATCGTCAACGCTGATTCCTTCGTGTAATATTTATCGAAATAGGAGCTACTCACCCAACCAATTTTTTTTCGGATAGATAAAATATTGCTCTGCGTATAAGACTGTCCAAACACTTCTACTTTACCTGCTGTCGGCATTTTATAACCGGCAATGATACTTAACAAAGTTGTTTTTCCACTGCCGTTTAATCCAAATACCACCCATTGTTCGCCTGGCTGCACCTTCCAGTTAATGTTCCGCAATAAATAACGATTGCCCGACTGACAGCTTAAATTTTCCACGTGAATAATCGGATTCATGCTCTCACCGCCTATGCTTCTATCTCAAATTGATTTAATTCTTCATCAGAGATGGTCATACTCTCACCCTGCATTTCGTCCTTTAATTTCACTGGCACCTTGAAACCATCTTGATCCTGGAAACCCAATTGTTGATTTTGCCAAGTTAAAATGTCACAGATTTTAGCAATGGTCATCTGTTTTGTTTGCGCATTGTCCTCTAAATATGTGTACCAGTTAAAATCAAAATGCTCCACAAAATATTTGGCACTTAAATAAACCTCCGGCTCCGCACCATATTCAATGCGTCCGCATTTGGTACAAAAAATTTCTATGCGGGAATCCTCAAAATGACTGAATGTAATCCGTTTCAATTCCAATGGACTGCCACAATAGCGACAGCAGCAACGCGCCACCCGTCCTTTTAATTCTTCTATTCTACTTGATGCGTTAAATTGACTGAGCATGAACGCCGACCTCCTTACAAATATTATTTACTACATCTATTAATAACTGAGAGCCTTTTGTTTTCTCCATATTACAAGAAAAGACTATCCCGTACGGCTATTCTTATTCTATGTGTCTGGACATAGAATAAGAAATGCTACCAAAACGGAACAGTCTTTCCACACTTTAAATCCTATGCTACCATTATTTTAGAAGAATACATGACTCAGCGGAATCCCCACTGCTAAAAATATGATAACCATACCAATACAAGCAATCGAACCATATTTATAAATGTCTCCAGCTTTTACCCAATTGCTGAACCCAAAGAGTAACGAAGCAAATGGAGAAGCTGCTGGCGTTAAATAAGCAATATGAATACTAACCAACATCATTGCAATAATTGGCATCGGATTAAAGCCCATACTCATTGCAAAGCTATAGATTACCGGCGTAAACATTAAACCAACGGTTGTATTCGCCATAAAATTAGTTAATACAACAGAAATCAGAACGATGATAATACACATAAAGATGGTTCCTTTTCCCGCAAAAACTGGACTTAACAACGCTAAGATGGACTCAGAAACACCAGTATCCGATGTCATCATAATAACGGACAGCGCTAACAAACCACCAGATAAAATAACGGTATCCCAAATTACACCGTGTTTTGCGGCTTGAGGGATATTTACAATGGGTTCTCCATCCACTGTAGTAATGGCCATTAACACCAAAATAAATGCGATTGGCAATGTCATCCCAAAATTAGCTACATACTGACCTAATGCGCTCTGTGCTGGCGTAAAACCAATTGCACAATAAACAACCAGTACCAAAATCATATAACAAAAAGTCACTTTCTGCCGTTTATTCAAAATCAAGTAGGATTTATCAACAACAGTGTCATCAATATTGGCCATTGTACCTAAATCAATTCTGAAAAGATATTTACACAACAGAATATAGCCAGCAATCACAATCATCCACATAATAAAACTGAATGCAGCATAAATACCAAAATTCAAAGAATAAGTACCGCCTGAAATCTGTGTCAACATACTATTTACAAATAACGGATTTCCTCGGAACAACCATGTGGATGAACTGGCCAACCCACCAATACAAATTCCAATAAACATAACGGTTGGATATTTAGAAAATGGCTTCATATCATATAATTTGCAAACAGAAATTAAAATACCCCAAAACACCAACATCGCAGGATAACTAGAACCCATAGCGCCAGTAATCATGGTTCCAACAATCATAATATAAGAAAAAAGCCATGGACGCCCCTTAACAATATTTCTCGTAATCATCCAAGTAGCAAGGAATTCTGTAATTTTATTTTGCTCCATAACAGCAACGAAAATAAAAAAGAAAAATGTTAACATAATGGAATCGCTACCAATCCCAGAAGACAAAATCGTCCCTACAGGTGCCACACCTAAGGCCGCCATTGCAAACATAGCTAACAGACAAGGCCAGGCCGGCGCACAAAAAGTAACACCATAAATTGTACCAATTAAAATTCCTAAAATTTTCATACCAGTAACAGTTAATTGGGAAACTGGTGGAATAAAACCAACACCAAACATAAGTACAATGGTGATAAGTACATGTAATTTTGCTGGAAATTTTGCTGTTTTTTCTGACATAAAAATACCCCCCTTTTACTCTAACTCTATTGCATTCTAACTGTTAATCCCAAATAGCTGGCAACCATCAGCGGCTATAAATACAGTATTTGTCTTACAACCGCTGAAGTCACCCTCTTTTAATATCTTTAAACATATACTTTTCTAACATTGGGCAATAGCATAAATTGTACATCGTTTTTTTACGATTACTTGACTGAGACAATAAGTTAAGTAATCTTTTTTTGTGCATTGTGCAAATTAGCAACTTTGCTTAGAAAAGTATAGTCTATAGGACAAATTCCAGTCCGTACCCCAAGCTGTTAATACTTTACGAAAAATATATTTTTTTGAACAGTTCCATATTATTTTTCGTCAAAAATCTGATAAATTGGTGCGCCTTCACACTGTGCTGGCATTCTTACCCCCAATAGCGTTGCAATCGTCGGTGCTACATCAACCTGACGAATAACGCGATTTGTTGTATAGCCTGTCTTAATACCACTACCTGCCACAACAAAGATTGGCGATACAGAAGTGTGATGTCCACCATGATCCATCTTGGTACTCAAAGACTCGCCATGCACTCTATGGAAACCATCTTCTGGGAAGTACACAATATCCCCCCAGCCTTCTTGACCACAGCCCATTACCAGGGCATCTCTGTTGCGTACAGCTAAAGAAATTACCCGTCTGCCAGTCTTAGGATCTCTATAGGTATACAAGGCATCGATAATCTCTTCTTCCAACTGATACTGTTCTTCGGGGTCTACAATACCATGCGGGTCTCTGCCTTTGATATTCAGGAAAATGTGATTCGTACCTGTTGCTACCGCTTTTGTTTTGCTCCAATCAATTTCTTTGATAACGTTGCCACTTTCATCTTTCTTTAATACAGTGAACCCTAACTCGCCCATAATTTTCGCATTTACCCCAAAGGCATCCCCAATCAAAGCCGGACCCTCTTCATTGGTATCACAAATTAAACCATGGTCAGAAGTTAGAATGATTGTCCACCCTTCATCTAAATACTCTAAAAACTGTGCTAAATATCTGTCTGTCTGACGATAGGTTTCAGCCATCAATTCATGATTCTTCTCTATATCTTCTGGATTGGTATGGGTATTTTTATGCCCATGTGGCCAGATATTATGACCGATACCGTCTACATTATGCAAATGAGAAAAGATTACATCAAATTTATCATTATCAATAAAATACTTCAAGCAAGCAGCCTGCCAGTTATTATATATTTCCCATGCTGGTAACATTAAATATTCACTAAAATATGTGTTTTTACCACCTAAACTACTTGCAAAACTCCAGGCTCCTACATTTTCAACAATTTCTTTATGCAAAGATTTCGGATGCCATGCTGCATCATCTGTGATATCGTTAGCACGATTCACCCACAAGCTCACTGTGCTATAATCGTCATTATGATAAACATAACTAATACTGCGAGCACAAGTCACTTTTGTCCCATCATCTTTTACGATTTCATCTAAAAAGAATGGAGAAAATTCATGATATTTTACAACTGCTAATGGACTTTCATCTTTTTTGCTTCTATACATTGCAATGGTATCATATTCCCCGGCTTCATTTTTTAATAACAAACACGGTCTTCTTAATAAGCCATTACACATAATCGCAATAAATTCTTTTGCATCTTCCGGTGCATTTAACCACCCAGTTGCAGCTTTCAGAGGAGATTCAGCAGCATTATAAGGCATATTTTCAACAGAAAATTCCCCATCTTCCAAAGTCAGCATAACATTTTCTACACTGGCGCCAGCGTTTTGGCAAGCATCTGCAGCAGCTTTTGAACCGGCAGATTCATCCTTAATTTCAACATCGGATAAAATACATCCCGCACCAGTATTGGCATGTCCAGCTTTTGGCAAAAATTGCGCTATTTCAACCTTGGTTGAAGCGGTCACTAACACTTCATCATCACGCATACCAGTACCAAATCCCACAAAGCCAGGCTGTACACCGTCAACAACTGCTAAATTGGGGCTATCACTGGTTGGAGGCCAACTAGAGCCTGGCCAGTGCCATACTAACGTACGTATGCCAGCTTCTGCAATTCCATTCCAAACCTGTTCTGCTTTACAGATAGTAGAATCTAAAGCATAAACCAATTTTCCATGATCCTGGGAATCCACATTCCAGAACCCTGTGATGCCATGAGTAGAAGCATAAGCACCT
>CABUKW010000104.1 GCA_902492275.1 uncultured Peptococcaceae bacterium
CTATCGCTTTTTTCTACCTCTTTTTGGTCTCACATCTATTGTAACGCTACATTTTCTTTTTACTTTTTTCTATTACCTACTTGACTTTTTATAGTTGGTCTTTCTATGGGTTTCAATTTCCCCCACTACCTTTGCCCAAATTCCGACTTGCGCCCCACGCCTTTCTGGTGGGGTGGATAATTTTGCAGGCTGTCCTAGTCGTGGCAGACTTTAGCGCAGAACTTCGCGCTAATCTGACAAAGACGGACAGACTAAAAATTGTCCGATGCCCGACGCTTTTCTAGTCGGGTACACGGAGGGATAGGGCAAAGTGGAGCAAATAAATTCAAAAGCCTTACAGCTTCAGTTGTCCCAGCACTTCTCCGATTTTGCCGTTGATGGTTAGTGCCGCTTTGCTGTCGTAGCTGGTGATGTCTAAATTGATGACCACCAGGCGGCTGCCCTGGTAAAAATCCAAGAAGCTGGCGGCGGGGTATACGGTCAGTGAGGTGCCGCCCACGATGAGCAAATCGGCCTGGCTGATGGCTTGGATGGTTTGGCTAATGACGGTATCGTTCAGCGGTTCTTCGTACAGTACCACGTCGGGTTTGATGATGCCGCCGCATTGGCAATGGGGCACGCCGTCAGCCTGGCTTATAGCTTCCAGCGGATAGGCTTGCCCGCACTGCATACAGTAGTTGCGATGAATGGTGCCGTGCAGTTCCAGCACGTTGCGGCTGCCAGCCATCTGATGCAGGCCGTCGATGTTTTGGGTGACAACAGCAGTCAGCTTGCCCAGTTCTTCCAGACGGGCCAGCGCACAGTGGGCTGCATTGGGTTGGGCGGTCAGCGTGGGCTGCACGATTTTATCCTGATAAAATTCATAGAAATCCTCTGGATGGCGCAGAAAAAAGCTATGGCTTAAAATGGTCTCCGGATTATATTTGTATTTGAGATGATACAGGCCGTCTACGCCGCGAAAATCCTTGATGCCGCTTTCGGTGGAGACGCCGGCGCCGCCGAAAAAGACGATGCGGCTGCTTTGGTCAATGTATTGCTGCAGTGTTTGCATGGAATCCATAAAAATCCCTCCAGTTATTTGATGGTAGTGTCAACTTTATACGTCCAAAATCGGCTCAACCCCAGTAAAATCAAGGGTTTCAGGGGCTATGAGCCTTTACCTCCCCTTTCTTTGGCTTGGGCGACCAAAATTTTACGTCGGGAACCCAGTCAAGACCGGGCTGAAAGCCCGTTAAATTCAGCCTTGACGGGGTTTCCGTAAGTAAAATATAATCGACCAGCATCAAGGAAAGGGGTTCGATTTTTTCATAATCCGTTTTACACTACCTATTTGATAAGCATAAAAGAAATAAAAAGAAACCTTACAATTAGTATAGCACAGAACGGTTGCTCTGTGCTATACTAATTGCAATCGTAGAAAAAAGAGGTGGGATCATGAAACCAGCAATCATACATGTGGATATGGACGCTTTTTTTGCAGCCATCGAACAGCGGGACAATCCTGCGCTGCAGGGCAAGCCGGTGATTGTGGGCGGCAGCAAAGAGAGCCGCGGCGTGGTTTCTACCGCCTCTTATGAAGCCCGCAAATTCGGCGTTCACTCGGCCATGTCCATGGCAGAGGCGGTGCGCCGCTGTCCTGACGGCATTTATTTGCTGGTGGATATGAAAAAATACCGGGCGGTGTCTCGTCAGATTATGGAAATTTTTCAGCGCTTTACGCCGGAGGTGGAAGCCATTTCGGTGGATGAAGCCTTTTTAGATGTCACCGGCAGCCAAAAGCTGTTCGGAGAAGCGGAGCAAATCGGTTGGCAGATTAAAAGGATTATCAGGCAAGAGTTAGATTTGACGGCGTCGGTAGGTTTGTCGTATAATAAATTTTTAGCTAAGCTGGCTTCCGACTTGGATAAGCCCGACGGGTTTTATCAGATCTTGCCGGAGGAGTTGCAGCAAAAGGTATGGCCGCTGTCTATCCGCCGTATGATGGGCGTGGGCAACAAAACGGCGCAGCTTTTGGAGCGGATGGGCGTTACCACCATTGGCAAGCTGGCTGTGATGGACGCGGGTTTGTTGGAGCATTTGTTGGGAAAACAGGGCCTTTTGATGCATCAACTGGCCAATGGCGTCGATGGGCGGTCGGTGGAGCCGGTGCGGGAGAGCAAATCGGTGGGACGGGAAACCACCTTTCCCCGGGATATCAGCGACGGCTATTTGTTGGAAACCATTTTATTTACCTTAACCGACGATGTTTGTCATACCCTGCGCAGCAGCGGCTTAAAGGGCAAAACGGTGTCTATCAAAATTTGTTATCCTGATTTTCACAGCATCAGCCGCGCGGTAACGTTGGAGCGCTATACGGCCAGCTTTGAGCCGGTATTTGAGGCGGTGCGGCGGCTGATGGAACAGCATTATCAAGACGGCACGGCGGTGCGGCTGATTGGCGTGACGGTATCCAATTTGAAAAAAGAACAGCAGATTGTAGAGCAGCAGGAGTTGTTTGCCGACACTGCTGCAGTAGAAAAATATCAGCAATTGAACAAGATTGTGGATCAGATTAATGGCAGGTACGGCGGCGACACGCTGCGACGGGCCAGAAAACTGACAGGCTGGGATAAAAATGGGGAACTTTCTCAGGAGTAATTGCGTCTATGAATTACCGGATAAAGGAGGAGCCGGCGTGGAAGAAACAGAACTGATTCAACGGAGTCAGCAGGGTGATTTAGATGCTTTTGAACAACTGCTTTTGCGGTATGAAAAAAAGGTCTACACCATTGCATATAAATATATGGGGAACCATGAGGATGCCAGTGATTTGGCCCAGGAAGCGCTGATTAAGGCTTATCAGTCTATCGGCAGCTTTCGCGGCGAGGCGTCCTTTGGCACCTGGATTGGCCGCATTACGGCCAATAAATGTTTGGATGAATTGCGCAAGCGTAAGCGCATTCAGGTCACTTCTCTGGATGAAGAGGTAGAGCTGGAGGAGGGCAGCGTGCAAAAGGAGCTGGCCGCCGAAGGCGATACGCCGGAGGAGCATACGGTGCGGCAGGAGACGGTACACTATGTGCAGTCCATGCTGGAGCAGATGCGGGAGGAATACCGCATTGTGTTGGTGCTGCGGGAACTGGAGGACTACAGCTATGAGGAAATTGCCGCTCAACTGTCCTGCTCCTTGGGAACGGTGAAATCCCGCATATCGCGGGCTAGAGGTTATTTAAAAGAACAGATTTTAGCAGATAGAAAACGGGAAGGGAGTCAAAACAGTGGCAGACGACAAAGAAACAAGCAGCAAGCCGGTCAATGATGAAGCGTTGGACGCGCTGCTGGCTCAGTGGGCGGAGGCTGAGCTGGAACCGCCTGTCGGATTCCATGAAAGAACGATGGAGCGGCTGCGGCAGGAACAGCGAACAGCTTCTGAAAATAAAAAGAAACGCAATGTCATTTCGTTGTTTGTGAAAAAGAAAAAGTGGATGTCGGCGGCAGCGGCGGCGGTGCTGGTGTTGTGCTGCATTCCGGTGGTGCAGGCTCAATTTGGCCATGATGTCACCCAATCGGCCAATGATGGGCTGATGACGCAGCAAAAGCAGATTGAAGGCATGGCAGATGGAACGGAGACAGCGGCGGCTGAGCAGGAAACGCAGGACAGCAGTGGGCGGCAGAAGGCGTACAGAGAGCCGGCCAATCAGACGGCACAACAGGAGCCGGCAAACAAAGAGGCGGCGCAGCAACCTCAGCAGCAGGCTGAACAAGAGTTGGCTGGAATTGCGCAAGCAACCAGCAGCTTTTCCGACAGCAGTCAGAATGTCAATGCTGCCGGAGAGGAACAGACGCCGTCGGCCTTGCCGGCAGACCCTGACGATGACATTGCCACCTACAGTCTGGATGATGGCTTAGCTGCAGTGGACAACAGGCTGAAAAAGGGTTTGCAAGCCGAGCGCGGTGTCACGGAGAGCTTGGAGCAGTTACAGAAGCAGGCCCAATTTTATCAGGACGCGTTGGACGATGTGATGGACAGCATGGAAGATTTGCAGAAAGAATTGGACAGTTATGATGAAAAATTGAAGAGTGACCCGGAAAATTCAGAACTGCAGGAGAAGGTGAAAGAGCTGCAACAGCAAATGGACACACTGAAAAAAGAACTGGAAGAATTGCAAAGCCTGGTAGATGAAGCCAGAGCCAAGCTGGCCGAATAGTAGATTTTCTAAATAATAAGGTTTTCCGACGGAAAAGCAAAGAGACTGTGCAGAAGGATAGATTCCTTCCAGCAACAGTCTCTTTTTGATACGTATTATTTTTTACGCCAACGGCGTATGTTAGAAGTCAACTACCTTTTTGCCCCATTCCTTGCAGACCTGGTCTACGTCCACATCGGAGGAAGCCTTAATGGCCAGGCCATCGTCCAGCAGCTGACCGCCTCGGTTGCTGACCCGATAGCCCCAGTCTACAATCCATTGTCCTTCGTTCCAGTCAAAGGAGCCGAACAGACCTACTTTTTTTCCAGACAATTTGTTTTCCAGCGCAGAGAAGAATGGTTCAAAATCGTCTTCTTCTAATTGTTCGTCGCCCATAGCCGGGCAGCCCAGCACCAGTTTATCATAGGCGGCAGCCTGCGCTGCATCGTATTCGCCAGGCCCCATGATATCTACTTCCGCACCTGCTTCTTTGATTCCGTCCGCGATTGCACTCATCATGGCTTCTGTGTGGCCAGTGCCGCTCCAGTAAGCGATAAGAATTTTTCCCATTGTAAGACCTCCCAAAAAAATGATGATTTGTTTTTTGTATGATCAATGGCCAATTGATTATGTTTAAATAATATCACCTAAATTAGCTATTGTCAATCACAAAAAGATATAACAAATAAATTGAATGCGAAAAATGTTTTTGTATACTTCGACAAAATAAAACAAATTATGTCTATTTACAGATACTGTAAATTATGCTATAGTGAGAACAAGAAATCATAGAATTTTTTTGGAGAGGGGAGAACGCCATGAACGAACAAACCATGATTTGGTTTTTGCAAAAATCGGCCCGTTTCCAATTGAGCAAGCAGGCCATTATGTTATGGATGGATTTTTACGCTTATCTGCAAAATCAAAGCCGGGCCTGTTATCCGCAGATTTCCTTTCAGCAACTGGCCGATATTTGCGATTTGGAGCAGGAGCAGCTTTGGGCAGCTTGCAGGGAACTTTCAGAAGCGGTGATGTTAAAGCTGCATGTGCAGGAGGGGCAGCTTTTTTGTCAGTTGATTGCCGGGCGGTTGTACCGCACGCCGAACGTCACCGCAGGCTGAACGATATCGCGGAGGAAAACGAAAAGGCATATTGCAGGAAAGAACTTGATTCGTTCTGCAATATGCCTTTAGAAATGTTTGCTTTAAGTAGTTGAGGGGGAATCCAAAGGGGCAGCGCCCCTTTTGGCACACGACTGGTTTCATCAGCAAACAGGGCTTCTCCGCTTTAATTGCCTATTGAAAAAGGCAGGTGGGACTGTCGACGGCGGCGCATTTATGCGTCGTTCATCTTGACCGTTGACTGGCTCGGCTGACTTTGCTACTTTCCAATAAACTGGAACTTAATCCCACCAACAAAAATAAATAGAATATTCATTATTAGAAAAATTTCCAACTGAAATTAAGTTTCCATTTTCTTCAACAATGAAAAGCTGCTCAGAATAATCGGACAGTCTTTGAATATCCGATGGAAATATATCTTCTGGTTCATTAAAGATTTTTTGAATTTCCGAAAGTGATAACTTGCTAAAAATAATCAATGTATCAGCATAAATGAATGGTTCATCATCTTCCTCAAATCCATAAACCTCAACAAAAATTTTTGCTGTTTCATCTATTTTAAGCAAGGTTTCTATTAAAGCGAGATATGCTTGCTTTCCTTCAAGATTTTCACATGAAAAAGCAGTGAAATTATCCGTTGGGTCTAAGAAATCTTTGTATGAGAACCAATATTTGCTTTCATAGTTTTTATTAGATTTTAACAATGCCAAAATGGTTTGTTTTTGCAGGGGACTAAGCATAGTATCTCTCCATTAAATTCCGATTTACCGTTCTGTTTCTTACATTCTACCACAATTCCGAAAGCGTGGAAATAGGCAGTTTCCCGGCGGATTTCCGACTTTATGGATATACGGAACGGGCGGGCTTTATCCGGCAGTACCGCAATCAGGAAAGCCTTGATCGGGAAACGCTTCTCCGGCTGATTGACAAAATCGAGATAGGCGAACAGTGAATTGTGGACGGCCAGAAAAAGCGGGAAATCAAAATCTATTCCAAGTTTGTGGGCTACATGGATAATATCAGTTTCCCTTCTTAATGAGAACATCTTATTTTTGATGTTACAAATCATACTGCTGGGCAATTTCCTTGCATTGCAGCACGATTTGCTCCATGGCTTCGGTGGTGAACACCAGACAATTTTTCTGGCCAATCATTTTGCCGGCGGGCAAAAGCTGGCCTTCTTTGACGCGGCTTTCCATCCATTCTGCCACAAAGGCAGGGCTGTAACCGTTGGTGGTGAACTGGCCGTCCTCTGCCAAAATCAGCGGATAATCGTGCAGATATTGCTTCACCGAGGCTTTGGGAAAGGCGAAGCTGTACAGCAGATATTGCAGGTCGTACATCAGCCAGGAGAGCGCGTCCTCGTGCAGCGCGAACAGATTTTTTTCCTCTACCACTTGGCGGGCCACTGCGCGAAGCCACTGCTCGGCCTGCGGTACGCCGCAATTGCGGCAGATTTTGATTAACAGCGGCGAGAAGGAGCCTTCTTCCACCATAGCAATCTCATAGGCTCGGTCGGCTTCCGGGTCGGTCAACTCCCCTTCCTCTACCAGCCCCTGTAAAAAGGTGGCGAAATCGGGCGCCAACGTGGTAATCTGGCGCTTTTCCATGTCCACATAAGCCACTGACGGTTCGCCGTCGGGACCACACTGACGATAATCCAGCAAAATCAAATCAAAGCCGGCAGAAGGGCAATCGCAGATATAAACGCCGTAATCGGGATAATGCCAACCCTCTTTAAATAATTTGTTGCCGGCGGCGCCGCACAGTGAATTGGGCTTTTTGCGGCCAATGCTGAGAAAGCCGGTAATCTCTGCATAGTCCTTTTCGCTATCCTCCGTTTTGGGCAGCGGATAACAGGTGGCATAGGGAATACCGCCATTGTGCTGCTTCATCAGCGCAAGATATGTTTCGGGCAGCCGATAGCCCAATTCGGTTTCTATAGAGGCAATCAGCGTGTCGCTGGGCGCTTCGTCGACATATTCTTCTAAAGCCAACCGGTCATCGTCCCAAAACTGGCTAGGCTCTGGCAGTGAAAAAGTATTTTTTGGCATAAGCAAAAATCCTTTCTGGCGGACTGAAGCGGGAAGGTGATTGCTGCTATGCTGCATTCAACAGAGCTTCCGGCATCAGCGCCGATACGTTTTGCTTTTATCATACCATATTCTTGCAGCGATGAAAAGCGCTTGCCTGTCCGATAACGGGAAAATCATCGTAGCAAGCAGTTCAAAAATAGAAAAGAATGACTTGACAAACTGACAAATCCTGCTATGATATAAGTGTACTATTTGAAATAATACAGATGAAACTGGAAGGGAAGTGATGCGATGATATACATTGATTATAAAAGCCGCAAGCCCATCTACGAGCAGCTGGTGGATAACATCAAAAGCCTGATTGTTTCCGGTATGCTGCAGCGGGATGATCAGCTGCCTTCGGTGCGGCAGCTGGCCCAGGAGCTGGCCATCAATCCCAATACTATTCAGAAGGCTTACACCGAGCTGGAGCGGCAGGGCGTGATTTATTCGCTGAAAGGCCGAGGCAGCTTTGTGGGCAGCAGTTTGCAGGAGCTGCGCAGCGTGCAGCAAAAGGAATTGCTGGAGCAGCTTGCCGCCCTCAGCGCCGAGCTTTACCGGTTAGCGGTGCCGCAGGAGGAGGCCTGCGCGGTGATACAACAAACATATCAAGCACAAAAGGGGGAGAAGGCCCATGATTGAAGTAACAGGACTCAGCAAAAGCTTTGACAACATTCAAGCCTTGCAGCAGGTATCGGCTACTATTCAGAAAGGCTCTATCTTTGGACTGATTGGCTCCAACGGCGCCGGAAAATCCACATTTTTGCGCCTGCTGGCCGGTATTTACCGCCCTGATGCGGGCACGATCCGGATTGATGGACAGCCTGTTTATGAAAATGAGGCGCTGAAGCAGCGCATCTTCTATATTTCTGACGACCAGTTTTATTTTCCGAACAGCAACATGGAGGAAATGGCCCAATATTATGCGGTAATCTATGAGAAGTTTTCCTGGGAACGCTTTCGCCAATTGACAGAGCTGTTCCAGCTGGATGGCAAGCGCAAGCTGAACACCTTTTCCAAAGGCATGCAGAAGCAGGCCCACATGATTTTGGCCTTAGCTTCCCAGCCTGAGTATCTGTTCTGCGATGAAACCTTCGACGGCTTAGACCCAGTGATGCGGCAGGCTGTGAAGCGGCTGCTGGCCGACGCGGTGGTTTCCCAGCAGCTGACGCCCATCATTGCTTCGCACAACCTGCGAGAACTGGAGGATATTTGCGACCATATTGGATTGCTGCATCAGGGAGGCATTATCTTTGAGCGGGAACTGGATAACCTGCAGAGCAACATTCATAAGGTGCAGTGCGCCTTTGCCGCGCCTAAAAAAGCGGAAGACTTTGCCGGATTGGAGCTGGTCAAGCTGGAACAGCGGGGCAATTTGTCGGTGCTGGTGGCGCGGGGCGACAGCGCTGACACCGAGGCTTATATCAAGGCTATGCAGCCGCTTTATTATGAGGTCCTGCCTCTAACCCTGGAAGAAATCTTTATTACCGAAATGGAGGTGCTGGGCTATGATATCCAACAGCTTATCTACCAGTAAAACCAACAAAGGGAAAGGGCTTTTGCTGCACAGCTGCCGCAGCTATTGGTGGCTGGCCGTTATCTGCTCGGTGGTATACGGCTTTGCCGGGCCGGTTTATACCCTGCTGAAGCTGGACAGTGTGACCAGACCATCTATGAGCAACTATCAGGCTGCCAGCAGTGAGGAGCATCTTTTGCAGGCGCAGCTTGAAAATATGGCCCGCTGGCTCCATGCCGACGGCTTTTTGATGCTGTACGGTGCTGCCGTGGTGCTGGCCGCCGTTATTGGCTGCGTGATGTTCTTTTATCTGCAACAAAAAAAGCAGGTTCATTTTTATCACAGCCAGCCCATCAGCCGCACTCGCCTCTTTTTCAGTCAATATCTAACCGGTCTGCTGGTGAACGTGATTCCCCTGCTGGTGATGCTGGCGCTTTCCTGCTTGCTGATAGCGGCCTATCATCTGGGCGCAGTCTTAAGTCTGACAGCGATTTTGATCCATGCGGGCCATCTGTTGCTGTTCATCCTGGCCAGCTACAGTATAGCCATACTGAGCAGCCAACTGGCCGGCACTATGCTGACCCAAATGGCGCTGAACGCGGTGCTGCATGTGTGCATACCGGCGGCAGCCTGGATGATCAATCTGATGTATAGTATGTTTTTCGCCACCTATGCCAACAGTTCGGCGCTGATTGTCGCTTCGCTGAAATTCTCACCCCTGTGCGCGGTGTTTGCTTACTTTAACGGGATACCCAGCTTTTTCGATGGGCAGACCATGGATGCTGTTCCTATGGCTGGCAGTATGCTGGCAGCCCTGCTGATGATGGCTGCTATCCTTACTGCGCTGTCCTGGCTGCTTTATCAGAAACGGCCCAGCGAGGCTACCGGTAAAGCGCTGGTGTATCCTCTCAGTCAGCCCATTTTAAAGGCCTATTTGATGTTTGTAGTGGCCATCGCGGCGGGAATGCTGTTTTCGCTGGCTGGCAGCAAATTATTTTTCTACTTCGCGGTGATTGTGTTTGCTGTTTTGACGCATATGACCTGCGAGGTCATCCTCCAGCATGATTTTAAGGCCATGGGGCGCAAGTTGCCTCAGTGCGCGGTGATTTTGCTGCTGATTTTGGCCTTTGTAGGCGTATTCCGTTTCGATTTGCTGGGTTATGACAGCTATCTGCCCCAGCCCGCTCAGGTGGAAAAGGTAGCTCTGACAGTGAGTGAAGCAGAAGAAGCCAGTTCTGTGAACTATGATCTGCTGGGTAATCCCTGTTACAGTCAGGATGAAGCGGTGAAGCAAGCCGTTTACGATTTATTACAGCCAATCGTGCAGGACAAACAGTATTGCGGCAGCAGCTTTGAACGGCTGCGGGGTTCTTATGGATATACCGAAGAAAGCAGCAGTCCCGTTATCGTGCGGTATGTGCTGAAAAACGGCAGAGAAGTACAGCGCAATTACTATATGGTGCCCCGCAGTGCCATTGCGGAAAATTACGAAAAGCTGTATAATCAGGCGGCCTATCGGCAAGCGCTGTATGGCGGCGTGCTGCAGCTGCAGCCAGACTATTTGAACGGAATGGTGGTGGATGATTACTGGCTGTTTGATCGAGATGGCAGCGATTCTATTGTTTTAATCGAAGAAGATGGGCGCAGATATGCAGAAACCAGAGCAGGCGGCGTTGATATAACGCCAGTAGAGAATGTAGACGGCTATGCGCAGGCCAAACAGATTTTGGCCGCCTATCAGAAGGATTTGCGGGAGCGCCAGTTCGATACCATCACCCAAGTAAAGCAATATACGCTGACGTTAGAGGGGTCGCTAGACTTCAACGATATGTATCAAAGTTATCAGACTCAAAGCTATCGGACCTGGGATTTGCCGGTTTATGCTGCTGATAAACGCACCATGGCAGTATTAGCAGAACTGAATCTTGTCGAAATAAATTCTAATTACAGTGAAGCGTTGATTTTCC
>CABUKW010000105.1 GCA_902492275.1 uncultured Peptococcaceae bacterium
AGTTTGAGAGTGCTTTTTACTCCAATCCAGATTTGCGTGGGGTGCGCCCTCCAGAAGAACCGAAGGAGCCGGAACCGGCACCCATCGACCTTGCAGGTCTGGTAGAACAGCTTCAAAAGTCGCCGGAGCTGGCAAGCGCCCTGGCCGCACTGATCGCGCAACAGGCACAACCAGCCAGCAAGTAGTTCGGAAAAGACGGAAAACTCAAATTAGCAAACTCCCATTTTTTCTTAGCAAATTTGTGAAAACCGTTCGATTCCTTTTAGCAAATATACATTTTGCAACGCATAAAAATCTCCCGGCGTCGGAGAACCGGCTGTCGGGAGAAATGAGAATAAAAAACGCTGCAAACCCTGAAAAAAGGCTTGCAGCGGTGCTTTCTGGCGTCCCCGGGCAGATTCGAACTGCCGGCCTTTCGCTTAGGAGGCGAACGCTCTATCCTGCTGAGCTACGGAGACTTATACAAAAATTATTCAATTTTCACCCAAATAGGAAACGAACGAACTGCCGCTTAGGAGGCAATCGCTCTATCCTACTGAGCTACAGACACAACTTATGTTACTGCATGCAACTGACCAATCCATCAATAAATAGACCCTACAGTGCATTGCGGAACATCAATAAAATTTGTATGGCAGTAATGATGCAGACGCAACTGCCTACACAACAGGCTACACAGATGTATTTCTGCCGCTTGCTGCCGCCAGACTGATATTGTCTGCCAAAATACCAGGCAACGACTGCTGCCGCTACGCCCAACACTATCAGAAATCCCACCAAAAGCAGAATTGTATGCTGCAAATCCATAAAACACCTCTATTATACTAGCATAATCATTTATAAATTACAAGAATGAAATCCATGCCGCTTTCAAGTTCTTGACATAGCCCAAAATAACTCGCTGCCTGTCACTGCCGCTTATAATACAGCGCGGGCTATACGAGTCGCTTCTGCCATAATTTTTTCTGTATCCATGGTCAGCACTTCATAATCCTTCATCAGTACCTTCCCGTTGACAATGGTGGTTTTTACATCGCTGCCTTGAGCTGCATACACCAAATCAGACACAGAATTGTTCCACGGTGCGAAGTGGGGTTTGTCCAAATCCACCAGAATTATGTCAGCTTTCTTCCCTACTTCTAATGTACCAATCTCATCATCCCAATGCAAGGCTCTGGCCCCATTGATGGTTGCCATCTGCAAAACGGTTTCCGCCGGGAGTACTGTTGGATTCATTGCGTTTACTTTCTGCGCAAAAGAGCAAACTGTCATCTCTTTGAACATGTTTAAGCTATTATTGCTGGAAGCGCCATCGGTACCTAAAGCTACATTCAAACCAGCCTGCATATATTTAGGCAGATTGGCAATCCCACTAGCCAGCTTCAAATTGCTGGATGGATTGTGGGCAATACTGACCTGATGTTCTTTTAAAATGGCAATATCTCCGTCGTTGAGATAAACACCATGAGCAGCCAAAGTAGGCAATTCAAATACGCCTAAATCCCGCAAATATTCTGTCGGTGTTTTATCGTATGCTTCCCGAATTTGCTGCAATTCATCTTGGGTTTCAGCCAAATGAACGTGAATGCCAGTATGACACTCGGCAGCGGCCTGCACAATTTTTTCCAGATATGCAGGCGGACAAGTATAGGGCGCATGGGGTGCAAACCAAACTTTTAACCGACCATCAGCCCGATTATGAAAATTTTCATACAGCCGCACATTTTTTTGAATGTTTTTCCCTTCCGGATCCGAAAAAACAAGCAACCCTCGGCTCAAATTGGCTCGCACACCTGCCTCGTCCACCACGCGGGCCACTTCATGCATACTGTCGTACATATCGGCAAAAGTCGTGGTGCCGCTCTGAATCATTTCCAATACAGCCAAACTGCTGCCCCAGTAAATAGATTCGTTGACAAACTTGGCTTCAGCAGGCCAGATTTTTTCGTTCAGCCACGGCATCAGTTCCATATCGTCGGCATAACTGCGCAGCAACGTCATCGCCGCATGGGTGTGGGTATTCACCAGACCTGGCATGGCAATGGCACGGCTGCCGTCAATAATTTGCGCACCTTCCGCCATCTGCGCATCCACTGCACCAATGGCGGCAATTTTATCATGTTCAATTAAAATATCGCCGCTCTGTAATGCAGCGCCAGTCATTGATAGTATTTGCGTGTTGCGAATCCAGATTTTGTGATTTGCTTCTCTCTGTTCTGTCATTTGCGGCCTCCCCAGCTAAAAAATCCTCTCTTACGAGGCTTTTCTTCTACAGCTTCTTCTAACTCTTCAACAACTTCTTCTATTTCTTCCCGCGCATCTTCTGCAAAATCCTGCACTTCTTCCTGCAAGTCCTGCCAACCTTCCTGAACCTCGTCTATGATTTCCGCCATTTCTTCTTTCACATCATCAATTGCCTCTTCCACGTTATCTTTCAGGCTATCCTCAGCGGCAAACAAAGCTTCCCCAAAGGCTTTTGCATCAAAATATTCCATATTATCAGTGGCTTCTCCTGTGCCAATCAACTTCACTGGCAAATCAAATTCAGAGCGGATACCGATAACCACACCGCCTTTGGCTGTACCGTCCAGTTTGGTCAAAATAACGCCGGTCACACCGGTGGCATCACCAAAAATTTTAGCCTGGGAAATGGCATTTTGCCCGGTGGTGGCATCCAGCACCAGCAATACTTCCTGCAGACAACCTGGCGCTTCCCGATCAATCACTTTGCGCATTTTACTCAACTCATTCATCAAATTGGCTTTATTCTGTAACCGTCCTGCCGTATCCACAATCAACACATCACATTTTCTGGATTTGGCCGCAGCAATAGCATCGAATACCACTGCTGCCGGGTCGGCCCCTTCTTGATGGCTAATTACATCTACACCGACTCTATCGCCCCACACCTTTAACTGTTCGGCTGCCGCTGCGCGGAAGGTATCGCCAGCGCCCAAAATCACTTTATGCCCTTGCTGCTTGAGCAAATAGGCCAACTTGCCAATGCTGGTGGTTTTCCCGACGCCGTTCACACCAACCATCAAAATAATATTCAGTTCATCATTATCTAAATTTAGCGTGGCCTTTTCATCACCCATAATTTCAGCAATTTCTTCTACCAACGCTTCCCGTAACTGTTCGGCATATTTGAGCTTGTCCCGCTTTTCTCGTTCCCGCAGCCGTTCTACCAAATCCACTGCGGTATTTACGCCCACATCACCCTGAATCAGCAACTCTTCCAATTCATCGTATAAATCGTCATCAATCTCTTTACCGGTAAAGGCATCAAAAATTTTCTCTACAAAGCCCTTTCTGGTTTTGGACAAGCTATCATTTAATTTTGAAAACAATCCCATCTCTTTAAACCTCCATTTTTTCTAATTTATACATAATCGCTGACCTTCACCGACATCAACCGGGATACCCCTTTATTTTCCATGGCTACGCCGTACAACACATCGGCAGCTTCCATAGTACCTTTACGGTGAGATATAATAATAAATTGGGTCTTTTCGGCATATTCCCGGATAAAACGCGCAAAACGGTCAATATTAACATCATCCAGCGCCGACTCAATCTCATCCAAAATGCAAAAGGGACTGGGCTTGACCGTCAGCAAGGAAAACAGCAACGCAATGGCTGTCATAGCCCGCTCGCCGCCCGACAGCAACGTCAACACCTGTTCCTTTTTGCCCGGCGGCTGAGCCACAATCTCAATGCCGGTTAGCAGATAATCCTCCGGCTCTGATAATTCCAGATGGGCCTGTCCGCCGCCAAACATGGACTGAAACACTTCGGCAAAGCGGGCGTTGACTTCCTGATAGGTTTCGGCAAATTTCTGCGCCATAATTTTTTCCATCTCTGCAATCACTTTATGCAGCGACTGGCGCGCCTCCTGCAAATCGCCTATTTGGGTCTGCAAAAATTGCAGCCGGTCTCGCACCTGTTCAAATTCTTCAATGGCGGTAAAATTAATTTCCCCTAACCGGCTCAACTGCCCTTTCAATTGTTGAATTGTTTTCTGCGTCTGCGGCACATTCTCCAGCACGATGGCTTTCTGCTGCGCCTCTTCATAGGTGCAGTCGAAATTTTGGGCCAAACGGCGATATCCGCCGGACAAATAGCTCTGCACTTTATTCAAATGCAATTCTAACTGATATTTTTGCTCCCGTAGCCGCTCCTGCTGCTGCCGTTTCTGCCGTACACCGTCTTCCAGTGCGCCAATATGTTCCTGCGTTTGCTGCCGGGTTTCCCGATAAACCATCAACTGCTGATTTTGGCGGGATAGCTGTGCCTGTTCTTCTTTTACAAGCTGGCTGTTGCTGGCAATCTCTTGCTCATACTGGCCTTTCCGTTCTGCCAACTGGTTCTGTTCCCGCTCCTTAGCCTGCAAAGTCTGCTGCAATGCTGCCAAACGCTGCGCTTCATCGGCGGCTTGCTGAGCCAGCATCTGCCAACGCTGCTGAGCAGTTGCCAGTTGAACACGATCCTGACTGTTGGTTTCCTGCTGTTTTTTCTGCTGCTGCTGCAAACGCTGTTGCTGCTGTTCCAAGCTATCGGCCTGTTGGGCTAATTGGATCTCCTGTTCCTTCAATTCCACTTGCCGCACCGTTTCTGCCGCTAAAGCAGTTTGCTGTTCCTGCAGCAGCGTCTGCTGCTCTTCCAGATTAAACCGCTCCAACTCCAACTCTCGGCTCAACCGACTTGTTTCCTTTTCCTGCTGGTTTAACTGCTGTTCCAATTGCGCCGCCCGCCGAATGAAAACTTCGTCCTGGCTGTGCAATGTAGCAATCTCATCCTTCTTTTGGCCAGTTTGCGCATAATACTGATCTAACTGCCCATTCTGCTGCTCCATCTTTTCTGCCAAACGGGCCACTTCAACTTCCAGCTCAGCAATCTGCCTCTGCCGGGCCAACAAACCGCCCCGCTCTTTTTCATGATTTCCACCGGTTAAAGCACCGCCCGGTGTAATCAGTTCACCGTCAATGGTGACCATACGATGATGAAAACCCCGCTTTTTACCGATGGCCACCGCCGAAGCCAAATCACCAATCACCCAAACCTTACCTAGCAAATGCAGCATGATTGTTTCATATTTTTCATCAAATTGAATTAAATCTACTGCCAGCCCCAACACATTGGTCTCATTGCTCAAATCTTCTTCCGGCCGTTGTCCTTTTACAGTGTTTAACGGTAAAAAGGTAGCCCGCCCTTTTTTATTTTTTTTCAGATAAGCAATAGCCTCCTGCGCCTGCTGGTCATTCTCCGTCACCAAATTTTGCAGGCTGACGCCCATCGTGGTTTCAATGGCTTTTTCTAAATGCTGCGGCACTTTTATCAATTGGCTGACCGTACCAATAATGCCTTCCAGCTTACCGCGATTTTTCTGCTCCAGCACTGACTTTACACCGTACTGATACCCTTCGCCGCTTTCTTCCAACTCCTGTAATGCTTTGGCCTTCGATTGCTGCTGCTGCCAAGCAGCTTGGGTTTCATTAAGCTCCTGCCGCATCAAAAACTGCTGCCGCTTACGCTGCTCCACTTCCTGCTCTAAGGCTGCAACAGCCTGATTATGCTGTTCCTGCTCCTCCCGTAGTGCATTCCGCTGCTCTGTCAATTCCAAACCGTATTGTTTTTGCTCCGCCAAAGCTTGCTCCAACTGAGCCAGCTTTTCTTCCATCTTTTCTCGGCTGCGGCCGCTGCCCGATAATTCATGCTCCAACCGCTGCAACGTATTATGATTGCGGGCCTGCTCCTGCATATTGGCAAACACCGCCTGCTTATGCCGTTCCTGCTCCGCCGCCGCCTGCGATAATTGGGCCTCCAAATGCTGCAACTGTTTATGCTGTTCTTCCACTAAAGCTTGCTGCTGGCGGTATAATTGTTCCGCTTGACTGGCCTGCTGCTGCCGTTCTTCCTCTTTTTGTTTGAGAGCCGCCGCTTCTGCCTGCTGCATCGCCAGCTCACCCCGCAGCTTCTGCATCTGTTCAACCGTATGCTCCAACAGTTGTTCATGGGACTGTATACGATTGCTACGCCGCTCTAGTTGATTCTGCAAATCATAAAAAGCTTGCTGCTGTTCCTGAAACAACGCTTCCTGCTGCTGAAATTCCAGCCGCAACTGTGCCAGTTCGGCATCCTGACTGGATAAACCGGCAGCTTGTTGCGCCATCTGGTCTTCCTGCTGTGTTTTTTTCTCCAGCAACTGCTTCTCCTGCACCTGATTGCGGGCAATATCATGCACTTCCAGCGACAGCTCCAACTGATCCAGTTCCTGCTTGCCGGCCCTATACTGCTTGGCCTTTTCGGCCTGTTCCTCCAGCGGACCCACCCGTTCCTCCAATTCGCTGATGATGTCCTGCACCCGCACCAAATGTTCTTCGGTGTCCTTTAATTTGCGCTCTGCCTCTCGCTTCCGGTACTTATATTTCATAATTCCAGCCGCTTCTTCAATCAGTCCGCGGCGGTCCTCCGGCTTCAGCGACAAAATTTCGTCCACCTTGCCTTGACTGATGATGGATAACCCTTCCCGTCCTAAACCAGTATCCATAAACAATTCCTGAATATCCTTCAAACGGCTGGGCGCTTTATTGATTAGATATTCACTTTCCCCAGAACGATACAGCCGCCGGGAAACTGTCACCTCTTCAAAATCCAAATCAAAAATACGGGCGCTGTTATCCAAAGTCAACGATACCTGAGCCATACCCAACGGACGCCTGTCCGCACTGCCGGCGAAAATAACGTCCTCCATCTTACTGCCCCGCAAGTTTTTTACGCTCTGTTCGCCTAATACCCAACGAATGCTGTCCACCACATTGGACTTCCCACTGCCATTAGGTCCCACAATCGCCGTAATGCCACTGGGAAATTCAAATTCCACCTTATCGGCAAAAGACTTAAACCCCTGAATTTCCAATCGCTTTAAATACATGAACTCACCTCTTTACTGTGCAATGGCACCCATTTGAATTAAGGTACGGCAAGCCGCATTTTGCTCTGCTTCTTTTTTGGTTTTGCCCATCCCTTCTGCCTGCACCACACCGTTAATATACACACAGGCCGTAAACTGTTTGGCATGGTCTGGACCTTCCTCGCGGATAATTTCATAGCTGACAGTATCGTCCCGGTGTCGTTGCACCAGCTCCTGCAGTTGGGTTTTATAATCACCATAATGACCCTTGCGCACTTGCTCCAATTCGGGCTGAATATGCTGTAAAATCAGCGGACGCACCGCATCAATGCCCAGTTCCAGATAAATAGCGCCTACCATGGCTTCCCAGGCATCAGCCAAATTAGAGGAACGGTCGGCGCCGCCGCAGCCCCGCTCACCTTTTCCGATAAGCAGATATTCGCCCAAGGACACACGCCGGGCTGCATTGGCCAAACTGCCTTCGCAAACCAAAGCCGCCCGCATTTTGGTCAATTCACCTTCCGGCTTATAGGGGAACTCTTCATACAAATAATGGCCCACCACCAAATCCACCACAGCATCGCCCAAAAATTCCAACCGTTGATTGTTAACCAGTTCATTGCCGTCCCGCTCTAAAATAAAAGAGGGATGGGTTAATGCAATGCTCAACTGCTCCATATTTTGCAATTCCAGTTGCAGCCGTTTCAACAACTGCCGTAAATGTACTTCTCTTTTCTGCGGAATCATAGATTTCCTTCTTTCTTCGTATTGAATTTCTCTGTCGTTTGTATTATAATAGTTACGATTTCTAATTCACTATATTTTAGGGGGAATTTTCTCATGAAAATTTGTTTACCAACTCGTGATGGTGTCATCGACGCCCACTTTGGTCACTGCGACCATTACACCATCTACACCATCGAAAACGGCCAGATTGTCGCTGAAGAATCCATGGCGTCTCCAGAAGGCTGCGGCTGCAAATCAGGCATCGCACCAATTCTGGCACAAGCCGGCGTATTGGTGATGTTAGGCGGCAACATGGGCGACGGCGCTAAAAATGTGTTGAACGCCAACGGCATTGAAGTTATCCGCGGCTGCTCCGGTCCTGTTCGCCAGGTAGCAGAAGCTTGGCTGCGCCATGAACTGACCGACAACCAGATTGCCTGTGACCATCACGACTGCGACCATCACTAAAATTGTGTCAGCAGCCAAGGCAAAAAATAGGAAACAAAACACATGATGATTGTAGCCATGCCCATCCCCAACACCAGCGGAGGCATGGCTCTTTTTATGCTAATGTTCAGCATGGAGGCAATCAAGGCACCGGTCCACACACCGGTTCCCGGCAAAGGAATGCCTACAAAAATCAGTAATCCCCAAAATTCATACCGGCGGATGGTATCGCTTTTTCCCATCGCCTTGCGCTCCAGCTTTTCTACAAACGGACGAAACAATGCAGTGCGTTTCAACCAAGCAAATATAGGCCGAATTAACAATAAAATAAAAGGAACCGGGATTAAATTTCCGATAAAACAAATACAAACCGCTTCTATCAACGGAATATCCAACAATGCCGCCGCAATCAAACCGCCCCGCAGTTCCAAAATGGGCAGCATGGACAACAGAAAAATGACCAGTTCGCCCGGCAGCCAATCTGCAAAAACAGACGTAAACCAATCTACCAACGATTCAACCATATATTACCCTCCGTTTCTACATACGTTTTTATTGTATCACAGATTAGATAACCAGACAATTCCATGGAGAAAAAAAGTTGTCAAATTGCTGTCAATTCCGTTGCTCTCCTCTACCGAAGCCATCCCAAAAAAGCGTTAGCTGCCCCGTCGCAAACAATACCAAAAGATAGCTAACGCCTCCAGCCACCATCGCCAAGAATAAACCTACCGCAGAGACCGACGCGCAGAGCCGAATCACCCACAGCATGAAAAAACTGCTCGCCACTGGCAGCAGCATTTCCTTCCAGCTCAAAGCAAACTGCACCTTGCGGGCCAGCATCGCCAAATTCAACAGACATTGCAAGCCGTAGCCCAGCACCATACCGCCAGCAATGCCGTTGCTGCCCCAACCCAAAGTACGGATACAATAATACATGCCAATCAATTTTGCCGCCGAGCCTAAAAAATTATTGATAAAAACAGTTCTAGTCTGCCCCAATCCTTGTAAAATCCCCACAATCGTCTGCTCCAAATACATAAAAACAGCGCCAAAAGAAAGAATCCGCATCATTTCGCCCAAACCGCTGATTTTGAATAAAATCTGCCCCAGTTCCTCCCCATAGACATACAGCACCAAAATGACCGGCAGACTGAACATCCAGGTAATGCTGACAGACTGACGGCAGCGCTGCTCCAGTTGTTGCTTCTGCCGGGAAGCATCCGCCTCAGAAACAGCCGGAATCAGCGCAGTAGCCAAAGCGCCAGTTAATACAGTAGGAATGGTCACCAAGCTGACCGCTACGCCGGAAAACTGCCCGTAAACAGCGGCGGCCTGACTGGCATTATACCCGACCATCATCAGACAAAAGGGCACCAAACTGGCTATATCCACGCTGCTGGTCAACCGAGTAAAAGTGGTAGGCAGCCCCAAAGCCAATAAACTCTGCAGCACCGGAGTACTTTTGCGGAATCTTCCGCCAGCCTGTCGCTTTTGTTTACAGCGGCTGTAAAGATAAAAACCAAACAACAGCAAAAAGCCGCCCAATTCACCGGCAATGGCTGCCGCTGCCAACCCCATCGCCAGCGAGATCACATCATGGGGATAAAGCCAGACGATAAAAACCAACCCGCAGCTCACCCGAATCAGCTGTTCCGCCACCTGCCCCAAAGATGGATACAGCATTTGCTGCATCCCCTGAAAATAGCCCCGCATCACCGATGTGAACGGCACAATGGCAATGCCCGGCACCAAGACATAAAAACAGCGGGCTACCCGTTCTTCTGTTTCCAACAGCTGAAACAGCCGCGGCACTAACAGCAGCGCCGCCGCCAGGCAGAGCAGACTCAAAATGCCAACCAATAAAAAAGCAGTCCGCATCATGGCAGACACCTGCGCTTCCCGTCCTCGGGACACATACTCTGCCGTCAGTTTGGCAATAGCCACCGGCATGCCGGCTGTAGCCAATACCACCAGCATGATATAAAAGGGAAAGCTCATATTGAGCAATCCCACCGATTCTGTGCCGGCAAAACGCACCACCAGCATCTGATACACGAAGCCCAACCCCCGCAACAGCACGCTAGTAACCAGTAAAATCACCGTACCCTGCAGAAATTTATTTTTCATTTTGCTTCCCGCCTTTACATCCGTTCTTATTTATACCTATGTGACAGAATTCGGCTTTATGTTTATGTTTTTGCCTGCCGGTCTAAGTACAACGCCCTTTTCAATTCTCACTATCAGAAAAAATTTAGTACTATTCTTTTTTCAGTACTTGACAATACAAGGTAGTTGGTATAACATATCAACTGTAAGGAGGTGGCTGATTTGAATGCTCAATTCAAAAAAGGCGTCCTGGAATTGGTTGTACTCATTTCTCTGGCCAAGAATGACATGTACGGCTATGAAATTGTCAGCGAGGTTTCCAAAATCATTGAAGTCAATGAGGGTACCATCTACCCGCTTTTAAAGCGGCTGACCAATGAAAAATATTTTGAAACCTATCTGCGCGAATCCTCGGAAGGTCCGCCAAGAAAGTATTATCATCTTACAAAATCAGGGACTCTCTATAAAGACGAGCTGAAAGAAGAATGGCTCAAGTTTAACGAA
>CABUKW010000106.1 GCA_902492275.1 uncultured Peptococcaceae bacterium
ATCTTTTTTCATCTTCCTTCGACTTTTTTTCTGTCGGTTCTTCTTTTCATTCTTTATATTCTTGTTTGTGGCTGACGTCTGGTTCTCATCTGGCTGCTATCTGGCTGACAGTTGGCGCTCATCTGGCTATGACCTGGTTGCTTTTTGGCTCGCCATTCCCTTTTTGCATCTGCTGGGTCGCTTCCCCTCTGCTTTTTTTACTGGTTCTCTTTTTCATTTCATTTGTAATACATCGGAACCTTTCTGTTATATCGACAATCAATACCATATTTTAAAATTGCAGATTATAGATTATTTGATTATTAAATTTTTGCGGAAAGCTAAAAAAGAAAAGTGTTGCCTTTTTCCGTTTTTTATGCTATTCTAATAAAGTTCTTTCACGCTTATGCGGCTGTGGCGGAATTGGCATACGCGCACGTTTGAGGGGCGTGTGAGGCAACTCGTACGGGTTCAAGTCCCGTTAGCCGCACCAGAAGAGCCCGATACTTCACGCAATGTATCAGGCTCTTTTCTTTTTCTGCTGGAGTTTTGCACTTTTATACCGCAAATAGCAATCAATCTTTCTCCAATTCAGCTTCCAGCATCTCCTGTAGCCGGTCCAAGTCTTTCACCAATAGCTTTTTGCCAACTTTTTCAAAGATGCCTGCCTTCTCCAAATTGGAGATGTATCGGGTTACATTACTGCGGTGTACGCCAATATGGGAGGCAATATCACTGCGACTGGGCAGGTTTTCAATTAAGATACCGTCTTTTGTCCGTTTTCCATACAAAGCTGCGCTCTGAAATAAAAATTTTAAGATTTTTACGCCGCTGCTTTCTTCAATTTCTTTCAGCTGTCCTTGTATACACAAAAGCTGCCGTTTTTGATATTGCGCAACTATGGTAAAAAAATTCTTTTTACTTTGCAGTACAAATTGATAAATATCGTCAAAGGTAATGTACAAAATCTCCGAATCGACATCGGCCACAAGCCGTTTGCAAAAGCTTTCTCCAGAACCGGTTGGAATTAAGTTGCCGTCCTCCAAAAACCACATCAACCGTTCCGAACCATGCTCGGTGCTGAAAAACACCTTCAAACAGCCCTTATGTAAAAATCCGCATACATTTTGTTCTGGCAGAATTATGCTATCTCCTTTACGCACCGACTCTTTCCGATAACAGTGCTGTAAGCAAAATACCCGAAAGGCTTCAATGTCTGCATCCATCTCAATATAAGGCAAAAATTCCTGCATCCTTAGCACAACCTCCAGCTATATTTGTATTATTTATAAATTATACTGATTATAAGTCTTTTCTGCAAAATTGTAAACGGCCATTTTTTCGTGTATCTTATCAACCATGCTGTTCTTCCATATGGTAATAAAATGGTAATAAAAAACTCTGCCCCAGAAAATATGGAGCAGAGTTCCTATATCCGATAATTTATAAAATCATCATACCCAATGGGATACCGATACAGAGCAATGCAATAACTACACAAACAACGGAGACAATTCCTTGAAAATAGGCTTGCTGTGTGCTAATCCACTCGGTATTGCCAAATACCAAACCTGCACGGGAGCTGGCTCCCGGCGTTGCCATAGCAGATGATAAAGCAAAAATCATCAGCACAGCTACCAAAACCGGATTAGCGCCAAAAGCCTGCGCCAACTGACACATGAGCGGCGTCATTGCCACCAACAGTACAGTGTTGTTCATAAACTGGGTTAAAATACAGCAAATAACACAGACTAAAATATAAATCATCATGGGGCTTTGTCCTGCAAAAATTGGCTGCATCAAGCCAAGGACCATCTTTGTAATCCCTGCTTCGCTATGCATCAAAGCAGTACCTAAAGGCCCTACAGACGCCAACAGACACACCATAGGCCATGGAATGGATTTGGCTGCCAATTTACCGAAATTCATAGCTGGTTCTCCTTGAAAACGGGTAAAACATAATACCACAGTAATACAAGCAATGACACCTACAGAGCTTAACTTATTTAATACGGCATAAATCCACAAATCCTTCGGTAAGGTGCTAGGCAAATATAACGCTAAAATGATAACAAACAATAAGACTGTTGCAAATTTTTGTTGATTATTATAATTTATCTTTTCTCCCAACGCAGTGAAATCTACATTTTTCAGTTTTGAAGCATCTACGCCAATCACCAATTTACCAGCAACGATAAATAATAGAATAGCTGCCAGAGAAACGGCTATCATAAGACCACTGTAAGGTAAGAACTCTACACCTAAACCTGTAGCGCTATTCAACCCCTTAATCCCCATCATAGACCACGGCGTCCACGGTTTCACGCACATTCCCATAATGCTTACATAGGCAACCCCAATCAGCAGGAAAGCACTCATTTTGCTCTGTTTTTCATAGCCTAATTTCACCAATAATTTTTTACTAATCCCCCACATCAAAAAGATGGTTGCATAGATCCCTACAAAAGCGCCACAGATCAATGTCACTAAAAAAATCATAAAAATAAATAGCCAAGGTTTTCCTCTTAAAATCTTACGGGTCAGCATCCACTGCGTCATGGTATTGGTCAGTCCAATGTCTTCCAGCCATGCGGTAAACACCGAAAAGAAAATGACCAGCAGTACAATTTCACTGCCAAAACCAGAAGAGAATACCTGTGTCGTTGTTCCCAAACCACACATACTCAGCATAATTAAGCCTAATAGACTGGGCCAAATTAAATCAACAAAAATCCAGCCCCACATCATGCCCAAAAAGATACCTAATACCTTAACGCCAAATTCTGTAACGGTTCCAAAGGACGGTAATACCCAACCGCTTAACATAAGTGCAAGCATAATAACTGGATGGATCCATAAACTAATATTTCTCTTTGCTGCTTCTCCCATTTTTTTCATCCTCTCTTTTTGCAATAACCTGAATAAGTTCTAATGTTTCAATCATAATTCCGGAATGATTGTTGATACTTTTATTATAGTGGCTTTCACAAAAGAAAATGTTGCGTACAACAACTTTTTAAGCATTTTTATTATAGCTATTCAAATTATTCGCATAGTTATTATTTGCTTTTATCACAATAAAATATAACAACAAAAAAGCTGCCTTGCAGAGATATTTCCTCTGCCAAGACAGCTTTTTTCACTGCATATTTTTTCTAAAACAATACTATTCTACAATCTGATATACTGGCGCACCTTCACACTGAGCAGGCATTCTCACACCCAGCAGAGTGGCAATAGTTGGCGCGACGTCACATTCCCGAATGATACGGTCGGTGTAACCCTTCTTCAAACCTTTCCCTGCAGCAATTGGCGACAAGGAGGAATCGCAGCATGCAATCGAGGTGGACAAAGCGTCGGCATGAACACGATTATTGCCCTCTTTCAAAAAGAATACCAGATCCCCACATTCCGGACCATTCATCCCCAGCAGAGCAGCATCCCGATTACGCAGCACCAGACTGACAATACGGCTGTTGGTACGAGGATCGCGATATCCGTATAAAGCGTCGATAATTTCGTCTTCTACTTTATATTTATCTTCCGGTTCTACAATGCCGTGCGCATCTCTGCCTTTCAGGTTAATCCAAATATGGTCGCCGCGGACAGCCAATGCTTTGGTGTGTTCCCAATCAATCTCACGCAGGTCGTTGCCATTTTCATCTTTCTTCACAGCAGTAAAGCCCAACTCTTCCATAACACGTACACTTACGCCGCCTGGATCACCCAACAGTGGCGGAACATCTTCCCGCACCAAAAGACCGTGGTCGGAAACTATCATTAATGTCCAGTCTTTTTCCAGCAGATGCACAAAAGCGCCAATGTATTCGTCGGCATCCATATAACATTTTTCAATTAGCTTTTCATAATCGGCTGGTACATTATGGTCAGTTTCATGGGCATAATGGGCATAATGCCAGAAAATATGCCCCTGCGCGTCAATCATATGCAGATGGGAGAAAATAACTTCTATACCCTGTTTCTCAATCATATAGTTCAGAGCATTTGCCTGCCAATGCATATAATTTCTCCATACTGGCTGCAGCAATTCGGTAGAAAATTCATAATTTTTGCCGCCTAATTGGGTAAATGGCGGTACATACCCTACATTGCTGACAACATCTTGATATAAGCTCTGCGGATGCCATCTGTTATTGTTGTGAATATCATAGGCGGTACTGGTCCACATCCGAACCTGGGAGCCGTCCTTGGCAATTTCCAAAGCCTTGAAGGAACGGGTTACATCCACATTGTTACCGTTTACATTGACTTTATCCAATGTGTTCATCAACAATTGCCCCTGTTTCATGGTTGCATATGGCTGTGTTTCTTTTTTACTCAAATAAACTGCAACCGTGTCATATTCGCCCTGTTCATTTTTCAGAATTAAGGCTGGCCGTCTGGTTAAGCCGCCGGATGTTACAATGGTGAACTCTAAAGCGCCTTCTGGAGCATTGACCCAACCGTGCGCTTCTTTAATTGGAGAGTTAATCAAATCAAAAGGCGGTGTATCTAAGCCAACTTCCCCTTGGGCATGGGATAATTCTACATTCTGCAGCTGATTCATCTTATGACGATTCAAACGGCCGCTAGCCAGTTCATCATCATTTTCTTCTTCCAATTCTTCAATAACACAGCCAGCACCGGTTTTATTGATAAATTTAGGACGATACAAAACTTCCTTAAAATCTTTATTGGCGATGATATATTTCTCAAAATCTACATTGGCGCTGCTCATCTGCACTGCTGCTGGCTGCGCGCCATCTACAACGTACAGATTGGGGCTGTCAGAAGATGCCGGCCAGGAGGAACCGGGCCAATGCCATACTAAAGTCTTTTTGCCAGCTTCTGCTGTTACATTCCATAACTGTTCTGCTTTGCACATTCTGGAGTCCAGATTATAAATGATGGTATCCAGGTTATCTGGATCTTGGTTCCAGAAGCAGGTAATACCATGGGTTCCCGGGTTTGCGCCAGTAGCTATAGTAGTCCACATTGGCGGGGTTACAGTCGGATGACCGCCTAACATCACCAAATCTTCCCGGCAAGCGCCAGACTCTACTATTTTTTTCACATTTGGCATTTTTCCCTGATCCATATATTTTTTGGTCAGGCTTGGGTCCATGCCATCCAGCCCAATAACAAATATTTTACTGCTCGACATAAAAAACTCCTCCTTCATTCTAATACATTCTCACTAGAATATTTTTTGCCATCTACGAACTTGTCAACTCTAGAGCTTCATTTGATATTGTTATTATAAGCTGCATTCATATTGCAAAATGTTGTCTGCAACAACTTTTCCCAAAAAATTTCTCTTATCTGCAAAAAATTTAAAATTTTCTGAAACTTTTCTTCTGATCAATCCATCTAATTGTATATAATAAAATGGAAACGAATTTGCCGTTACGACTTCTTGCGGAATCGTAAAAAACCGCTGCGGCTGTTTGTTTTTTCTCAATAACAAGACAATTTTGACACACAGAAAGGACTGTTTTTTATGAAAAAAAGTTTCGCCGTTGGAATTGCTACCGCAGCTTTGTTGACAACCTGCAGCACCGCTGCGCTGGCAGCGCCTTCCGTTGTTGTAGATAACCAGAGCTTAGCCTTAGACCAGCCGCCGGTGATTGTAAATTCCCGCACGCTGGTGCCGATGCGCGCCATTTTTGAGGCTTTAGGCTGCGATGTCAGCTGGTATGCCGATACACAGACTGTCGCAGCCCAGAAAGACCTGCAATCGTTGTCGCTGACCATTGGTGATGATACCCTTTATCTGGACAACAAAAAAATCCAGCTGGATGTACCGGCCCAGATTATCAATGACCGTACCATGGTTCCTTTGCGCGCTGTCTCCGAAGCCTTGAACGCCACAGTGGCGTGGGATGCTGATACCGAAACGATCACCGTGCAAAGCGCTGGACAAGGCGACTATGGCTATCAAACGGAACGCTATACCAAAAACGAAAACAATATCTCCGTGGATATGGCCTATCCGCAATTTACCATTACCGGCAACAACCAAGCGGTGCTGACCGATTTGAACAGCCAGTTGGCCGCCGCAGCCCGCAGCCGTGCTACAACCATTGCACAAGATTTTGGCAAATTATTGGAGGAAGCAGCGCCAGCTTCTTTTACCTGCACCGCACAAGAACGCTACGCTGTCACATACAATAAAAAAGATTATGTTTCTATTCTCTTTCAAACCATGCAGGACACCCACGGCGCCCACCCGATGACGGTGCGCAATTCAGCCATCTATGATATGACCACTGGCAAAACGCTGGCCTTAACCGATATTTTAAAGGGCGATCAACAAACCATCGACAGCTTGATTTTGGCCGGCTTCACAACCCAAATCAAGGCACAGCCGGAAGCCTTTTATCCAGACGCTGAAAGCTATCTGTCCAAAGCAGTTGCTGACCACAGCTACAGCTATTATCTCACTGAAAACGGCTTGACCTTCTACTTCCAGTTGTACGAAATTGCGCCTTATGCAGCCGGATTTTCCGAATACACACTGCCCTTCAGCAGCGACGCATTCCAGTTGACATTCTAACCTATCGCAAATTCTATAAAAACATGCCCCAAAAATACCTTCATAATGATAATCAGCGGTTGGCCCTTCTGGGGTTGGCCGCTGAGTTTTTATAGTTTTACAATTTGGCTTTCCTGCCTTGCTAATGATTTGTTTTCTGCTGGCATTACGGTTGTTTTTATGATAGACTATACTGCAACAACATTCCAACAAGGAGCGCGTCATCATGAATCAGCAGGGAATTGGACATTTGATTGCTTTGTTTACCGTCGGCGTCTGGGGCACCACCTTTATCGCCACCAAAATTTTATTGGACAGCTTTTCTCCGATAGAAATCCTCCTAATTCGCTTTCTGATTGGATTTCTTTGTTTATCGGTCGCCTATCCCCATATATTGCATTTAAAAAATAAAAAGCAGGAGCTTTATTTTGCTGCCGCCGGGCTTTGCGGCGTTACGCTGTACTTTTTATTTGAAAATATCGCCTTAACTTACACCATGGCGTCCAACGTGGGCGTGATTGTCGCCATCAGCCCCTTTTTTACGGCGCTGTTCAGCCGCATGCGAAACCCGGCGCAAAGTTTGCAGCCCCGTTTTTTCATCGGGTTTCTGCTGGCCATTGGCGGCATTGCCATCATCAGCTTCAATGGACAGGCGCTGTCGCTCAACCCAAAAGGCGATTTCTTAGCCGCCGGCGCGGCCATTGTGTGGTCGGTTTACACCATCCTAACCAGAAAAATCGGCAGCTACGGCTACTCGGTGCTGCAAACTACCCGTCATATTTTCTTTTACGGCTTGCTTTTGATGATTCCGGCGCTGCTGCTGATGGATTTTCATCCGCAGCTTTCTGCCATACTGCAGCCGCTAAATTTGGTCAACTTTTTATTTTTAGGCTTAGGCGCGTCGGCCTGCTGCTTCGCCAGCTGGAATGTGGCCGTCAACCTTCTCGGCGCTGTCAAAACCGCCGTCTATATCTATCTCATTCCCGTTATCTCGGTCATTTCCTCCGCGCTCATCTTACAGGAACAAATCACACCGCTGGCGCTCTGCGGTATGGCGCTCACTCTGTTGGGACTGATCATCTCGGAGGGAACGCTGTGGCAGCTACTGAAACAAAGTCTGCAAAAAAACTGATTATCAAGATTTCATGCTTTCAAAGGCAGGTGTTTTTATGGAACTCACCGGCATTGTAGCCGAATACAATCCCTTTCACAATGGGCATCAATATCATCTCATGCAGACCAACGCCCTGCAGCAGGCCGACGGCATTGTGGCAGTGATGAGCGGAAATTTCACCCAGCGGGGAGAAGCTGCTGTATTTGATAAATGGACGCGGGCCGAGATGGCGCTGCGCTGCGGCGTGGATTTGGTGCTGGAGCTGCCCGTCGCTTTCGCTGTGCGCAGCGCTGCCTATTTTGCCCAGGGCGCTGTGCTGACGCTGGCTGCCACCGGAGCCGTTTCCTGGCTGTCTTGCGGCGTGGAGAGCCAAAACGCCACTGAGCTGGAACAATTGGCTGCTTTTCTGCTTGAGGAATTGCCGGAATATCAACAGCGTTTGCATCAGCAACTTGATTTAGGGCTATCCTTCCCCGCTGCCCGGCAAAAAGCACTGGAACAACTGCAAATCGCCGGTGCAGAGCAATTACAATCGCCCAACAACATTTTAGCGCTGCAGTATCTGCAAACCATACAGCAGTATCATTTGCCCATCACGCCTGTGTTGATTTCCCGCCTGGGCAGCTACAACGATGACAAGGTACCTCTCAGCAGCCAAGGCTTTGCCAGCGCCTCTGCCATTCGTAAGCTGCTGTACGAAGAAAATTCCTTGTGGCAGGAGCAAATTCCAGACGCTGTGCGCCTGCTCATACACGAGAAATTTCAGCAGGGCTATCTGCCCATGCAGAACCACTGCTTCGACCAAATTTTATTAGCCTTGCTGCGCCGCAGCACACCGGATCAATTAGCCGACATTCTGGAAATGAACGAAGGGCTGGAAAACCGGCTCTACAGCGCCGCCCATCAGGTCAATACCCTGGATGAACTCTGCGCCGCCGTCAAATCTAAACGCTACACCTATACACGGCTGCAGCGCACCTGTATCCATTTGCTGTTAAACATGACGCAGCAACTGCAGCAATGGCAGGAGCCCCAATATCTGCGGGTTCTGGGATTTACCGCCAAGGGACAAAAAATCCTGAAGGAACTGAAAAAAACGGCCCAGCTGCCCATCCTCATCCGCCCAGCCCGTCAACGGCAGCAGCTCACAGAGCAGGGCCGACAAATGCTGGCCCTGGATTGCCGCGCCACTAATTTGTACTATATGGGCTATCCCCTGCCCTCCTTGCGCAAAATCAATTTGGATTTGCTGCAAATGCCGGTGCAGGTCTAAAAACAAACAACTTCACATATAGTAGGCTCAGGTGATTCTTTATGAAACGATTCTCTGAGCTTTTTTTCCTGCTGCTCCTTTTATTTATGACAGCGCTGATGCTGCTGGAGCCGCAAGCTGCTTATCAAGGTGCCTGCCGCGGCCTGGAAACCTGGACGACCCATTTGCTGCCGTCCCTCCTGCCCTTTTTTATTGTGGCCGATTTATTGCTGTCCATCGGCTTTGTGCGCTTTTTGGGCGTGCTGCTGGAGCCTGTTATGCGGCCCCTGTTCCGGCTTCCCGGCGAAGCAGGCTTTGCCGTCGCGTTAGGCTTTACCTCCGGCTTTCCGATGGGCGCTATTCTCACCGCCTCCCTCAAGGAGCAAAACCTGTGTACACCGCAGGAAGCAGCCCGTTTAGCCTCCTTTACCAACAATTCCAGTCCGCTGTTTTTATTAATTTCTGTACCAATTTCCATGCTGCAGCGCCCCCAATTAGGCGTTCTGCTGTTGATGGCCCACTATCTGGCCAATCTGACCATCGGCATCCTGCTGCGCTTTACCGCGCCAGCCAATCATCAGGCCATCATGCCCCGCCATCTGCTGCGCACCGCCATCACCCAAATGGCGCAATACCAGGCTGAGCACTGTCAGCCGCTGGGCGCTATGCTGGGGCAGTCGGTACAAAAGGGCATTGACAGCATCATCAAAATCGGCGGCTTCGTGCTGCTGTTTTCAGTGCTGCTGTCTCTCCTACAAGCCAGCGGATTGCTACAAATCCTGCAAACTTGCTTTGCCTGGATTTTAAACCTGCTGCAGCTATCCCCTGCACTTGCTTCGGCCCTGAGCGCCGGATTATTTGAGATGACGCTGGGCGCTCAAACTGCCGCAGAAAGTCAGGCGGCCCTTTTGCAGCAATTAATGGTCATCAGTTTTATTTTAGGCTGGAGCGGCCTTTCCGTCCAGGCACAGGTCAGCAGCATATTATCCGGCCAACAGATTTCCGCCCGGCTCTATTGCCTTTGCCGGCCCCTGCAAGGCTTGCTGGCCGCCCTGTATATTCCGTTGCTCACCATTTTGTTTCCGCAGATTTTATCCACCAGCGTAGCTCAGCAATTACAGCCCATCCTGGAGCCGGCGCCCTATCTGCCGCTGCTCTTGTTTCCGTTAGCCGCTACCCTGCTTTTATTATGCTTATCGGCCATCAGCCGCATTTGCTGGCACTGGAAAATGGGCCGCTGATACAAGGTCTCACTTCTTCTAAACTTCTCGACTCTGATGCCGCTTTCTCAAATAGCGGCGTAGGGATACGGCTAATGGGGAAAAAGATTTTTTCCTTTATTTTATCCCCATTCGACTTTTGCGGCCCTTGCCTATACCTGACCATTGGCGCAGCTGCACAAAAAAACATGTTTCAAAAATGTACGCTGCTGCATGCAGTTCCGGGTAGCTTTTTTCACCCTTTAGACTGCGCCCATGCTGGGCGCATCACAAAAACAGCCCCGAGGAAGTCCTCAGGGCTGTTTCTGCATGCTTGCAATATTTACTTTTGCCA
>CABUKW010000107.1 GCA_902492275.1 uncultured Peptococcaceae bacterium
GGCAACACAAAAATTTTATATTTTTTTCATTGTCTACTTGACGGGTAGCACACCACAGTTCTCCTGCCCTTTTTTGCATGGTGCAATCAATGTAATTACAATGTATTGACATGGAACCTGTCTTCTTGTATGATAAAGGCGAAAGGGGTCGATGATTATGTCTGAGCATATTTGTGTTGCTACTGCACCAAAAACCAGTACGTTTCAAATGCGGATAAATCCTGAGGTGAAAGAACGATTGGAACGAATCTATGCTAATTGCGGCATGACGTTGACGGAAGCGATTAATGCCTTTTTACAGCAGTCTTTAAATGTGGAAGGACTTCCTTTTTTGGTTACGCAGAACAGCAAAGAGGCTTTGCAGGAACAGGCTGTTGCACAGCTGCTGTTGGAATTAAAAAAGGGTGATGCATCAGTACAAACAACTGCCGACTGGGTTAGTGAAGAAGAAATGCTTGAAGAATTTGGAGTACATCTATGAGGCTGCGTTATACACCAGAAGCACGGGAGAATGTGCGGAACGTCAAAACGTATATCGCGCAGCAATTGCGAAACCTGCCCGCTGCAGAACGAATTACAGCGAACATTTTACAATGCTGTGCGCAGCTGAAAGAACAGCCTTATATGGACATGTCTGTGACAAAGCGATTAGGTGTGGAAAGCGATTTATATTATCTGATCTGTGGCAATTATATTGCATTTTATCGGCCTGAAAAGGATAATATTTCTGTTATTCGAATTTTAGATCGTCGCACGGATTATATGCAGATATTGTTTGGAAGGGAAAACAACTAGGTATAAAATTCCATAAAAAACAGAGACTACTACTGAGGTGATGTTATGCACTGGGGCGGTGGTCTTTTTTTGTTGCAGAGATTTTTTATTGTTCTATTAAACGAGAAAATATCGTAAAATAGAAAATTTTATGGTATAATAAAAGAAATGTTTGATGTTGTCTGCGACAAGATCAATTTTTGAAAGAAGGGATTGGCTTAGATGCGAATTGAGCAACTAGAATATCTAGTAGAAATATCTCGTAAAAAATCATTCAATAGTGCCAGTGAAAATTTGTTTTTAACGCCACAGTCGCTAAGCCGTTCCATCACCAGTATGGAAAATGAATTGGGTTTTAAGCTCTTTGAGCGCAATTCTCGTGGAGTTCGTTTTACACCGGAGGGAGAAAAGTTTTTACATGCTGCGCAGGAAATAACAGAGCGCTATGAACAAGTCTTAAAAGAGATTGATGCCTACAGCCATTGTGTGAAGGAAATTTGCAGTGGGCGTTTGGTGATGTACGCCCATCCTATTTTTACAATGTCTGTTTTACCGCAGGCTATTACGGATTTTTGCAAAAAATATCCTCAAATCAAAGTATGTTTGTTAGAAGATGTGTCTGGTGGGATTTTAGAAAAATTGATGGAAGAGGATTTGGCAGAGGACCATTCTTTTAAATTGGGGCTCTTGACGATTCCTCAGATGGCAGAAGCAATGCAAAAGCATTATAAAGAGCAAAAATCCTGGCGTTTTGTTCCTCTGTTAGAAGGAGAATACGTTTGTTGTGTCAGTAAAAAATCGGAGCTGGCTGCAAAACGCAATATCTCTTTAAAAACCATCTGCCAATATCCGTTAGTTCGTTTTACCAATAATATTGGCCTTGTCAGTGATGTACAGTCTTATTTTCTGAATTTGTACGGGAAACCGGCAGTAGGATTTTCCACAACCAGCATCGGACCTTGGATTTCAGCCATTGCCAATGATGTCGGCGTAGGCTTGATTCATAATGTTGTGTTAGCATCATCTTCTATGATTCGCGATGAATTTGAGAAAGTAGCAATACTACCTATTCGAGAGAAAACATCTTTGGAGGCGGGTTTATTGGTACCGCGCAATGGAGATCATTTTATTGATATTTTTGTAGAGTTTATGCAGAATTATTTTAGAGAGATTTGTTAAGAATGATATATAACATGATGTTTTAAGAAAAGCATTTTGCACGCTATATTTTAGAGCGTTGCGAAATGCTTTTTTCATATTCTCAATAAAAAGAGTAGTTAGTTGTGCAAGGTTTGTTCAAGTTATGAAATTTATACATCAAAATGACTTATTCAAATTATACAAATGTTTATATACAATATATATCAGAAAGATGAATGTGCACTTCATTTTTAAATTTTCATTATAGGAGTGTGGAAACAATGGTACAAGCAATCGACTGGAGATTACGACCACCTTATCGTTCTTTTAAAGGCAGTATTTTATATAACAAATATGGGGATAATCCTGAATGGCCAGAATCTGTAACAAAATTTTCAATGGACGCTTTAATCAAAGAAATGGATGAAGCTGGTATTGGAATCGGCATGGTATCAATGCGGGCTGGCAATGATAATCACGATATTGATTTGATTAAGCAGGAATATCCGGGCCGGTTTTTAGGAATGGCGCATATTAATCCCTGTGATGGCGCAAAGGCGTTGGCAGATATTGATGAATTTGTAATCAATGGCGCGGCAGATACCATCATTATGGAACCGGGACAATTCTTTATCGAGGAGCCTATGCCCGCTGATGATCCACGACTGTATCCAATCTATGAAAAATGTGAAAAGGAAAATATTATTGTAACTTTAACGTTTGGTGGTTTGTTCTGTGCAAAACTGGAAAATTATAATCCAATTTTTATAGACCGAATTGCTGTGGATTTTCCAAAATTGAAAATCGTAATTACCCATGGCGGCTGGCCTTATGTGACAGAAATTTGCCATGTGGGTTATCAGAGAAAAAATGTAAATATTTGTCCAGATTATTATATGTTTAATTTTAACCCCGGATATGACCAATATGTGTTGGCTGCCAACCATATTTTGAAGAATCAAATTTTGTTTGGCTCATGTTTCCCATCAAAGCCGTTAGACTTTGCAATGAAGAATATCCAAAATATTGGTTTGACACCAGATGCATTAGAACATGTATTGTATCATAATTCTGCGCGGTTATTAGGTCTTGAAAAATAGAAATTAATGAAATTAACGTTATATTTATTTGTTTGAAAAAGGGGGAATATAAATGGAAATTCCACAGAAACGAAAAAATGCTTTGTATTATGTGAATGCAATATTTTTTATGGTAATTCCAATTATCTTTTTTCAATTGCCTCCAGTTGCACCTTTAACAGATGTAGGAATGAAAGTTGTCGGTGTATTTTTGGCGGCATTGTGGGGCTGGATTACCATTGGCTTAATTTGGCCCAGCATTTATATTTTGTGTATGCTGATTTTTACGGGATATTTTGCAAATTTTTCAGCGGTTTGCAGCAGCAGTTTTGGAAATAGTACGACAGTATTGTTGATTTTCATGTTGGCATTTGCAGGATTAATTGATAAAAGTGGTGTTGGCAGAGCAATTTCAATGTGGTTTGTTACTAGAAAAGTTGTAAATGGAAAGCCTTGGCTGTTTTGTTTTGCATTTCTGTTTTCTGTTTATATCTTAGGCTCTTTGACCAGTGGAACACCGTCTGTATTGCTGGGATGGAGTCTGTTAGCGGGGATATGTGCAGCAGTTGGTTATAAACCAGGTGATTCTTTAGCGAAGTTTTTATTTTTTGGTGTATTGGTGACAGGACCATTAGGCATGGATTTATTTCCGTTTAAGCCTGTATCGGTTGTTGCGTTATCGGTCTATACGAATATGACAGGATTAGAGATTGGTTATGCGCATTATATTAGCTGTGCTTTAATGTTGGACACACTTATTATGATAGGTTATTTGTTATTTGGTAAGTTTGTGTTAAAAGTAGATGTTAGCTTATTAAAAGATTTTGATTCAGAGAAATTAAATGCAAAAGAAGTATTGAATTTAACAATAGAGCAAAAATTAATTCTCATTTTAACAGCATTTTTGTTAATTGCTTTTATTGTACCGAGTTTTCTTCCTTCAGAATGGTTGTTTACAATAATTTTCAAGAAATTGGGAACTACAGGAACAATTATGATTGTCATGTGCGCTATGATATTCTTACAATTGCATGGGAAACCACTCTGCAATTTTCAAGATGTAGCGCGCAGCGGGATTTCTTGGGATGCCATTATGTTAACAGCCACTGTATTGCCTATTACATCAGCTTTGGCGAATGATGAAGCGACAGGGTTCATTACTTTTATCACCGATTTGATTGGGCCGATTATTGAAGGAAAGCCAGCTGTACTATTTGTCTTGCTGTTTATGATAATCGCAGTGGCTTTCACCAATTTCTGTACCAATGCAGGGACAGCATCTTCCTTATCGCCAATTGCCTTAGCAGGTGCCGGGCTGGTAGGAGCCAATCCGGCATTATTGATTATTTTTGTAATTAAATGCTGTCATATGGCTTACTTCACACCAGCAGCATCGCCAGCAACGGCATTGGCGATTGCGCAGAGAGAGTGGATTTCTCAAAAAGAAATGTTATATTATGGTTTTGCAGTCGTGGCCATTGCGTTTGTAGTGATTATATGCGTGGGGTTCCCTGTTGGCAATATCATTTTTGATATGTAAAAATTAAAGTAAGGATAAAAAATATCAGAACCGCCGCGAAAGCATTGTTTGCAAGTTTGAGCATCTGAAAAAATTTCGTGCAAACCTTCAAAAGTAAGATGCTGCGGCGGTTCTTTTTTGAGGTGAAAGCAATGTTGAAAAAAATATTTGAACCAATCCAGATTGGCACGATGACGTTGAAAAACCGTTTGGTAGTTCCGGCCATGGCCAGTAATTATAGCAATGAGGAGGGCATGGCAACGGAGCAGTTGATTGGATATCATGAAGCCAAGGCAAAGGGCGGCTGGGGGCTGATTATTGTGGAGGATTATCGTATTTGTCCGGAAGCAGGTGCTTCAGCCAAATTGCCGGGGCTGTATGATGATAAGCAAATTCCCAGCCATCAGGAGCTAACCCGGCGCGTCCATGCAGCTGGCGGAAAAATTGTGGCGCAAATTTATCATGCAGGCTGGGAAAGTAAACGGGAGTTTGTAGGCGCCTGTCCGGTTGGTGTGGCCGCGGTAAAAAATTTGAATATGACCGATATGCCGCAGGCGTTGACGATAGAGCAAATTCACACCATTGTACAGCAGTTTGCTGACTGTGCCAAACGGGTAAAAGCTGCTGGCTTTGACGGCGTAGAAATTCATGGCGCCCATGGTTATTTGCTGGAACAGTTTTTTTCTCCCCAGTTAAATAGCAGAAGTGATGACTATGGCGGTGATTTTGCAGGACGTTCCCGCTTGGCTTTGGAAGTGGTGCAGGCTGTACGAGAGGCAGTAGGCTTAGATTTTCCTGTTTTGTATCGCATGACAGTGGCTGAGTATGTGGAAGGTGGTTTGGGATTAGAAGAATCTAAGGCGCTGGCCATTTCATTGGAGGAGGCTGGCGTGGATGCGATTAATTGCTCGCAAGGAGCAGGCAGCATGGGCTGCGGTACGATGACCATACCGCCATCGGCGGTGCGACCCGCTGCTTATGTAGGTCATGCGGCGGCGATCAAAAGTGTGGTGAACATTCCAGTGATTGCGGTGGGTCGTATTAATACGCCAGAAATTGCAGAAGCTGTTATTCGTTCCGGACAGGCCGATTTAGTTGCTATGGGCCGCGCTTCTATTGCCGATCCTGCTTTGCCCAATAAAGCGTTGGCCGGAGATCTGACAGCTATCAATCATTGTATTGGTTGTGTGCAGGGCTGTATTGGAGAAAAAAGACGGGGCAATGCGTTAAATTGTATGGTAAATCCAACAGTTGGACATGAAACGGAATGGGCTGTTAGCAAAGTAACGCAGCCGAAAAAAGTGTTTATTGCCGGCGGAGGTGTGTCGGGCTGTGAGACCGCTATTGCAGCCGCAGAACGTGGACATCAGGTAACAATATTTGAAAAGACAGAAAGATTAGGCGGTCAATGGTGTTTGGCAGCAGTACCGGTGGGAAAGACGGAATTTTCCAGCTTTATCAAATGGCAAAAAATACAACTGGAGCGTTTGGGTGTAACAATTCGATTACAGGAGAACTTGACAGCGGAACAGGTTGCGCAGGAAAGGCCTGATGTGGTGATTGACGCCACAGGCAGCCATCCATTCCTTGCACCAATAGAAGGTGCAGAACAACCCCATGTGGTGACGGCCCATGACGTATTGGCCGGTAAAGTTGCGGTTGGAAGAAATGTGGTGGTAATTGGAGGTGGACTGGTAGGCGCTGAAACAGCAGAATATGTAGCTTATCATGGCAGTCAGGTAAGTATTCTGGAAATGCAGCCGCAGATTGCTAAAGATGGAGAAGGCGCCAGCAATTATTATATGCTGCAAAATTTAGAAAAACATCAAGTAGAGGTTTACACCAATGCCAAAGTTTTGGAAATCAGAAAGGATTCGGTATATTTCCAGCTACAGGAGCAAGAATATCGTATTGTGGATGTAGATACAGTAATTATGGCAACCGGAGTAAAATCTAATCAAGAGTTTGCAAACATATTACGCGAAAAACAAATTCCCTTTATTGCGGTCGGTGATGCGGCTAATGTAAAAAATGGGTTCGCCAATATTCAGGAAGGCTATCGTGTCGGCAGGACGCTATAATCGCGTAACATCTTTTGCGGCAGTATCTTGGTGATGAAAGGTATAAAATTCCATAAAACAACAGAGACTACCACTGAGGTGATGTTATGCACTGGGGCGGTAGTCTTTTTTTGTTGCTGTGCCTTTTTTGTCTGCTGCCGCTGCGCTTGGAGTTTGTGGCAGAGCATGAAAAGCGGTGGCATGGCAAAATACAGATACAGTTTTTATGGCTGCGTGTTGAAAAACAATTTCCTGTTGCGGACAAAAAGGAAAAAACAGTCCATAAAGAACAGCTTGAAGCGGGGCAAGCGTTGTTATACCGGCATAAATTGGAAGGCATGGAACAGTGGACGGCGGAGACGACCGATTGGAGGATGGAGCATAGGCAGCATTTTTTTGCAGAACGCGGGCAAAAAATGATTTGGCGGCAACGTTGGCGAGACCGGTGGCGACGCACGTCGTTTCAGGCGCAGTGGAAGGCGATTTTTCTTTTTGCGGTGCAGGCGATAAAACTTGTGGCGCGTTGGCTGCGTTTGGAGCAATGCACCTTGCGCTGCCGGATTGGTTGGGCACAGCAGGACTGGACAGCCTATAGTTATGGATTGTTTTGGGCAGCGGTATCCTGTTTGCCGGAACGATGGCTGGCGCAAAGCAGCTTCACTTATGTGCCGGATTTTCAGCAGCAGCGGCAGGAAGTTGGACTGCAGGGTATAATTGGCTGCCGCATTGGACATCTTATACTTATCTTATTATCGTTGCTCTGGCTGGTGGGAAAAGCAGCTTGGGCGCAGAGAAGGAAGGAGCAGATTTTGTATGAAGGCTGATTGTGTTGGCGGTTTGATGGAAACTGCGATGGAAAATATCAAAGGCATGGTGGAGGTAAACACCATTATCGGCGATGCGGTAGAGACACCCAATGGGACAGTTATTATTCCTGTGTCTAAAATGTGCTGTGGTTTTGCTTCCGGCGGAACCCATGTGGCGTGGAAACAGGAGGGCAATCCAGAGGAGAGCCAGCCGCCCTTTGGCGGTGGCGCCGGCGCCGGTGTTTCGGTGCAGCCGGTAGGATTTTTGCTGGTGGGCGAAAAGGATATTCGCTTTCAGGTCGTGGACCATAGCGCCATTTTGGATCGTTTGCTGGATGAAGTGCCGCAGATGGTGGAGAAATTGAAGCATTGCAAAAAGGAAGAGGCCACAGCAGAGGTGTTATCGCCATTGCTGGAAAAGGTTATTCAGGACAGTATGCAGCAGGATACAGAGTAAGCGTTGCTGTGAAGGTTAGCGGGTATGCAGTAAAAAAGAGGAACAGCGCCTATGCCTGTTCCTCTTTTTTACTGCATACTTTTTGCCAGACGATGGAGCATGATTGGACTGTTTTACTTATCGTTGTCTTTTTCTACAATGCGCTTTACTTCCGGATAATAATGGGCTGTTTGTTTCCTGATATTGCTGCCATTCCCGTTGCACGACTTCCTGTAAAACCGTTTCCAGCGTAGTTTCTTCTCGGATGATAGTGACGCCGGCGTTCTCCAATGTTTTTTGTGTCCCAGCCGCCGGGGATATAGGCTTGGGTTTCCAATGCCGAGATATTCTGCCCCAGCGCAATCAGATAGCAGGGCTGCCATAATCGCCGTATGCTTTAAACCATATAAATCGCTGACTTACTTAATTCTAACATAAAATTTGCAGCAGGTAATTATTTTTGTTCCAGGTCCAGGTTGGATAACAACTTTTAGGATGCGTAATGGGTAGATTGCTAAATGCAAATGATTAAGATATCTTATCTACCCTATTTATACTATCTTTAAAAAGATGTTTTGTGCTATACTAATAAAAGTTGCCATAAAATATACATATGGTGGTTCATCCTGCATTATTAATAAGATGGAAAGGAGCGGCAAAATCATGAATTTTTTAGGGTTGATTATCAGTGTGGCAGTATTTTTATTGATTGGCGTTTTTCATCCCATTGTCATCAAATGCGAGTATTATTTTAGCTATAAAATCTGGCCTGTTTTTTTAGTGGCAGGGCTTATTTGTATTGTTTGCTCTTTGATGGTGCAAAATACAGTAGGTTCTTCTCTGCTTGGTGCATTGGGCTGCTCGTTTTTGTGGAGCATCTGGGAACTGCAAGAGCAACGGCAGCGCGTAGCGCGGGGCTGGTTTCCGAAGAATCCAAAGCGGAAAGATTAAAAACCGCTGGGAAAATCATATATAAAATTATATACATAGTAAAATGCACGTTCTGGCTATATGCAACTGGTCAGAACGTGCATTTTTTGTTGGGCGCTAATTGCTTTTGTCGATTTCTGGAACCGCATAGTGATAAATAGCATCGTAGGCTTCCCGTTCTTCCTCCGACTGGGGCGGCACGGGAATGAGACCGGTGCAGTCGGTGGAGGAACTGGCGTTGTTTAAATCATAACGGTACAAATCGGGATTATCATGGATTTTTTTCATGGTGAATTCTCCTTGCCTGTTAAATTGGTAGAAACAGTTTTAGTATGCGGAGAATTTTTGTTTTTATGAAACTGTGGACTGGAAAAAGTAGGGGGTTTTCGCTTGACGTGGGAGGAAAAAGCCTTTATAATAATGGCAAGATAAGGGAGTAGTTGGCACCTTTGGTGTAATGAAGTCAACACACTGGCCGTTTGCGGTCTGGCTTTGTTTGAAATAACGAGACTTGTCCATAACAGGGGAAACTCTGTATTGGACAGGTCTCTTTTTATTTGTCTTCAGACGGTTAAGTCGGTGGCGGGCTAATTTGTAAAAATTTTATGAAAACAATGGGGGAAACTGCGTATGGGGTTTGGAGAATTATTTTTGATTGCGGTGGGACTATCCATGGATGCCTTTGCCGTATCTATTTGTAAGGGGCTTTCGGTGCAGCGGCTGCAAGGGAAGCACATGCTGTTGGCAGGCTGCTATTTTGGCGGCTTTCAGATGCTGATGCCCAGTTTGGGTTATCTGTTAGGCATACAGTTTGAGCATTTGATTACCAGCATTGACCACTGGATTGCCTTTTTCTTGTTATTGCTGATTGGCGGCAAGATGATTCAGGAATCACGGGAAGAGAATGAGGAACTGGACGATAGCTTTGCCGTGCGAACAATGCTGATGCTGGCCGTTGCAACCAGTATTGACGCGCTGGCTGTAGGCATTACCTTTGCCTTTTTGCAGGTGGATATCGTTCCGGCAGTGTTATTCATTGGCGTGGTAACATTCCTATTTTCTGCAGCCGGTATTCAAATTGGCCATGTCTTTGGCACCCGCTATAAGGCAAAGGCAGAATTGGCAGGCGGCTTGATTTTGATTGCAATCGGCTGCAAAATTTTGCTGGAGCATTTGGGTGTAATTGTAATCTAAAAATATGTAAAGGATACATTCTAAAAAAGCCTATTGGATTGCAGATGTTTAGAAACAACTACGATACAATAGGCTTTTTTATTGTAAATTAACGGTCAAAATCTTTTAAAAATTCTAATAAGTGTTTGGTCTGGGCCGGCGTAAGCTTAGAAAGGTACTGATATAGCTCTTTCGAAATAGCTGGTTCTGTAATTGTTTCATTGAAAAAATCTTTGGGATGAATGTTGAGAAAAATACAAATTTGAAAAAAGACTTTCATGGAGGGGAAGGTCTTTTTGTTTTCGATTTGATTAATCATACTCT
>CABUKW010000108.1 GCA_902492275.1 uncultured Peptococcaceae bacterium
CCTCTTTTTCGGGCAAAGTTTCAACTTTGAACATAGGCTGCGATTTTGCTGTGATCATAAAAAATATACTTCCCCAACATAGCCCGATAGGTGATGCCCTCCAGCCCAGACAGCTGATCCAAAATAAATTGCAGATAGACTTTGCTGGTTGCCATCTGACCTTCCCCCTGTCCGTAAGCTGTTTCTTTTCAGTGCTTCCTTCCTATCTGTATTACCATGCCAAGTCCTTAAATATGGCGATTCTTTCCTTCTCTGCCCAATAAACTGGACTTTATTTATACTTTGGAAATGTTACATGGTGTGCAAATCTTCAAGCAAAACAACATATCCGTTTCCCGCTTTCTTAAATTCCACTTGAATTGTTAAGTCGTTTATCTTACCGCCTGTCGTTAAGTCATAATCCATATGATACCCGCTGCCATCGCTGAAAGCAATAAAATCTATCCTTCGATGCTTAACTTTTATTAACAATGGGTCATCAATTTTTAATGCTGGACGGGTTTCATCCAAATATTTCAGTGCTCGAATTAAATCTTGTTCTGCTAACCGGCTATTATCGAACTGCGATAAAAAAGAGGTATATTCCCTTCTTGCTAGGATTCCTAAAGCGTGTTCGATAAATGCAATAAAACAATCCCTCTCGTTTCCATTTTCCGAATATATCATTGTGCGGCCCCCACAGTTTCTGATTTCTTGCTCCACAAAGCTCCCCAACAAACCAAAATTATCCGGTATAAGCATCCTGAACCGTATTTTTGAAATTCTGCTTTTCCAACCATCGTTTTTCTTCTTCGTTTTCAGGAATGTCGATTCTCTCTATTTTAAAAATAACAGGCCTTGTGCCATCATTGCAGCAAGCAATCATCATGCGCTCATCATTTGTCCACTTATGCATAATTGAGCCTCCCTGCAAGGCAGTGTAAACATATCTGCTAATGGCGTCCCAAGCCTCTCCACAAAATTTACCATTCATCAGATGATAAAAATCATCTCGTTCGCTTGTTCGCTTTAATATAAACGTATCTCCGATTCTGAAACAGGGACAGGGGCCAGATTTCGGATCTGCAAGATATTTTTCTTGAAGCTCTGGAAATACTCTTGTTTCCAAAACAGTAATTTTACATTCGTGCTGCATCTGTCATGACCTCCAATTTCTGATTTTATCGTTCCACTATTTTCATTTTAGCACAATTCTAAACGCATAGAAATATCCTCTTTTTCGGGCAAAGTTTCAACTTTGAACATAGGCTGCGATTTTGCTGTGATAATAACCCCATCATGGCCCGATAGGTGATGCCCTCCAGCCCAGCTAGCTGGTCTAAAATAAATTGCAGATAGCAAAAAACACCGCCTGCCATATGCAGACGGTGCCAATATGATGTGCCTTCTCTTGCATTTACAGTACATTCCGCAGATTACAGCACCAAGGATGGCGGGTTATAAATCCGGCTTTTCAGCTCATTATCCAGCATATACAGACTCTTTGGGTCATTGCCGAACAATTCCATTTTGGTAATCAAGTCTTGGGCATTTTTTTCTTCCTCGCCCTGCTCCTTGATGAACCAGTCTAAAAACTGGGTGGTGCGGAAATCCTTCACATCATGGGCCGCATCGTATAAATTGTGAATCAGACCAGTCACGTACACCTCATGCTCCAAGCCTGCTTTCAGTGCATCCATCAGCGTTTCCAGCTTCGCCGCCGGTTTTTCAATGGCTTCCAGCGCTACATGGGCGCCGTTGTTGTGCAGATATTGATAGAACAGCATGGCGTGATCCCGTTCTTCCTGCGCCTGCACCTTGTACCAGTTGGCAAATCCACTCAGCCCCTTAGATTCATAAAAGTTTGAAAAATCCAGATACAAATAGGCTGAATAAAACTCCTTATTGACCTGCGTATTCAGCAATGCAGTCACCTTTTCATTTAACATACAGAAACTCCCCCCGTTATCATCCTAACAGCCTCCACAGGCCGTTACGTATAGTTTACTATGCTTTTGGGCAAATGTCAAATCACGGATATCCACGGACGCTCAAAATTGCAGCACCGTATTTTGTGTAATTTCATAGCGTACCTTTCCATCTGTAAATACTGTACCCGCTTTTACATAATAGGTTCCTGCATGGATGGAACGCCCCTGCACCGCTGGTTCAAAAGGCTGTGGATGCAAAGCGTCGCACACTGGAAAAAATGCACCAGGCGGAATAGCCGCCGCTTGATAGGCCACCTCACGATGCAGCATCAATACATTGGCCTCTTTTGGCATTTGTACCTGTATCTGATAATAACCAGTATACACATAACGGTCATGATAAATTTTCCACACATCGTTGGTAGCGCACATGCACCCGCGTTGATTAGCCTCGGCATCATAACCAAAACAATAATACTTATCATAACCGCTGGGTAAAAAATCACTAAGTACAATACGCTGTAAGTCCGTATCTCCAGCCATTACACACTGACCGTCAATAAAAAATCCATACTGATAAAATTTTACTGTCATGTCACAGGCAACTTCCAATTGAACTGTCTGGGCTGCTAGTTCAGCCAGCGTTAAAGGACGATAGCTGATTTCATCATCAACCCGAATGGCAACATAACGGTCTTTGCGCACATCCGTAATGGCAATCTCCGCAAGCTCCCCTTTTTGGTAGCGTACAGAATTTACCCAATATTGCTGCGTGTCGGTTTGCATCTCTGACATATAAAAACCTCCTTCAAATCATAATCCATTATAATAATCCAATCAAATACCAATAAGGAATTTGTAATGCAACAAACAATATAACGAAAATGCCCATTTTGAACAGATTCAGCATAACAAAATCCTTCATAGACATTAATCCAAAACCATAGAAAATCAACAAAAAGCCAATTTCATGCGGCAGAAAAACGCTGTCAGTAGAATAAATCATGGTCATCAAATAAGGCCAGTGACTGATTCCTAGATCCATGGCAATCTGCGTTAAAGGAGCCGTTAAAGTCGTAACCATAGCAGCCGGCGTTAAAATCAGATTGGCTAAAGTACCAGTAAAATAAATTAACAATAAACTGGGAATAACGCCCATATTGTTAAGCACGGGTGTTAAAATATCAGACAAAATTTGTCCCAAATTGAGATACATAGCTACTTGACCGATACTCAAACATGCGGCAATGAAAAAAATAACACTCCAATTGACTTTGGTAATCACATTGGAATCAGCAACCTTCACGCCAGGAATAAACATCAGATAAGGTATCAGCATGAAGCCATACGCCAACGGCAGATTATGCAATGGTGTTGTAACTAAATAAATCATTAAGAGCGCTAATAAAATAGCTGCTTTTCGCTCTTTTGACGATACTTTACCCAGTTTTTTGTATTCATCATCAAAATACGCTTTCGCGCCTTTCAATTTAATATTTTTGGTTTTAAAAACCTTTGTCAAAATAAAAAAGAAAATCAGGGTAATAAAAAGACCTGGCAGGTTATAAACAGGCAATACATACCAAGGAACTGTCAACGTATCCGAAATAGTAGCCAAGCTGCCTTGCATCATAGAATTGTACGCAGCTTCGAAGGTAAAAATCTGCACTGTCCCAGCGCCAATCTGTCCGGCAAATAGCAGTAATGCTGATTCTCTGGAACGCCCCGTACCCATAGCCACACAAACGGCGTAAGAAAGCATTGCCATTACAACATAGTGATTGCAAAAGGTTAGCCAAGCCAACACATATCCAGCCAAAATCAAACCAAACATGGTACCGGTAAAACTGCCGCCGCAGGCTCGTACACAGGCCAAAGCAATCCGGCGCAATAGGCCACAATCCTCTAAAGCCGTAGTCAACACAAACGCGCCTAAAATCATCCAAACTGTTGTGCCTGTCCAAGGCCCAAAAGCAACATTAGCTGGTGCGACACCGCAGATAAGATACAAGGTCGGCAGCAAAATTGCCGGCCAGGCTGTATTGAAAAAATCGAAGGCAACAACAAAAATAATAAAAGCGGTAATGCATAAAAATAATTTCAGTGTAGTCGTAATGGTTTCATTTATGGGAATAAGCAGTACCAATAACGGAATTAGAATCGTAATCGCCCACTGCAATAAGGCTTTCCGATTTTTTAAAATCATATCCATTTTAATTCACCTCATTCAAATACAAATTGGTCCTTTCTTCATATTCTTTCATAAATCTTACTGCTGCTTCATGCTGTTTTTGTTTCGAATGCCTGTAGCGATTTCAGTGCATCCGAAACAAAAACTACCGTCACAGATATCTCATTCTGTCATACCAAAGAATCGGACAGCATTGTTGCCCAATACATCCATAATAACTTCTTCCCGAATAACCTGCCGGTGAAGTTCTATTGCAGCTTTCATGCCAGCCACCGGATAGGCAGAACCGTACAGAACTTTTTCTGGAATAAAATAGTTGGCCGCAGCAATATAATCTTGACTGCCAGGCGCATGCATCACGTATAAATCGGGAGAGATATATAAATTTTCATATTTAAAGGCTACATGGGTAATTTCTGTAGTCCAAGGCCACGCTGCATGCCCCAAAGACATTTTCAATTTTGGGAAAGTTTTAGCGACATCTTCAATATAACATGGTTTATGAAATTCATAGCTGGGCGCTGTATAACCACCGCAGGAAATAATCATCGGGATATTGTACTGTTCACATTTTTCATAGATAGGAAAGATACTTTCATCGTTGGGCAACAACGGGTTAAAATTGAAGCCCGGCTCCACAATTACCCCTTGACAAGGGCCGTTTAATACATATTTGTCAATATCGGCCAAAGCCCCATGGATATCCATCAAGTTCATCCCTGCCATACCGATCATTTTATCTGGATATTGTTCATACAATTTTAACAAGTCATCATTATCCATGTGCAGATCTTCATTTTTTTCTGTAGCCAATCCGCCTGGCGTAATGCGGATAGGTACAACAGCTTTATCTACACCAGCTTCATCCATTTCCTGAATAAATAGCTCCATGCTTTTTTCTATAACAGCAGCTGTCGGTATCATACCAAACCGTTTACTGAATGCAATAATGGCGTCTGTAATATATAAATCGCATAATGCAGGATTTAAAAAGCCGCCAAAAGGAGGACGGCATCTCATATCAATAATCATCAACATTGCACCTCATTTAAAATAAATTTAACTAATCGATTAATTATCTGTATTTTAAATGATTTCTATTTGAATAGCAAACAGGTAAAAAACAAGAACGATACAGGGTTCTCCTGTACCGTTCTCATTTCTTCCAAAAATGATTATCCATTTTATTCAGGCAAAAAAGCCATAAATTTTTGTACCAAAGGCGATACGTTCTGCCGGACAATACAAGCTAACGCACCCGATAGCTCTTCTTTTGTCTGTAAGGCTGCGATGTCCTCAAACCCCTTCTGTTCATGTTTTCTGTCGGCATAAATTAACTCGTTTAAAAATCCTATTTTTTCACCACGCAACAAATTAGCCACCCAAGTATGCATAGATTGCACAGATAGTGCATACTCTTTTTCTTCATAACCATATGCACTTAATAGCCTGTGCAGTGTGTCATTCTCCAGCCTGTCTATACTATACTGTATGATAGGATATTGCATTGCGGCTTCTAAAGGAATTGCTGTATTACGTTGTTTCCATAACGGATGCTCCTTATTGCAGCATAAAAAATAACGGCTTTTTGCAAAAGTATGCAGCTGTAATCCACATTGCTGCAAATATCTTCCATATTGCACTACATCCGCAGACGGTAATGTAATCAGGCCAAGCAAATCTTCCTCGCCTGTTTGAAAGCTCTGTTCAATGGCAGTTAAGCTCATCATGGTAGTATTAATCGCCACATTCGGATACTGTAAACAAAATTGGTTGAGCATATCTGGCAAAATGCAGACGTTATACAGTCCAAAAATATTCAGCTGCAGCATTCCATGCAGCCGTTCATCTGCTTGATGCTGTAAAAAAGCAATTTGCTGCCAAAATATGTCCTGCTCTGCTAACACCTTTTCAGCAAATTCTAAAAATAATTGCCCTTCTTCTGTCAAAGTAATCCCTGTCGTTGCACGACGTAAAAGCAAAAACCCTAATTCTTTTTCCAAATTCTTCAGCGTTTGACTCAATGATTGCTGTGTCAAAAATAAATTTTCACTGGCTCCTTTGATAGAATGGCACCGCGCCACTTCCACAAAATATTTTAATTGTTCCATCCGCATCAATCTCATCCTCGCTTCTACCTAAGCATCTGCGCTACTTTTTTATTATCCCATAAAACATAGCTTACTGCAACATGATACCCAGCGTAAAACAACATAATCTGTAAAACAGACATCGCCCTATGCGATAACATTTACACCATGACAGCTTGCATCTTTTTATTTACCTGTATCGCTTTGCAGCTGGGCAGCTTTCTTTCTCTTTTCGCTGCGTTCCTTGATAATCGGTACCACGTTGATGACAATCAGCACCACCGTAATCATCAGAATAATCAAGGTAGACAGGGCGTTGATAGATGGGTTCACCCGCTTGCTCATGGTATAGACCAGAATGGAAATGTTGTTGACGCCGTTGCCGGTTACAAAATAGGAGATGATAAAATCATCGAAGGACATGGTAAAGGCAATCAACGCGCCGGACACAATGCCGGGCATAATCTGCGGCACAATGACCTTTGTCAGCGCCTGCCATGGCGTTGCGCCCAAATCCAGCGCCGCGTCGGCCAAATTAGGATCTAACGAACGCAGCTTGGGCATGATGCTCAGCATCACATAGGGGATACAGAACATCACATGGGCCAGCAGCATGGTCACAAAACCTTTGCGGATACCCAACACGCTGAAAAACATCAATAAGCCAATGGCCGTTACAATGTCCGGATTGGTCAGCGGCAGATTGTTAACCTGCTCCATCACGCCGCGCACCAGCTTTTTGGAGTTGGATAAGCCGATGGCTGCAATGGTGCCCACCACAGTGGAAATGGCTGTAGCCAACAATGCGATGACAATGGTGTAAAAGACAGCGCTCATCATGGTAGAATCGCTGAACATTTTTTCATACCAACGCAGCGAAAATCCGTCAAAACGGGTCAACGAACGGCCAGCGTTAAAGGAAAACACCACCGTATACAAAATGGGCAGATAGAAGAAGGCCAGCACCAACGCCATATAAAACTTGGAAAGAATTTTTTTAGACGGTTTCATCGGTTAGTTTCCTCCTTCGCTCTGTCCGTTTTTATCGACTTTTTTGGTGATATACAGTGAAATCATGATAATCACTGCCATAATCAGCGAAATGGCGCTGCCGAAATTCCAGTTGCCGGAGGTGAGGAACTGGGATTCAATGACGTTCCCAATCAGCACATATTGTCCGCCGCCCAGCATTTTGGGAATAAAGAAGCTGGATACCGCCGGCAAAAATACCAGCGTAATGCCGCTCAGCACGCCAGGCAAAGATAAAGGCAGCGTAATTTTTAAAAAGGACTGCACTTTATTGGCGCCCAAATCGCTGGCTGCTTCCAGATAGCTTTTGTCCATCTTGCTCAACGCTGTATAAATCTGCAAAATCATAAAAGGAATGAAGTTATACACCATCCCCAGCACCACCGCAAAATCGGTGTAAATCAACGTCACCGGGCCTAAGCCGAAGAAACCTAAAATGGTATTCACCATGCCCTTATCCTGTAAAATTCCCACCCAGGCATAGGTGCGTACCAGCATGTTAATCCACATTGGGATGGTTACCAGCAGCACCAGCATCATTTTCTTACGGCCGCTGGCCTGAGAAATGATATAAGCCACCGGATACCCTAAGAACAGACACAGTACAGTCGTCAAAACCGCCACCCACAGAGAGCGTTCCAGCACCTCTAAAAAGATGGAATCACTGAAAAAATAGATAAAGTTATCCAGCGTTACCCGAAAGGTTAAAACATCGTTCCCCTTTTGCGTAAAGGCGTACATCACAATCATCAGCATGGGTACAATAATCATGATGACGCTCCAGACAATATAGGGATAGGCCATATTGCGAAATTGTTTCATGCTTAATAACTCCCTTTCTTCGACATGATGTGCAAATCCTCAGGGCCGAACAGCAAGCCTACTTCTTCCCCCACTTCATGCTTGTCGGTAGTATCCACCATATATTCATAACCTTCCGTTTTGAAGGTGACCTGATAATCGCCAGGCTCGATGTTCTCCACATCGAAATCGTAATCCACCTCGGTAATTTCTACCGCCGAATCGTCTTCCAGGCTCCAGGCAGAGGCATTGGCCCAGGTGCGCAAATCAGTATCCAGCGCCATACTCTCTTTGATTTCATCCACTTTTTTAAAGAAGTTCACCGCATAAATTTCTTCCTCATATTCTTTGCTGGCAATACGGTTGGCCTCCCGCACAAACATCTGGGCCGAAACCATGGTGCCTGCTTTAGTGGAAAAGGTCACCGGATAAGTACCAATTTTTGGCTCAATCTGGTATTCCACTTTATGAATAGAAATCCAGTCCTCCGTTTCCGCATCCCAGGCCTGCGCGTCGGCGCGGGCGATAATGTCGGCGTCGTTCAATTCGGCAATATCCTCCAAATCCAGATAAAAATCGTTGGCGCTCATTTTCTCTTTGGCTTCGGTGTTGACCACCGGTTTGCCCTCCGACACATGCATAGTTACGGTAATACTGGTGCCAGAGCGGGTTTCCACGATGGTTTCATAGTGAACGCCCTTAAACAGTACCGATTTCACCACGCCCTTCAGCTTGCCCTGCTCTTTCGGCACAATGTCCAAATCCTCTGGCCGAATAACCACATCCACTTTTTCATTGGGCGCAAAGCCGCCGTCCAGACAGGCAAAATGCTTATCTTCAAAAATAACTTCTTTATCCTGCACCATTACGCCGTCGATGATATTGCTTTCGCCGATAAAGCGGGCCACATATTCGTTGGCCGGCTCGTTGTAAATATCGGTCGGCGTGCCAATCTGCTGAATTTCGCCATCCTTCATGACCACAATTTTATCGCTCATGGTCAGCGCTTCTTCCTGGTCGTGAGTGACAAATATAAAGGTAATCCCGACCTCCTGCTGAATTTTTTTCAGTTCATGCTGCATCTCTTTGCGCAGCTTCAAATCCAGCGCGCCCAGCGGTTCATCCAGCAGCAGCACCGACGGTTCGTTGACCAATGCCCGGGCAATGGCCACCCGCTGTTGCTGCCCGCCGGACATTTCCGTAACCCGGCGCTGTCCGTATTCTTCCAGCCCCACCAGCTTCAGCATCCGTTTTACCTTCTGCTCGATGACGTCTTTGGGCTCTTTTTTAATTTTCAGACCAAAAGCCACGTTGTCGTATACATTCATGTGGGGAAACAGCGCATATTTCTGGAACACTGTATTGATTTCCCGCTTATAGGGTGGCAGTTGACTAATTTCCTCGCCGTCAAACAAAACCTGCCCTTCATCGGGCATCAGAAAGCCGCCCAAAATACGCAGCAAAGTTGTTTTCCCACAGCCGCTGGGCCCCAGTAGTGTTACAAACTCGTTTTCATAAATATCTAAATTAATCCCTTTTAAGACAAGCTGTCCATCAAATTCCTTCACAATGTTTTTAAATTGAATCAGCTTTTTCATGGCCTTTCCCATCCCCTTTTTTTCAAACCTGTAGCCTTTCCTATCATCCCATCTCTGTCTTTTGCATAAAAAAAGCAAGCAACGGACTTTTTATCCATCACTTGCGTTATACACCGATTTTCTTATATTTTATCAACAACCGCACAGCTATAAAAGCAACCTCGCAGCATCAAAAAACGGTCGCGCACCACAGCCTGCCTGATATGCACTTTTGATAAAACGAATGAAAAGCAATGTAGTTTGGCTTCATAGAGTCTATATAGCAAATATTATACTTTTACTACTCTTATTGACCAGTTCACAAGTTGATGTAAAAAACAAAATGGTTGTAAAGGAACCAACTTATAAAACTTGCGCTCTTAACGCAATCAATAATGGCAAAGTTGCCGCTCGGCATTTGACCCGGCTGTCCGTATGGCCTTAGCCCCGCGCAACGCTCTGCTACAAGGGCAGTCAAAGAAATATTTGCATGAAAAAACGACATTCTTTTCATGCGCTTATTGCGATATAATCATACTATGAAAGAAAAGATTCGTCAAGCAAAAAATTTCTCTCCCAGTTCCTCATTGTGTAGCGTTACAATAGATGTGAGACCAAAAAGAGG
>CABUKW010000109.1 GCA_902492275.1 uncultured Peptococcaceae bacterium
GTACCATCTTAGAACAGAATTTGCCGATCAAGATTATGGTGTTCAACAATAATGTGCTGGGAATGGTGCGTCAACTGCAATATCATTATAGCGGACAACGCTACAGCGGTGTGCATTTCAGCAAATCGGTAAACTTTATGGATTTGGCTAAAGCCTATGGGGCGGCGGGCTATCAAATTCTGAGCAAGGAAGAAGCGCCGAAGGTGCTGAAAGAAGCATTTGGCAATGGACGGTTCTCTATCGTGGAAATAGCCATCGATCCTGATGATTTGTGCTTGCCAATCGTTTTAGGCGGTCATGCTCTGGACGATATGATGACAGAGCCAAATCAATAATACAGCTTATGTGATAAACTTAAAATAAATAGAGAGAGGGCGCTATCCCATGTGGTGATGGCGTTCTTTTTCTGTTCTAGCGGAAAAAATGATAAATTTTGCAAGAATTCCTACCAAAACACTTGACAAATGCCTGCCTTTGATGTATGCTGAAGCTAATAAATATAGCTGTGCTTGAAGATTTATTGGGAATATAAGATTATCAGAATATCCGACATACGTGACAAACCCCCTTTGCCAAAATGTCAAACCTACCTTTACGAATACGGTTGTACAGCTATATCTGAAAAGAGGAGCAAGCTTTAGGTTTGTTCCTCTTTTATTGTTTTAGCAATGAAAAATTGGGGGTAACAAAATGAGATATTATTGCAAAATATAAAATGAAAATACAACTTTTTGCCGTGAAAACAAAGAAAAGCCTTAATTAAATTGGCTGTGGTAGGGTCCATTCGTGGAAGAGGAACATTAACCGGGGAAACAGGTTTCTACAATTATCATCAAGGAGGTGATAATTATGGAAGCTGAAAAAATTTTGGCCCAAAAGTTGAAGAATTATCGGAACAAAGAGAGCTACACGCAAGAAGAAATGGCGCATTTATTAGGTTTAAGTACAGAAGGGTATCGTAAAATTGAAACCGGTAAGGTGTCCACTACCTTGAGAACTTTAAGTAAAATCTCGGAAGTGATGGAAATGCCCTTGACGGCGCTGTTGAGTATACAAGAAATGAAGTAAGCATTTCGACACTGGCTTCTGTCTTATGGTAGAGCCCGTGTTTTGTCTTATGCCAGGTACTGAGGAAAGTATCATTTGTATATGCGTATATAGCATGATAGATAACGAGCAATATGGGCATTATATGCGGAAAAGATAAACAAAAATGGTGCAAATAGAAATCATCTGCACCATTTTTGTATCTATGTGGGTTATTTAAAGATTAAAGCATTGCTGATTTCTTTGCTTGGTGCCGGCAGCGATGTACTGCCGCTGCTATAGAGCCCGGAGGAAGAACCGCTGTCCATACAAATGGCTTGCGTTGCCCCTAACTGAGACATGACCGAAGCCATTTGATTTAGCGTACATTTGACGCCGCCTACCAACAAAATATCACCACTTTGCGTGACACCTACTGCACTGCGGGCAACGGCCATCGAAAAACCTGCCGAATCGGAGAAGCCTTCTTTTTCTGGGTTGACTACGTTAGTGCCATCCTTCAGGAGCAATGGACCAGCGCCTACTGCGGTCTGCACGTTGGACCAATCCACCTTGTTGCCGGCTTGATTGACATAGCTGATGGTATAGGAAACCTTGGTGCCTTTTTTGACAGCTTGTGCGGCAGAGGCTTTATCGCCGGTGAAAAACAGTACATAACCATTGCTGGGAATGTTGGCTGCCGTTTTATTGGACACCGATATAACTTCGCCGTTTTGTACTATCAGGGATGTTCCAAACGCACAACTGGTGCTACGTCCACGAGCGCTGGTAAATAGAACAACCGTGTTGCTGTTAACGGCTGGCGTATGGTTTACTAAGGAAACTGCATAGTTGGTGCCGCCTACAGTGGCTGTGATGGAGCTACGAACAATGTCCATTTTTACAGTGCCGTTGCTGGTAAAGCCAATGACGCTGCCAGTGCCTTCTGCATGAACCAGCTTGCCGCTTTTAATCAACAAGCCAAAGGGATCTTGCGATTGAGAACTGTCATAGCTCTGGAAGTAGCTGCCGTTGATGGCGGCTTTGGCTGAGGAGCGTTTTGCCAGACTGGCTAAAGACTCGGTTTGACCAATGGCATTTTGCGCCAGTGCTACATTTGCTTTCAGATTAGAGGATTTGGGCACTAAAATATAGCTGACAGTGGTGTTTTTACCACCAATAGAAACGGCCGCTTTTTTCGTAACTACTTTTTCTATAGCAGGTACCTGAACAGGACTGCCATCGGTGCGCATATACAAGGTTTGCTCATTAGCGCCGTAGCTTGCGCCCCAAATGGCGGAGGCTGTTTTAACCGGCACATAGGTGGTATCATCCACAATCATAGGGGAGGCGTCCAACTGTATTTTTTTATTATTGACAACGATGCTGCTGGAGCCTATGGTAAGCACTGCCTTGGTCTTGGCAGATTTGATGGTCAACTCTTTTTCTTTAGCATCATAGGACAATTCGGCGTCAAAGAGATTTGCCAAATCGCGGGCGGGTATAAAAACTAAGTTATTGGTTGCCAGTGCCTGAAATTGCACAGTTTTGCCATCAACCTGAACAGCCAGATTGTTGGTGGCAGAAAAGGCCGGGGATGCGGTACAGCAGAATAGCAACAGTAAAACAGCCAGCAGCATATTCCGTTGGAAAAGACGCATAAGCGGGCCTCCTTTCACGAGAGAATGGAAGTCTATATAGATAACACATTTATTTTAAAAGTAACAAAAAAGTTACATTTATAGTATAACGGTTTTTGCCGGAAATGTCCAGCTTTTCTTTTCATGAATTGCCTTGAAATTATGAAAATAAGGAATTTTATTTTGTAAAGACAATATATCTAAGCGTATTCAAATTGTAAAAACTTTATCATATAAAAATATAAATGGAATATAGAAAATAATTTAAGAAAGATATATTTTTCTTTATAAAACAGCGGTGCTATAATGCCAGTAACGAATAAGCAATGGAAACGAGCAATCTAACAACTGGATAAAAAGGAGCGAGAAAGATGGAGACCTTATATTTTAATGGCGATGTGATTACCATGGAGGGCGAAAAGGATTTTGCGGAAGCCGTTTTGGTGGTTGACGGAAAAATTAAAGCGGTAGGCGCTTATGATGCAGTAGCAGCGCAAAAAAGCATTCACTGTCAGTTACGGGATTTAGAAGGTAACACTTTAATGCCGTCTTTTATCGATGGGCATGGTCACATCACTATGGCTGGACCACAATATGCCACCAGGGCAATCTTAGAAGATGCCAAAAATTTTGATGATATTGTAACAATTCTGCAGCGCTTCATTGCGGAGCGCAAGATTGCTGCGGGAGAGCCTGTTTTTGGTTGTCTGTATGACCATAACTATTTAGTGGAGGGACGGCATCCTGACAAAAAGGTATTGGATAGGGTTTCCACAGTGCATCCGATTATCATTTTGCACGCTTCTGGTCATATGGGCGTAGCCAATTCGTTGGCGCTAGCCAAGGCTGATATCAATGAAGCAACGCCGGAGATAGAGGGCGGTGTGATTGCTCGCTATCCAGGCACGCAGGAGCCAACCGGATATTTGGAAGAAACAGCTATTATGGCGTTGGGCGCTTTAAATGCCAGTGGAGATGAAAATCTGGAAGATTTGTTGGTGCAGGTACAGGAAGTCTATACCTCTAACGGTATCACGACTGTACAGGATGGCGGTACCTCCGGCGCTGGCTTGGCAGCTATGCGCAAGGCTGGCGCTGCAGGCCGTTTAAAGGTGGATATTGTTGCCTATCCCAGCCCGTTAGAAAGTATGTGCCCAGAAGGGTTAGACAATGTAATGGCAGAAAATCAGGAGCTTGTGGGAACTTATATCAATCATGTAAAAATTGGCGGCTATAAAATTTTATTGGACGGTTCTCCCCAGGGCAAATCGGCTTGGATGAGTGCGCCGTATGAAAATTCCGGCGACTATTGCGGCTATCCTTGGCTAAAGGATGAGCAGGTGCATGCCTGTGTGAAAAAAGCTATCGCCGATAATCAGCAATTATTAACCCATTGCAACGGCGATGCCGCTTCCCAGCAGTTATTGGATGTGTATGAAACAGAGCTGGCTGCCTCTGACAATCCCAATAAAGATAATTTGCGACCAGTGATGATTCACTGTCAGACTGTACGAGATGATCAGTTAGACCGTATGGTGAAGCTGCACATGCTGCCGTCTATTTTTGTAGCGCACACCTGGTATTGGGGCGATGTCCATTTGAAAAATTTTGGTGATAAACGGGGCCGTCGGGTCAGTCCGGTGAAATCAGCCTTAGACAGAGCTATGCTTTATAATTTCCATACCGATACGCCCATTGTGCGGCCGAAATTGCTGCATAGCGTATGGGCCGCTGTCAACCGCATTACCCGCAGCGGCGTGGAAATCGGGCCGGAACAGCGCATTGGCGTTTATGACGCCTTAAAAGGTATCACCATCAATTCGGCTTACGCTTATTTTGAAGAAGACAGCAAAGGCTCTATCAAGGTGGGAAAACGGGCCGATCTGGTTATCCTGGACCGCAATCCTTTGAAGGTAGACCCGATGGAAATTCGGGATATTCAGGTGTTGGAAACGGTGAAGGATGGAGAAGTGGTTTATCGAAAGAAGTAGAGGAAATTTATTTAAAAAGAAAAACGCTGCGTTTTATCGTGACAGTTTTGTGTCTGCTGCGATGACGCGGCGTTTTTTTGTTTGCAAAAACCCTATAACAATCGTACCGAGGCTTTCTTAAAGGCATATAGTTTCAAACTATAAGTTTCATATTTTATATGCATTAGACAAATTTATATATTTTGTATATTATAAATTTATGGGAACGTTGCTACTGGCCAGAAAAAAGTTTTCCCAATAAATTTGAAGAGTGAAATCACAATTTTTTGGGGGTGATTGTAATGGAAGCAAAGGATACAAAATATTATGTGTTGTCCATTATCGGTATTTTTATTATGTTTGGATTTGGTTTTTTACCGCCAATAGCGCCTATTACAGAGTTGGGGATGCGAGTGCTGGGGATTTTTATTGGCGTAGTTTTTCTGTGGTCAACGGTAGATTTGCTGTGGCCTAGTTTACTGGCGCTGTTTGCATTTTCTTTTGTTGGATATAATAAATTGACTACGATTTTAACCATGTCTTTGGGAAATGATACAGTTTGGATTTGTATTTTAGCAATGGGTGTTTTAGGTGTAATTTCTCGAGCAGGTGTAAATGACCACATTATCACGTTTCTATTAACAAGGAAAATCTGTGATGGTCGTCCTTGGGTATTTTCTACTATTTGGTTGGTGGCTACAGCTTTGTTTTCTGTTTTCACAGGAAATCCTTTGCTGACAACGCTGATTATGTGGGGGATTTTAGTGCCGTTGTGTAGTCGGGTCGGCTATCAAAAAGGTGACGCTTGGGCTCATTTGATGATTCTGGGTACGGCAGCTGTGTCCGGCTTTGCAGGTGCGCTGCTTCCATTTAAAGGACTGCCGCTCTATCTTTATGGCACAGTAAAAGCGATTACAGGTCAATCTGTTGATATTATTGGGTATATCTGTACTGCATTTCCTGTATTAATTTGTTTGATTTTAGGATTTGTAGTACTAATGCGTTTTATTTTCCGTGCAGATGTAAGCAATTTGAAAAATGTTAATGCCGATTTCTTTCGGAAAGATTTACCGCCTATGACAAAGGTACAAAAGTTTTTGTTAGGCTTCTTCTTTGCCTATATTATTTTCCTGGCTGCGCCTGGTTTCGTACCAGCTGAGAGCTGGTTTGCACAAAAATATGCTTCTGTGAGTACCATCGGGATTGTAATTATTATGTTTGTAATCCTGTGTATTATCAAGGTGGAAGGCAAACCGTTGTTGAATTTCCAGGAATTAGCGTCAACCAATATTGTGTGGAATATCGCTTTCTTACTATCCGTGGCGATGTGTTTGTCCACAATTCTTTTAGATGAAACCACAGGCATCAAAGAAGCGTTATTATTGGTATTGTCGCCGGTATTTAACGGATTAAACCCCATTGTGTTTATTGCGGTATTCCTGTTCATTGCAGTATTTCTGACCAATGTGGGGAATAATATGGTAGTCGCTTTGATATTAGCACCGATTGCCGCAACCTTTGGGCTAACCTATACATCTCTTCATATTATGGGGATTGTATGTCTATTGACCTTTGCTGTGAATATTGCTTTTATCTTGCCATCGGCCTCTCCTGTATCTGCTATGATTTTTGGCCATGAGTTAATTGACAATAAAAAACATTGGGTCTATACGCTCGTTACTTGTTTCACTTTTTTGATTATTTTAATTGTGGTAGGATATCCATTGTCCGAGATTTTCTTGGCCTAGTATAAAAAGCTTTTACAGGGCTGTTCACCGTGTGGGTGGGGCAGCCCTTTGCTGTTGCTGGAACAATCGGAGGATAAGAGGTCGAATTGGGTAGCTTGACAGATAAATAAAAAGGATTTATAATAAGTAAAATATTGGAATATGTATACTTTATAACTATTGCGCCTATAGTTATAAAGTATTGGCTGTGTTTTTGTGTACCAGATAGAATGAAGATAAGAGAATGGCAAAAGGGGGAAGCCTATATATGAGATTGGACCAATTAATTTATATTAAAGAAATTGAACGGCAACAATCTATATCCAAAGCTGCGCGGGAGCTTTTTATTTCACAGCCTTCGCTGAGTGTGGCACTGAGCAATTTAGAGCAGGAATTGGGCGTGCCGATTTTTATGCGCGGAACCCATGGCATGATGCCAACCTTAATGGGACAGATTATTTTAGAGAAGGCGGAAACCATTTTACGGCTGGTGGACGAGCTGCAGAATATTGCAAATCTTACGGAAAAAGATTTGAAAGGGGATTTTAAGGTTCTGCTGCCGTTTTTTTCTTCCAGTGATGTAGGGTATCATTTGATTACAAATTTCCAAGAAAAATATCCAAAGCTGCGGCTGCGTTTAAATGAAAGTGATGTATATAAAAGTATTCAGAAGATGGCCAAAGCACAGGCGGATATTGCCATTGTTGATTTTTGGGCGGCTGAAGAGACCAATATCCGTAAAGCGGCAGAAGAGGCCAAGCTGATGTATGGTTTTGTTGCTTATGATGAGCTGTGCCTGTTTGTGGCACAGGGGCATCCTTTGACAAAGAAGCCATTGGTTATGGTAGAGGATTTAAAGGACTATCCAATCAGCTCCAATAAACGAAATTTGCAGGAATATTTCAGCGGCCATGTACCAAACGGATTAAAGCAGGGAGATGTGTTTGAAGATGGGGAGCATTTAAAGAAAGCCTTGATTAAGAAAAAACATGCAGTGGCAATTACCTCCAGGCTTTCCCTGCGAGATGATATTTATATTCAAAGTGGGAAGGTGGTTCCGCTGCAAATTGAAGAAAAATTGCGGCGGCGGATTATTATCGCTTCGTTGGTCAGTCAACGAGAGCAGTGGATTCATACAGAAGGAATTATTTATCAAGCTTTGTGCGATTGCGTAAGAGAGTATTTTACGCAATCCTCTTGATAGTCTGGCACTATCTAGCTGATGGTGGTATTTTAATTTAAATAAAAAAGAAACGGGAAGGGCTTCCACCTCTCCCGTTTCTTTTAGTCTTGTATGCTAAGAAAATACAAAGCCTGTATGGCTATTTGTTATCATATAAGTCAAGTATTAGTATGCTTGGTCAATAGCCTGATAAATGATACCGCCTTCTACTTCTCGCGGCATTGGCGCATCGCAGAGATGGCAAATCGTCGGTACGATATCTACCAAACGGATAGGACGTTTGATAATTTCGCCTTTCTTAAAGCCGCCGCCAGCCATCATGCACAGGCATAATAAGGAATAGCCGTGATTGGTTACATGGTTCATAGAGTTGGCGTGTTCGTTGCAGAAATTATGAGTTACCTGGAAGAAAATATCGCCGCAGTGAGGACCGCCCATACCGACAGCTTCCATTTCCTCACGGGTCATACAGAACGCGATGACACGGTCGCCGCTCTTGGGATCGCGGTAGCTGTACAGCTTGCTGATAACATCTTCTACTGTTTTTTCATAATCCTCCGGTTCTACGATACCGTGTGGCTCTCTGCCCTTCAGGTTGATATAAACATGAGCGGAGCGCTGAGCAACTGCAATTGTTTTGCTCCAATCCATTTTCCATTTGCCCTTGTCATCTTTATAAACGGCGGCCAAACCTAAATCAATCATAGCCTTTGGTGTTAAGGCAGCCATTTCGCCTAAACCTGGATTTTCGTAGCCTGGACTCTTTGGAATGGCAGCATGGTCAGAAGTGATGATCAAAGCTGTATCATCATCCAGATACTGCATATAGTAACCGACCAGCTTATCAGAAATTTCATACATCCCTTCGACGCAGTCATGTCTGATTCTTTCCCATTCTGGATGACTGTCTGGAATGGACTGATTGATATACCAGTGGTTGCAGGAATCAATACCATGAATATGCAGATAGAATAAATCCCAATCTGGGCATTTTTCTTTTAATAGATAATCGGTTGCTTTTTCATGCCAGTCGTAAATCTGGGCGAAGGATTCCATTGTTACCTTGTCAGATAAGGCTTCGTAGCGGCCATAGCTTGCCATACTGCAAATTGGCCCTACTTTTTCCCAGAATTCGTCCATGATATCTTCTGGATAGAAATAAGTGGAATTTCCCATGGTCAGAGCCTGTCCGATAAAGATTTTGGTTTTGCTGCCATCTGGCTCTATTCCTAAAATTCTAATGCGGTAGGCAACCTTTACCTTCTTTTCATCCAACATAAATTGATCATAGATGAAATCGCTCCACATACCATTTTCATCTGCTTTGGCATAGCCCAGTAATTTGCTGGTATCTTTTTTACTATAAACAGCCACTTCATTGTAGACGCCATCATTTTTTTTAATTAAAATGAAACGTTTTTCCAAACCGCTGTTCATGATAACAACCGATTCTAAGGCATCAGCAGGCACATCGCCTTTCCAGTTCTTGGGCTCTTTGGTTGGTGCAAAGATGAAGTCGGCAGAGGCCTTGAAGGATTTCTGTTCGCCCCCTGCGTCGACCTTACTGTCAATTACGACATTGGTAGGGAAATTGATAGGTGGCGGCGTTTTTGTCAATTCAGGATATTCCACATCTACAATTTCTACGCCTGGTCTGCTATAGAAGCCGCTCATATCAATACCGGCTTTTTTCGCTTTTTCGCCAGCATCACGGGTATCGGCTTCGCTTTCTGCCTGTTCCCGCTGCATTTCTTCTAATTGGTCGCTGTATACGATACAGTCGCCAACATCAGAGGGATCCATATAGTGAGGGATGTACTTGACTTCCGTGTATTCGTTAGAAAATTCAGCTACTTTTTGGAAGTCGCAGAAATCTCTTAAAAATGGCGTAGCGCTGGTTCCGTCAATGAAAATATTCTGCGTGCCTTCTACACGTGGCGGCCATGCTTCGCAATAGTTTAACAGAACAGCTTTTTTGCCGCCCCGTTCAAAGGATTCCCAAATCATTTCGGAATTTACCCGTCTGGAATCCCAGTTCATTTCTAACAAATCAAGGGGCTTGCCCAATGTATGTGTAAAGAAGTCGGTTACACCGTGCGTTCTCGGCCAGTTACCGGTAGCCATAGAACACCAGTTAGGCGGCGTAACAGTTGGGTTTACCCCCAACATACCTAATGAATTGTGCGCCACGCCTTGCTCCAGAAATTTTTTGAAATTCGGCAAACGGCCTTCATCCATCATACGTTTGATTACCAGGGGATCGGCGCCGTCTAGACCGATCATCATAGCTCTTTTTTTGCCCATTACAATTCCTCCTGTTCGTTGTATGGTTGAGTGGATGCATTGGCCAATGCGTTTGTGAACTCTATATCTTGATTATATTTGACAGCTATTGTTCCGTCAAATATCAGGAAACTATTGACGGGGATAGTTTAAAACTATAATTTTTCATTATCGTCATGATTGAGATTATTTATAAAAAGTGTATGGTCATATAATTTGAAACTATAGGGTGAATAGTTTTCTTATATTTGACGATGAATTTACTGAAATTCTATAATAGAAATAAATATATTAAAAATAAGTAATGCACAAAGGAAAACGCCGTGAAGGCTGTAACGTGGAAAGTGGCGAGCGGAAGGGGAGTATGAAACATGGATCGGTATGCAAT
>CABUKW010000110.1 GCA_902492275.1 uncultured Peptococcaceae bacterium
GCATAGCCCATTTCTTTGGCGTATTTGTACCAGCTGCTGCGGGCTGTGCCGGTCAACGCGCAGGCTTGCTCTACATCTATTTCTCCGTCGGCCCAGCGCTGGGCTGTCTGATGAAACAGTTCCCAATCCATTTTCAGCGGCGGCCGGCCAAATTTTTTGCCGCTCTGTCCTGCTGCGCTGCCTGCCCGCTGCTGCTCCAACTGCTTGCGGCGCTGCAGCTCTGCCACATAGCCCAGTAAATCCAGCAGCTGCTGCTCCAGCAAACGCCCTGTATCGCCTAATTCCCGAAACCTTCGGCTATCCAACTGCACAGCAGTATCCAGCACCACCACATCCACCTGCAATTCACCGGTTAAGCTGCGCCATTCCTCGGCTATCTCCTCCAAGGTGCCGCCCAGACTGTCCAGCCCATCCACATAGAGCGTATCGCCAGGGCGCAGCATATTGCGCAGAAACAGATAATTCTTACGTTCATATTCCTTTGTACGTCTATCGGCAAAGACAAAACGGTCGTCGCCCACCAGCTCCACTAGCTTCTCCCATTGGGGATTGGGCTCCTCCGCAAACACTCTGGCATAGCCGAATTTCATCGTGTGTCACCTCGCAGTTTTCTGTCATTTTGAATATAGAAAAAATCCTAGTTCCAGTTTTATTGTTTCTGTTCCTGCACAATCCGTTCCAGATAGGTTAAGAAGTCGTCCCGCAGGTTATCCCGCTGCAGGGCAAATTCCACCGTAGCTTGCAAGAAACCTAGCTTGTCACCCACATCATGACGGCGGCCTTCGAAGGCATAAGCCAGCATTTTCTCCTTTACCGCCAGTATCTTTAGCGCATCGGTCAACTGGATTTCATTGCCTGCACCCGGTGCTGTTTTTTCCAGAATATCGAAGATGGCCGGCGTAATAATATAACGGCCCATAATGGCCACATTAGAGGGCGCTACCTCCGCTTTCGGTTTCTCTACCAAAGAACGAACGGTGTACAGGCCATCGGCAATTTTATCACCATCCACCACACCATATTTATGAATGTCCTGTAAAGCTACTTCCTTCACACCCAAAATGGAGCATTGCTCCCGCTCATACAAATCCATCATCTGTTTGAGACAGGGATAGCCCGGCGAATCCACAATATCGTCGCCCAGCATGACTGCAAAAGGCTCATTACCGATGAAATTTTTAGCGCAGTATACCGCATGGCCTAAGCCCAACGCCGTCTTTTGCCGCACAAACTGAATATTGGCCATACCGGCAATATCCTGAATTTGCTCCAGCATATCGTACTTGCCCTTTTTCTCCAATTCCATTTCCAGCTCCACTGAGCGGTCAAAATGATCCTCGATGACTGACTTATACCGGCCAATGACGATTAAAATATCCTCAATGCCGCTTTCCACAGCTTCTTCTACAATATACTGAATGGTGGGCTTGTCCACCACCGGCAACATCTCCTTGGGCTGCGATTTGGTAGCTGGCAGAAAGCGGGTGCCGAATCCTGCCGCTGGAATGATTGCTTTTGTTATTTTAGGCATTGTATCTTTTTTCCTAACATTTATCTATCACAAATTTTTTAAACTTTTCTACTGCATGAAAAAATGTATATCGAAAACCATTTTCATTATAACATTTCAAAAGGCCCCTAAATTTTCTTGGTAGATATGTTATAGCTCTACCTATCTTATATGATTTCGAAGAATACAACATATTTAATTCATTTTCCAAACTGGATTTTGTTCTATTTTTTCTAATATGTTTATTTTGTTTACATTCCCATTTGTAATCATTGAATAAGGAAGTCGTTACATCTAGATCTAGTATTCGCTTTGCTTTCTTAAAATCGTTTTTATTATAAAAATATTCTTCGTTTTGATTAGCAATATCGAATTCTAAAAATAAATTAAACTTTAAACTATTATACACTTTTTCATATGCCTCAGCTGTATTTAAAGTATTTAAATTGTATAGCGAACTCGTCAATGCGCGATTAGCAAAACTTTTCCTTACATCATCATAAATACCTAACGATGTCAATTTCTCTTTCACACCCAAAAAAGCTTTGCTAAATTCCAATGGCGCTTCGTCCCGAGTAGCTTGCAAACTACTATTGACACCCACACGATAAAATATCAATTTTTCATCTAATATAGTTATTTTTTTTGCTTGTACTAAAGCAATCGCAACAAAATAGAAATCGTTCGTATTTTTTATAGGTTGAAATAAAATATTTTTACTTTTAATAAATTCTAGTTTAAACATTTTATTCCAGGGAGCACCTGATGTGATATTAAAAATATAATCCGGAATATCTTTATATGAAAATACTTGCTTAAAAGGCAAATATTCTTTTTTCAAGATATGTTGAACGGTCGAACAACGTTGGTTGCTTTCATTATAATGCCATGCGTCAAAAATACACACATCTGAATTTTCTTGTTTTACTTTCGTATATACCTTTTCTAATAAATAGGGATCAAACAAATCATCTGGATCCAAAAATATGACATATTCTCCCCTCGCTTTTGCTAAACCAGTATTCCGCGCAACACCTGCAAACTGATTTTGCTGTGAAAACACATGTATTCTTTTATCTTTTTTGGCATTTTCATATAAAATCTCTAATGAATTATCAGTCGAGCCATCATCTACACAAATTATTTCAATCTCTTTTAAAGATTGTTGCCGAACACTATCCAATGCTTCTTGTAAGTATTGTTCGACATTATATACAGGCATAATAACGGACACATATATTTTATTGTAATTTTCAAGAAAATCTATATGAGATAAATCCTTTTTATATAATTGGGAAATAGGAATTTCTCTTTTATTTTCAGTGGTATAAAAAATTTCGTCCGTTTCGACACAAATACAGGGTTTCCCGGAGATGTCCGCTATTTTTCTTGCTTGTTTTTCATCACTTTCAACAAATAATATTGTTTCTACCAATTGGCTATATACCTTCGCTTTATATTCTGCATGTATTTTTCTCCGTTTTCTTTCTTCCTGACTAGGTAAATCTAACATAAATAAACTATCATATTGAACACCATTTTTTTTTAACCATTCTTCTGTTTCTGAACGATATTTCTCTAATCGACTAGTCACAAGAGAATGTATCTTATATTTAGGTATATATAATGGTTTAGCATTTAACAAAAATCTTTTATAATTTTCTCCATCATCATTCTCTAAATCCGTAGGATCTACACACAATACACCATCTATATCAAAACAACATAAACTATTCCAAGATATATTTAAATAATTCCATTGAAATATTCTTGGAGTTGGAACATACTCAAAAAAATAATCTACAAGAGAGGTTTCTCCTTTATGATAAATAGCTAAATATTTAATATCTGTTTCTGAAAAATTTGCCTGCCTCACTTTTTCCTTAACTATCTTCATTCCGCTCCCTGTATTAATGGAATCATCAACTATCAAAACTTTCGATATATTGCCATTATCAGAAATTGGACGTAATCCATTGTTAGGAAGATTTTTATTCAAAAATTCATCTAGAGAACATACTCTTTTATTAAGAAATAACGCTATCATATATGCAGGAATAATTCCAGATCGAGGAATCCCCACTATTAAATCAAAATCTGTGTCCAACAAATATATATTTTTTCGTATAGTACGACTTAAATCCTGAAAGCTTCTATAATTAATACTGTCCTGTTTCAAAACACATTCTTTCCTTTCTTCTGTCGCAAATAGTTTTCTTAAAAATTATTTTTTACTTCTTCCAATTGAAACATATTCCACACCATTCTTTTTCATCCGCTCTACACTAAAACAATTGCGTCCGTCCAGCACAACAGGTCTTTTCATCTGCAAAAATTCCTCCGGCTGCATTGCCTTTACCTCCGGCCACTCGGTAAAAATAAAGCAGATATCTGCATCTTTGACCGCTGCCTGCGGTGTATCGTAGTACACAATATGATTCAAATCATACTCGTTATATTTTTCCATAGCCTTCTGAAAATTCTCCACACCAACCGGGTCCCATGCATGGATGATAGCGCCGTCATCTAACATCAGCGGCACATTTACCAGAGACGGCGCTTCCCGCAGGTCATCGGTACCAGGCTTAAAGGTCAATCCTAACACCGCCACCGTCAAACCATTCAAGTTTTCATAATACTTGCGAGACCGCTTAAACAGCTTTAGCTTCTGCTGCTCGTTTACTTCAATCGCCGCTTTGATGGTTTTGATCTCATAGTCGTGAAAATTAGCCAGCCAATGCAGCGCCTTGGTATCCTTAGGAAAGCAGCTGCCGCCGTAACCAATACCGGCATTTAAAAACCGATTGCCAATGCGGGGGTCTAAGCCCATACCCTGGGTCACATCCTGAATGTCTGCCCCCACAATTTCACAAAGATTGGCAATCTCATTCACATAAGATATTTTCAGAGCCAAAAAATCGTTGGACGCATACTTAATCATTTCCGCACTGCGACGGTTGGTTACCAGAATCGGCGCTTCAAAGCCCCCATATACCTGCCGCAGCACATTTTCCGCATGTTCGCTCTCCACACCCAGCACAATCCGACTGGCATGGAGCGTATCCCGTACAGCGGTGCCCTGCGCTAAAAACTCTGGATTGCTGGCCACCTCGATTTGCACATCATGTATTTTTTCTTTCTGCAGCAACACTTCTATCTTATCGTTGGTGCCAATAGGCACTGTGGATTTTATCACCACGATGCAATCCCGCTCCACGCTATGGGCAATCTGTCGGGCTACGCTGTATACATAATTCAAATTAGCCGAACCGTCTTTTTTCTCCGGCGTGCCGACACCAATAAAAATGACTTCGGCATCCTTATAGGCGCTCTGATAATCGGCGGTATAACGTAACCGCTCCCGATTCTGCTGCATCAATTCTTCCAAATCCAACTCATAAATAGGGGATTGACCGCTTTGCATCAGCTTTATTTTATTTTCATCCACATCTACACAGGTCACATCATGCCTATGATGAGCCAGACATACCGCTGTCACCAAGCCCACATATCCTGTTCCTGCAATTGCTATTTTCATATGGGATTGCTCCTTTTTATTTGTTGCATTTTTGATATTAAATTCCGATATAATTTCAAAATTGCCCAAAGATTATATTTTATACACTGCAATTTCATATAGGCACGTTTTTCGTAGCATTCACAGTACCTCATTGTGTTTAAACCTATTTGTTGTAATCCCTGAAGTCTTAAGAATTGTAGAACGACTTTCTCTGTTGGAGTCTTTTCTACTGACAAAACATTATGAATGCATCCTTCCAGTGCCCAGTTCAAGTAACTTTTTCTCACTGATTCATACATATTTAATTGCTTTAAACAATCTTTTAATGCACAAAAAGCCTGCAAGAAATCCAAAGGTTTTTCTACATTGGTAGCCTGACAATTGCCACCATGATTCACTCGATAAAAAATGAAACTCTCTTGTACTGTAGTAATTCGTTCTGCCAATACTAACGCTGTGCAGGTAAATAACAAATCGTTCGTACGTTGGAGTTCTTGAAAGCGAATATTATTTTCTTTGATAAAATCTCTTCTAAATAGCTTATTCCAAGCCCAATTTTGAAAACTATTGAATATATGGTCAGACATATCTTTATAAGAAAACACTTCTTTCTGCGGCAACCATTTTTTTTGCAGAGATTGAGGCATCTCATTTATTGTTTTTGTTTGCTGATTAAACTCCATAGCTGAGCAAATTACAATATCTGCTTGGACATTTTCAGCTTTCCTATACATGGTCTGTAAAAAATCTTTTTTAAAATAATCATCCGCATCTAAAAATGATAAATATTTTCCTTTGGCGATTTCCAACCCTTTGTTTCTAGCCGCCCCTGCTCCCATCTGCCGCTGTTGCAGTACAAAAAACCTTATGTCCTTTTCCATATATTCTTGCAAGATTCTATAAGAATCGTCCTCTGAACCATCATCAACACAAATAATTTCAAAATTATTCAAAGACTGCTGACAAATACTATCTAAGCACTGCCGCAAATATTTTTCAGCATTACGCACCGCTACAATAACAGAAACCGCTATTTGATTTTGCACTTCCGATGCACAGTCCATCAAACTCATATCCTTCATTTTCGCATATACTTCTCATATTCATCACACATCCGCTTTGTATCGCCAATACCACGCATCTCGCCTTTTTCCAGCCACAGCACCTGGGTACACATTTCCCGAATCTGCTGCATGGAATGGGATACCAATATGGTGGTGGTGCCACCGCTCATCATCTCCCGCATGCGGTTTTCACTCTTTTTGCGGAAACCGATATCACCTACTGACAGCACTTCATCCAGCACTAAGATATCGGGATTGACGCGGCTGGCCAGTGAGAACGCCAGCTTGCTTTTCATCCCGCTGGACAGCTTTTTAAAGGCCACATCCTCAAAATCCCGCAGTTCAGAAAATTCTATAATATGCTCGTATTCCTCGGTCACAAATTCTTTGGTGTAGCCCAGCATAGCGCCCCGCAGGAAGATATTTTCCTTCACCGTCAAATCGCCGTCAAAGCCAGCGCCCAGTTCCAATAAGGGCGCAATACTGCCGTTTACATGCACACTGCCCTTGGTGGGCGGCATAATGCCGGCCAGCACCTTTAAAATGGTGGATTTACCGGAGCCGTTGGAGCCGATAATGCCCAGCAATGTCCCTTTATCTACATGAAAGCTCACATCATGCAAGGCCCAAAACTCTTTTACCAGCATCTGTCCCTTGGCCTTACGAATCAGGTATTCTTTGATGCCAATATCCTTAAAGTCGCCCATGATATAGCGAACCGACACATCTTTTACATCGATCATTGTTCTTCTCCTATACGTAATACAGGAATTTGTAATTATATTTTTTGTACATCCAGCAGCCTATGGCAAAGAAAATCAGCGAATACACCAATGTGTATACATGAAAGGCCACAGACGGAATGGTTCCTGCGATTACCACATCACGAAAATAAGTGACATATAGATATAACGGGTTCAGATAAAAAAGCGTGGCTTTATCTCCCATAATATCTACTGTGTAAAATATGGGGGTAAAATACATCAAGGCCGTGCTGAACACGCCATATAGATACTGTACATCCCGAAAGAATACAAACAGAGCTGATAAAATCAACCCTACCCCCAAAATCAAAATAAACATACATATGATTGGAAATAGGAGCGTAAGAAACTTCCATGTAATTGGCAATTGGTAAGCAATTACAAAAATAAAATAGACAATCAGTACCAAAAAGAAATTGATACTGCTAGAGGTAATGCGGGAAAACAAGAATAGATACTTTGGCACCTTTACTTTCGAAAAAATACCGGCGTTGGCCATTAAAGCATTCATAGCGCCGTTGGTCGCTTCATTATAATATTGGAAGATTAACCAACCAGAAAACAGATAGATGGTGTAATATTCTTGGGTACGGCTAAAGAAGTGACTAAATACAAAATTCATCACCAAGAGGGTGAATAACGGCGCCAGCATACTCCACAGCATCCCTAGGATGCTTCTCTTATATTTCTTTTTAAAATCCCGTTTTACCAACTCAGTAAAAACGAATTGATACTGTTTATATAAATTGAGTAATTTCATGTTAATGTTTGATCTCCAAATTCTCACACCAGAAAGTCATAGAAGTAACCATATGGAGCTTTTCCCGATACTGGCCTACAACATGTTTCTGTTCTAAAATGAATTGCACTGTACTTTGCAAAAACAATAAACCTACCAGCACAAAATAAACTATCCATGGCTTATGTTTTTGCTGCTCTAATTGTTTACCGTAGGCAATCAATTCTTGATGCAATTGTTCTGAATCCTGATTCTGCAACCAATCTAGACCTTTCAAATAATCATCAAAACCTTTAAAAGGAATCTTCACCATATGTGCGTTGCCACGCAATAAACACTTGCCCACAAACCGCATTAAAATATATAAATTCCGATAAGCTTTATTTCCAGGAAAATGAATTGCATTCGTAATCAGTTGATTTCTGGTGTTGTAATATTCCATAATCGGATTGTCTTTTTTTTGAAATGGTGGGTGCCATACACCAACGCCATTCAAATGTAACCATCTATGGAATAACCGCAACCCATATTCCACATCATCTTCTCGTACAAATAAAGGCAACGGTAAATGATTTTCATCAATCAAACACATAGGTAAACAACAATACCACCAAGCATTATAATCCACTTTGCTTTCCAGCTCATTTTCCAACAATTTGTCTATTTTGCTGAGATTATAATCCCGTTTCACATTTATAATTTTCCTGCCATCCCAGCAATCTCCCATGGCATGCTGCACGTTCATCTGATCCAATCGCAGCATACTGCCGCCGATGGCTAAGTCCTGATGCTCTGGCCGCAAGATTTGCAGAAAACGGATGGTTTTTATCAGCACGTTGCTCTCCAATAAAATATCGTCGTCCATCAACAGCACATGACTGAATTCTGCTTTACGCCGCAGGGCTTCAATGATACCGCGGGTAAAACCGCCGCTGCCGCCGCAATTTTTATTGGGAAACAGCCGTACATGGGACGTTTCGATTGCTTCCCGCTGCAAGGTCTTGCCGTTGTCGACAACAAACACCTCTAAATGCTGCGCTGCTTCCTGCTCTGGTGCGGCAAAAATGGTCTGCGCCAGATGGTGCAAATTGCGCTGCACATAGGCTTCCCGTTGATAGGTACAGATGACCGCTGCGATTTTGGTAGGCTGCAGTCGTTCTTCTGCAATGGGACTGGCGTAGAAGCCGCCGCCAAACACAGTCTGCTTGGACAGGGCTGTCAGCTCCAGATAAAGAAAGCCGTTGCCGCTTTCCCGACTAAAATCGTACAATAGCACCGTATCCACCAACTGCTCCTGCTGCACCTGCTGGGTCAGCAGCACAGTACGCTGCACGTTCTTCCCCTCCAATTGGACCTTCAGCAAACGAATCTGAAACTGGCCCTGCAATTGCAGATGCACTTCCAGCACCTGAGCGCTGGTATACTGCAAATATTTTTGATACGAGAAACAATTAAAATAGGTATCTAAGGTCAGCACCGTTTTCCGTTTGAGCGTAAGCTGTCCGGTTTGTTCCTCATACTGCACCGGCTGACTGGCACGGTAATACAGCTCTGTTTCTGTACAAATATTGGATTTTGGCAATGTGATGGGAAATAGCTCCATTCCAATACTCCTTTTTTGTCAAATAGCCCGCAGCTTATGATTGGCCCTCTCCTGCAGCACACGCCTTGCGCCCCGGCTTACTACGCTGCGCCGTCTGGTTCCCGGCGGCAATAGGGCATTCACCAGCTTCATGGCTTTTAAGGTGCCTTTGCCGCCGTCTAAATTGGCAAAGTGAATGCGGGGCAGTTCGCAGCTGCGCACCTGTCCTTGCTGCTTTAGATGGGTATACCAAATGCCAAAGAGCCGCTCAGCCAGATAGCCGTCTACCCGCAGGGCTGCCCGATGATTCTGATACTTCTGCCAATGATTTTGCCGGTCAAACTGCTCCAATAAGGGAAACAGCCAGCTGCAATACTGCTGAAACAGCTCTCCCCGCATGATGTACATATTTTTCAGATAAAGGGCTGTACCATTCAAATATTGCTGCGTTGCCCGCCGGTAGTCCGGATGGTTCTGCTGCACCAGCTGGGCCGCCAGCTGCAAGTCCTCGATAAAATGATAGGGCGCTCGCAGGTAATTGTCCCAGGCTGTCTCATACATGTTCTCTGCTATTGGCGCTACGATATCGTACCGACTGATAAACTGCTCCATCTGCTCTGGTCCATAGCCCATGCGCTCCAGCGTCGCTTCATCAGGAAAATCATAGATGCAGTAGGGCCGCTGCTGCTGCTGAAAGGTGAAATAGCGGCGATAGTGGAAAAAGCCCACATAATCGGCCTGTTGGTTTTTCCACACCCAATATTGGCCGGTCAGCTCGCAGTAGCGGGAATTTTTGTCCGAAATATGAACGCCGGTATGATCGTGCAGCATGTCCGGCAGCGGCTCATGCAGCGCTGTACCAATCTGCAATGGCGTTAATAAAGGATGCTGCGGGATATAGACAGGCTTATGGGTCGCTATATAGATTTTGATATCTGCCACCAATTCCACATCCAATCGCTGCGAGAGAGACGAAAAATTATAGGTTTTCGA
>CABUKW010000111.1 GCA_902492275.1 uncultured Peptococcaceae bacterium
CGATTTGGCAGCCCGTTACGCCGCGCAGCAGGAGCAGGAGGAGACAGCGTCTGCGGCGGTGGTTGGCGGCGCGGTGTGCGCCAAGCTGGTCAACACCTTTGACGATATCTATCTTTATGTGACGGCAGAGCGTACCGATTATATTGCTTCCATCGAAGTTGACCAGAGTATTCCTGTGCGCCTGGCCGATTTGGACTATGAGGTGCAGGCCAGAGTCAGCGAGGTGTTAGACGCCGCCGACGGTACCCGATATCTAAAATTAAAGGTGTCGGACGTGAAGGAAACCGTTTTTCAGCAGAGAATTTATAAAGTTGAACTGCCTTATGACCGGCTTTCTGCCATTGCAGTGCCTGTAGGCGCTTTGGTGGAAAAGGATGGCCAGCAGGGTGTCTATTATCTGCAGAAAGGCTTCGTTTTCTGGAATCCTGTAACAGTGGGACAAACCAGAGAGGAAGAGGGCTTGGTCATTATTGAAGAAGGTCTGGAAAGCGGAGATATGATTGTAACAACGCCCCATTTGGTGCGGGAAGGCGAAAACATAAAATTCTAACATAACTTAAAAAAGGGATGAGTTTGGTATGCGTATTGCAGAAAATATTGCAGAAATCAAAAAAAATGTGGAGGAAGCCCGTAAAAAAAGTCCTAATCCCAATCAGCCGGTTACCTTGGTGGCAGTCACCAAAACCAGAACGCCAGAACAGATTCATGAGGTGCTGGCTGCGGGACAAACCATTCTGGGAGAAAATCGGGTGCAGGAACTGCTGGACAAGTACGACGCCGTCGGACCGGAGGCCACTTGGCATATTATCGGGCATCTGCAGAGCAATAAGGTCAAATATATTACCGACAAGGTGACGTTGGTGCATTCGCTGGAAAGTCAATCGCTGGCCAAGGAATTAAATCAGCGGATGCTGGCGCTGGGCCGCCCGATGGATTGTCTGGTGCAGGTGAATATTGCCGACGAGGAAAGCAAGTTTGGCTTGCCCAAAGAAGAAGTGCTGCCCTTTTTGGAAATGGTCAGCAAAATGCCGGGCATTCATGTAAAAGGGTTGATGCATATAGCCCCCTTCTTTGAAGATACCGAGCAGGTGCGGCCAATTTTTCGGCAAATGTATCAATTGTTCCAGGAAGTAAAGGAAAAGCAGATTCCGGGCATTGATATGGAACTCTTATCAATGGGTATGAGTCATGATTATCAGGTAGCAGTGGAGGAAGGCGCCAACATGATTCGTGTTGGCAGAAGCGTATTCGCTTAAAAAAGGAGAGAGGAAACATGGGATTTTTGGATAAGGTAGTAGATGTTTTGGGGTTTGTGGAAAAAGAAGAAATTGATGTGGAAGAAGAAAGCATGATGGAAAAAACGCCGCAGACAGCGCCAAAAGCGGCTCCTGTGGCCGTAAAGCCCGAAAGTAAGCCGGTAACCAGAATTAACAATGTGGTGTCCTTCAATCATCCGAACAAAGAATATGTCAACAACCGGCAGGGTGAAGTGGAAAATGCCCGGGTGGTGTTGGTGGAACCCATTCGGTTTGAAGAATCGCAGGGCATTGCCGATAATTTGCTGGATCACAAGGCTGTTGTGATTAATATTGAATCCTGCGATACCGATATTGCCGCTAAAATTATCGACTTTGTAGGCGGTGTGGTTTACGCCATCGACGGCACCATCCAGAAGGTGAGCCAGGGCATTATTCTGGCAGCGCCGCAGAATATTGACATTGCCAGCGAATTGAAGCACGATATGGAAACCACCGACGAAGAAATTTTTGCCTGGATTACCCAATATAACCGCAGAGGTGACTTCTAATGACAGCGCAGTACCGGTTTGGGTTTATCGGTGCCGGCGCCATGGCAGAGGCCATTGTTTCCGGCATGGTGCAGCACGGGCTGTGTGAAGGAAGCGACATTCTCATGTCTAACCGCAGCGCGGAAAAATTGCAGCGCATGAAAGAAACATACGGCGTAGCTTTGGCGGCGGACAATCAGCAAGTGGTTGAAGAAGCCCAATTCCTGATTTTTGCCGTAAAACCGCAGCAGTTTCCCACTGTATGCGCTCAGCTGGGGCGAAAGCCGGAGCCTTGGCAGACAGTGGTGTCGATTATGGCCGGTATTACCATCGAAACGCTGGAAGAACAGCTGGGACAGGTGGCCATATTCCGCGCTATGCCCAATACGCCGGCCAAAATTGGCTGGGGCATGACAGGCGTTGCGGCCAATGCTTTGGCCAGTGAAGCGCAAAAACAGGTTGTCCTGGATATGTTTCATAGCGTAGGTCAGACTATTTTTATTGAAGAAGCATATATTGATGCAGTGGGAGCTGTCAGCGGCAGCGGCCCTGCCTATATGTATCAAATTCTGGAGGCGCTGGCTGACGGCGCTGTGATGGCCGGATTGCCGCGGGCGATGGCCTATCAGCTGGCCGGGCAGACCATGGCCGGAGCTGCCATGATGATGCTGGAAACCGGTCTGCATCCCGCTGTGCTGAAGGATCAGGTAACCAGTCCAGGCGGCACGACCATCCGCGCCTTAAAGGTGCTGGAGGAACAGGGGGTGCGCAGCGCCTTCATAGAAGCGGTACAGCAGGCCTATCTTCGTTCAAAGGAGCTTGGTGAAAAGAAATGATTTATTTATTCTTGCGGACAGCGGTATCGGTGTTAAATTTTTTAATTTTGGCCCGTTGCGTGTTATCCTTTATTCCCCATAATCCGTACAACTCAATTTTGCGCTATGTGTATGAAATTACCGACCCTGTTTTGGAGCCCTGCAGTCGGCTTTTGCCTGAATCGCTGCGGTATCCGCTGGATTTTACGCCGGTGGTGGCCTTGCTGCTGATTCAGGTGCTGTATCAGGTGTTAGTCAGCGTGCTGCATATTTTGTTTTAAGCGAAGGAGAACGGTATGTTGACCCTTTCCTTAGAAGAAAAACAATTTGTCAGCCGTCTGGACGATTTGCTGGAACGGGTGGAGGAACGGTATCAGGAGGAGCGCACGGATTTTTTGGAGCCCAGACTGCAGCTGGTGGCGGAGGAACATCTGCGCTCCCGCCGGTTTACCCGCTATCTGTTTTGCGGCGGCTATGCGGAGGCTGAGCGCAAGCGGCTGATTTTATTTCCCGAATTCAGCCAGCCCTCCTGCAGCCTGGCGGCTATCCGGCTGTTTCAGTTTCAGGGGCGGTTAGACTATGTTACCGCCAATCACCGCGACTTTTTAGGAGCCGTGATGGGTTTAGGTCTGCGGCGGGAAAAATTCGGCGATTTGCTGGTGACAGGCACAGGCTTTGTGTTGTTTGTGGAGGCAAATGTGGCCGATTATCTGCTGCAGCATGAACTGCGTGTCAAGCATGTGCCGATGGCGGTCAGGGAGCAGGATTTAGAAACCTTTCAGCCGCCGGAGCAGGCTGTGAAAGAAATACATATTATGGTGGCCTCCATGCGGCTGGATACGTTGCTGGCCCACGGGCTGAATTTGTCCCGCACCAAAGCCATGGAGCTGATTCAAAGCGGACGAGTGAAGGTGAACCATAGTGAAGTGACAGAGAACGACTACCTTTGCCAGCAGGGCGATATTCTGTCCTGCCGGGGAAAAGGAAAGCTGCGCATAGGCCAGCTGTCCGGCGAAACCCGCAAAGGCAAATTGAAGGTGTGCATGCTCAAATATATTTAATCAATCGAGTTCCCTGGGCAAAGCAACAATCAAGGACAAGCCTTGCGCGGCTGAAAAGCAGGCAGGTCGGGGAACAAGAAAAAGGAGGCTTATCTATGCTGAAACCAATGGATATTCACAATAAAGAGTTTAAAAAGGCCATGCGCGGTTACGATGCAGAAGAAGTAGACGAGTTTCTGGATGAGATTATCGTAGACTTTGAAAAAATGCAGCGGGAGCTGGATGTGCTGAAAACACAGCTCAGCAGCTACAGCGAAAACATGAACAGCTACCGGGAAAAAGAAATTTCGCTGAACAATGCGCTGTTGTCGGCCCAGCGGTTTGCCGACCAGCTCAAACGGGACGCGGAAGCCAAGGCTACTGAGATCATCGCCCAGGCAGAGGAAGAAGCCAAGAAAATTATCGGCGGCACCGAAGAAAAATACAACAAAGTGCTGGCCGACTATACCATGCTGGCCAATCGTTATCACGACGCCAAAGCAACACTGAAAGAATATTTCCAGAATCAGATTGCCATGCTGGATCAGGAAGAAGCCGGTATCTCCACAGAGCAGATGGCCAGCTATATCAAGCAGGAGGAAAGCAATGGCCTTTCTACAGCGCAATCGCAGTTGTCGGAAAATGAAGAAACCAAAATCAATGTCAAATTAAAAGAAATCATGGAAAATGCCAACGCCAAATAACCATTGGACTAATTGATAGATAACGGCGTGGGTTATATTAATTTTTGAGGTGAAAAGAAACGTGGAAAAAGTAGATTATGGCAAGACTCTGAATTTGCCGCAGACCGAGTTCCCCATGCGGGGCAATCTGCCTAAAAAGGAACCGGAAACGCTGGAATTCTGGGACAGCAACGACATTTATCACAAGGTAGCAGAAAAAAATCAGGGACATCCCAAATTTATTTTGCATGACGGCCCGCCTTATGCCAACGGCGATATCCATTTAGGCCATGCCATGAATAAAGTATTGAAAGATATGATCGTGAAGCACCGCAGTATGACCGGCTACGACGCCCCTTATGTGCCCGGCTGGGATACCCACGGCCTGCCCATCGAATTAAAGGCCATCAAAGCCCTGGGACTGGACCATCACGATGTGGATAAGGTGGCTTTCCGTCAGGCTTGCGCCGGTTTTGCGCTGGACGCGGTAGAAAACCAGAAAAAGCAGTTCCGCCGTTTAGGGGTACGCGGCGATTGGGACCATCCTTATGTGACCTTAGACCCCAAATTTGAAGCAGAACAGATTGGCGTTTTCGGCGCTATGGCCAAAAAAGGCTATATCTATAAAGGCTTAAAGCCGGTGCATTGGTGTCCCGATTGTGAAACTGCTTTGGCGGAAGCAGAAATTGAATACGCAGAGCTGCGTTCGCCGTCTATTTATGTCAAATTTCCGGTAAAAGACGCCAAAGGGTTATTCGATACCGACCATGCTTATGTGGTGATTTGGACCACCACGCCATGGACCTTGCCGGGCAATGTGGCCATTTCTATCCATCCCGAATTTGACTATCAGTTGGTGCAGTTCGGCGATGAAATCTATATCATGGCCAAAGAAATGGTGAACAATGTCATCAGCGATTGTGGCCTGTCCGCAGACTATCAGGTGCTGGGCCAGTGGAAAGGGCAGGAGCTGGAACATCTGATTTGCCAGCATCCGTTCCTCGATCGGGATTCGGTTGTCATCGTTGGAGAACACGTTACCTTAGAAGCCGGCAGCGGCTGCGTACACACCGCGCCTGGTCATGGGATGGACGACTTTATCGTTTGCCAGAAATACGACTTGCCCATTATCTCACCGTTAGACAATCAGGGCCGTTTAACAGCCGAAGCCGGTCAGTTCGCCGGACTGAGCACCGACGAAGCCAACAAGGCCATTTGTCAGTGGCTGGATGAAAACGGCTATCTGCTCAAATTGAAATTTATCAAGCATCAGTATCCCCATTGCTGGAGATGTAAAAATCCAACGCTGTTCCGGGCTACCGAGCAGTGGTTTGCCTCCATCGACGGGTTCCGGCAGAATGCCTTAGATGAAATTGACAAAGTAAAATTCTTCCCATCCTGGGGCCATGACCGGATTTACAACATGGTGGCCGACCGCGGCGACTGGTGCATTTCCCGTCAGAGAACTTGGGGCGTGCCGATTCCTATTTTCTATTGCGCCGACTGTAACGAGCCCATTATCAACGATGACACCATCAGCCGGATTCAGGATTTGTTCCGGGAGCATGGCTCCGATATTTGGTTTGCCAAAGAGGCCGACGCATTAATTCCGGAAGGGTTGACCTGCCCAAAATGCGGCTGCACCCATTTCCGCAAAGAAACTGACATTATGGATGTGTGGTTCGATTCCGGCTCCAGCCATAAAGGCGTGCTGAAAATCCGGCCAGAGCTAAGTACCCCAGCCGATTTCTACCTGGAAGGCAGCGACCAGCATCGCGGTTGGTTCCATTCTTCGCTGCTGACGTCGGTGGCCTTAGACGGCGTAGCACCTTACAAAGCCGTATTGACCCATGGCTTTTTGGTAGACGAACAAGGCCGCAAAATGAGCAAATCGCTGGGCAATGGGGTAGATCCCTTGAAGGTTGTCAACGATATGGGCGCCGATATTCTGCGGCTGTGGGTGGCGTCTGCCGATTATCGCAACGACGTTGCCGTATCCCAGGGTATCTTAAAGCAGGTCAGCGAAGCATACCGCAAAATGCGCAACACCTTCCGCTATTTGCTGGGCAACATTTCCGATTTCAACTATCAAACCGACGCTGTAGCGCTCAAGGATATGGAAGAATTGGATCAGTGGATTATGCTCAAGCTGAACAAGCTGCTGGAAAAAGTAAACAAGGGCTACGAGGATTGCGAATTCCATGTGGTATATCATGCAGTGCATAACTTCTGCAATGTAGATTTGAGCGCATTTTATGTAGATATCGTCAAAGACCGCCTGTACTGTGAAGCAGCGGACAGCAAAGCCCGCCGCTCCTGCCAGACTGCGCTGTATGAAATCTGCGTGGCGCTGGCCCAGGTGATGACGCCGATTTTATCCTTCACCACCGAAGAAGTGTGGAAATATCTGCCTAAGGAAGACAAAGAGCTGAGCATTCAGTTATCGGGGTGGCCTCAGGTAAATCCGGACGCCATCAACGACGCACTGGAAGAAAAATGGGCCAAGCTGATTGCCATTCGCGGCGAAGTGACCAAAAAGCTGGAAGAAAAGCGGGCCAATAAAGAAATCGGCAAAGCGCTGGACGCGCAGGTCATTCTCTATGCCGATGGCGAAACATTGGAACTGCTGCAGGCTATGCAGGACCAGCTGGCCACCATCTTTATCGTTTCTCAGGTTGCGGTGAAGGCCATGAGCGAAGCGCCGGCTGACGCTTACATCAGCGAAGATGTGAAAAATCTGGATGTGGTCATTGCGCCTGCCGCTGGCAACACCTGCGAGCGCTGCTGGATTCATTCCGAAGAACTGGATGAAAACGGATTATGCCCACGTTGCGCTGCTGTGATGGCAGCCAAAGAAGTATAAAAGAAGTATAAAAGAACGTATAACTTGAAAATAAAATAATCAGGAGAAGGTTGCTGCAAGAGGCGTGAGGGTTCTTTGCAGCAACCTCTCTTTATACGTGTTTTATCATAAGCATGTTATCATCATCGCCAAAAGAGGGGACATCTGTTGGAATCTATTTCATTATCCTTCCAGGTTATGCTGCCGGTATTTCTGACCATTTTGCTGGGCGCCTTTCTGCAAAAAATTGGTCTGATGCCCCGGCGCATGATAAGGGATTTAAACCGGCTTTGTTTTAAAGTTTTTTTGCCAGTGATGCTGTTTAATAATGTGCGGGCTACCGATTTCCGGCAAGCTTTTGCGTGGGATCTGATTGGCTATGCCGTTGTTTCGGTGTTGCTGTTGTTTGACGTGCTGCTGTGGCTGACGCCAAGGCTGGTAAAGCGGCCGGAACAGCAAAGCGTGGTCATTCAGGGCATTTATCGCAGCAATTATGTCATTTTGGGCATTCCTATCGTCGGCAATATTTATAAAGGCGGCGATATTGCCACCATCACCATGCTGATTGCCATTATCGTGCCATTGTTCAATTTGCTGGCGGTATATCTGTTTGAGCGGTTTAACGGTCAAAACCAACACAATCCGCTCAAACTACTGGGCGGCATCATTCGCAATCCGCTGATCATCGCCACGGCGCTGGGTATGCTCTATACCTTGACCGGCGTGCAGTTCCCCGGTTTTTTGAACGATACGCTGGCCGATTTGGCCGGCATCACCATTCCATTGGCGCTGCTGATTTTAGGCGCCGACTTGGATTTGAATCTGCAAAATACCCAAGTTCGGGAACTGACCGCCGTTACCTGTTGTAAGCTGCTGGTGGTGCCGCTGCTCTTTCTGCCGCCTGCCATTGCCCTAGGCTTTCGCGGGCAGGCCCTGGCTTCCCTGTTGGCCATGTATGCCTCGCCGGCGGCGGTGTCGGGCTATATTATGGCGCAAAATGCAAATGCCGACCATCACCTGGCCGGACAAATTGTGGTGATTACTTCTGTATTGTCCTGCTTTACGCTGTTTATCTGGATCGCCGCTCTGCGGGAACTGGCCTTGATTTGACAGAATATTGGGACAATCGGCAAAAGGATAAAAAATCTGCAAGCAGGTATAAAAAACGAAAAGCTGTCCATAATAGTGACTGTACCACCAATTTATTTTATTCAGGAGGTCCTATATCATGAACGGACAGATTAACCAGAGTATCAAATGTACTGTGCAGCAATGCAGACATCACGCTGTAGGCCAGAATTTCTGCTCTTTGCGTGAAATTCAGATTGGTACCCACGAAAGCAACCCAACACAGGATCAGTGCACAGACTGTCAGTCCTTCGCACTGAAATAAGCAACATTCTCTTTCTCGGAAAAGCTGTTTCGCGTAAGCGGAGCAGCTTTTTTGCGATTTTGCAGAGCGCGCAGCGCCAACATCTGCCGTCCATGATAAAAATAAAAAACAATTTATCAGCCGAGAAATATGAAGGGGATTATGAATGCTTGCATAAATATTCAAAAATGGATAATGGATTTTTGATTTTTTATTTGCTACCCTTCGGATTTATTTGCTACCCTTCGCCTATCCCTCCGTGGCTCTGGATATCGCCTTGTCTGTGCAGCTTTGCCGGACTTGCTGCGCTGTCCGTCACGCTTTGCACAGCCTACAGCGCTATCCATCCCAAGTCGGAATTTTGGCGAAGGTAGCGGGAAGTCGAACCCCATAAGGCGGTAGCAAGTGCCCTATAGCAGAATTTTGATAAAGGCTGGTAGAATGTTTAAAACCATAAAAGGGCGGAGAGTGCTATGATTTTTGCAGATAAGCAGATAAATTGTAGGGGCCGTTGCCCTCAACGGCACGCTGGCAGCAGGCCAGATGGGTTGGCGAAGTTTTGGGAAATGCAGCGGAGGTGTAAGGGGTTGTTTACAGGTGAGCCGGCAAGGTGTGTCATATCTGCGACACCGAAGGTGTAAAGGGCTGTTTACAGGTGAGTCGGAGAGGTGTGTCAGGTTTGCGACACTGGGGGATAGATTTTTCATTCTACAAACGCTTATATATTATACTATTTCTTTACAGTAAATATAAAAACATTAAAACATGTCTTAAAAACATAATAAAACATAAAAAACATTGAAAACATGGTAAACATAAAAAAAACGGGCTGGACGGCTCAAGGTGTAAAGGGCTGTTGTCACCGACGATTTTTCTTGGCGGAAGTTTTGGCACCAAACCCACCTTCCGGCACAGCCTTTGTCGGCACAGGGCAAGAACCTTGCGGCGACAATGCTGCCAAAGGCTATAAATTGCCGGATAAGCGGCGCAAGAAGCAGTTTGGTATTTCGGGTATGGCTGCAGCATATCAGCGGCTTAGAAAGAAAAATACGGCTTATCAGAACCATCTGGATATGCCTGAGAAGCTGTATTTTTCTTTTTAAGCCTGTTAAACTATATTTTGAGTACCGGAGGACATAAAAAGAAAACCAGCGTCTTAAAATCAAAATAGACATGGTTTCAGCATGAGGAAAAAATTCTGCTTGCAATTCAGACCAAACTGGGGCAAACTGGAAGAGTGAACAAAGCGCTAAGAAAAACAAAAATAGTCTGAATAAATATAATGAGATAGAAATAATTATGCTTTTGATAACAGAAGATAAATCTTGCCGGAAAGAATATTTTTTACTTTTACAGAAAAATACTGTTTCCATTTGCGTAGATTTATGATAAGATTAATCCGAAAAGTGTAAAAAAATTTATAGATTTCTGTACAAATAAATAGACGCCATATGCAGCGGTTGTATCGGTCATTTTTCCGATATAACCGCTTTTTTCTTTGTCCTTTTTTGCACGCTGCCGCTGTCGAAAACCTATAATTTTTCGTCTCTCTCGCAGCGATTGGATGTGGAATTGGTGG
>CABUKW010000112.1 GCA_902492275.1 uncultured Peptococcaceae bacterium
TTTTCGTTCAGCTCCGGAATATCGCATTCCAAAAGCACAGCGGCTTCTCTGTGGCTTAGACCTTTACAGTCGGCGGCCCGTTCAATGAGCGAGTCGATTAATGCGTAGTTGTGTTTGTTTTCCTGGGCGTAGGCTAGAGAATCACAGATTTCCTGGTCATCGATAAATTCAGTAGCAACGGTTGATTTTGGATTATACATGGTAAAAAACCTCCTTATTGATGAAAGGCGGGATGCATGCTGTGTCCGAAATCGGTGGCGACAGTGCGTCCTTCCGCCTCAATGAGCTCTGTAATTTTTTTGCGGTATTCCACTATGGAATCGTGGGTATTCAGCTTGCCTGGATAAATTTGATACAGGCTGCGGAATTCTTCTGGACTGACGTTGGGCATGATGACATTGGCGCCGGCCCGCAGCGCCAGTTCCCGTCCCTGAGAATGGAGCGTAGCCAGCGAAGTTGTAGCGGGCAGCAGAAGCCAAGGCATGTATAAACGGGCTGTGGCCAGCATTTTCAGCGTCATGGAAACGCCGCCTGCCATGCTGTTTTTCAGCGGCGTTTGTCCGTGGGGGATAAAGGGCCCCATACCGCTCATGTCAATCTGCATTTCCTTCATCAGCTCTAAATCTCTGGCCAGAATCTCTACGGTCTGACCAGGAAGACCAATCATGCAGCCCGAGCCTACCTGATAGCCCAGTTCTTTGAGCCAGTGCTGGCATTGTAGCCGTTCCTGCAGGGTGTGACCGGGGCGAATGCAGCGATACAAGGCCGGGTCTGCTGTTTCTTGCTTGATTAAATAGCGGTCGGCGCCGGCTTCTCGCCAGAGCTGATAAACTGCATAGCTGCGCTCACCGCAAGAGAGCGTAATAGCCATGCCTAATTTTTTAATTTCTCTGGTCAACTCCGCAATGGTTTCTACTGGGATGAGCGGGTCTTCTCCGCTTTGCAACACTAGGGTGCGATAACCGGTCTGGGCTGCTAAGGCGGCGGTTTCTAAAATTTGCTCCGCTGTGAGCCGGTAGCGTCCGATAGCGCCGTTGTCGGCCCGCAGGCCGCAGTAGCAGCAGTGCTGCTTACAATAGTTTGAAAATTCGATAATGCCGCGCAGATGAACCTGGTTTCCTACCGTTTTCTGCCGTACTTCATTGGCTGCTGCCATCAAGGCGGGAAGTTCTGTGTCAGACAAGGAGAGCAGCCGTACCAGTTCTTCGTGGCTTAAATCGGATGTGTGGCGCGCCTTTTCTAAGAGCGCAGAGATAGGCGGGTTCATAGGCTTTCCTCTGTGATGGTATAGTTGCTGAGCGCTGAGCGCACCATCACGCCTTTGATACTACCTAATTTTCCAGTGAGGGCGCCGATTTCATCGTTGTTGCCTTCAATAATCACGACAATCACATTCACTGCGCCGTGATGTGGAATACCCATCCGTCCTACAATTAGGTGACCATATTGACTGAGTAAATCGTTTAATTCTTTGATGTGGCCCTTTTCTTCGACAATGACGCCGATGAAGCCAATCCGTTTTTCCATTTTTCCAACTCCTTTACGAAAAATTGGGAAGGATAAAAAATCCCCGAATTCCAGTGGAACTCGGGGAGCCGATTTTACAATAGCAACAAGCAATGGTTTGCAAAAGGAAAGCACAGAAATCACAAAAGCCGATAGCGAATGCCATACTGATGCGAAAAATATTTCCCCGTAAAAACAAACCGTGCTGTTTATCCGTTCCCCGTCCCTCAGGAATATTCCCTTGGTATAGGTGTGGTCACATATTCAATTTGCATCCTTTTCATCAGCCGTTTTGCTGGCGCCCAACGGCCAATCAAAGAGATTATTTTTAGTATAGATTTTTTGTGTGGATTTGTAAAGGAGTTTTGGAATAATGATTGCTGATAGATATTATTTCCAGCAGCACAGAATGGTTTGGGCGGCAACTGGTTTTATCTGCGGCTGTGTGCTGGTTTGGGCGCAGCAGCCCTTTGGATGGCTGGCGGTTACAGCAGTGGGTTGCGCGTTGCTGGCAGGGAGCTGCTATTGCGGACGGACGGAAGGCATGGTGTTTCTGTTGTTGTTTCTGCTGGGAATGGGTGTGATGGCGGGACAAATGCAGAAGCTTTCTTTTGTGCCGCAGAAAATTGGACAGTCTGTGACGGTGGCCGGTACGGTGCTGGAAAGCCGCAGCGGGCAGAATTATTTCTGGTTTCAAAGTGAAGGGGTCGCGACTGGACTGTCATCGTTGGAAGGCGCTTCGTTGGCGGGCGTAAAGTTGTATGTAGCAGTCCCTGGTTTTGACGCAGTAGATAGTACCGATCGCAGTTCTACTATCTGGTATCCGGCCGGTACTCGGCTGCAGGTGCAGGGGACGTTGCTGCTGCCTCAGGGACAACGCAATCCCGGCGGCTTTGATGAACGGCAGTGGTTCTATGGCAAAGGGGTCTCTTGTAAGCTGCTGGCAGAGGAAGTGACGGTGCTGGACGGGCCACAGGGTATCTGGCGACGGGCCTGGCAAGTGCAGCAATTTATGACGAAAACGGCAGAGCAGTTTTTGCCGCCGAAAGAGGCCGGGCTGGCGTTGGCCCTGCTGTTGGGTGAGAAGCAGCGCTTGGATCCGGCGTTTTACCGATTGACACAGCGCATGGGCATAGGCCACATCTTTGCGGTGTCGGGTTTGCATGTTGGTTTTGTGGGCGGGCTGTTGCTGCTGGTGCTGCGTTGGCTGGGTGGAGAGTGCTCCTGGCTGGCCTTGTTGCTGCTATTGGGCGGAGTGTCTTTTTACTGTCTGCTGGTGGGGTATCCGCCTTCCGCTTTGCGGGCCGCCGCCATGCTTCTGCTGGCAGGATTGGCCCAACGGCTGTTGCGGCCGGTAAATAGTGTGGACTTTCTGGCGGCGACAGCGCTGCTACTGTTGCTGGACAATCCTTTTTTGCTGTTCCAAGCCGGATTTCAGCTATCTTTCGGCGTTACCTTATCGCTGCTGGTATTCGTCGGCCCTTTGCAGCAAAGGCTGCAGTGGATTGGCTGGCGCTGGCTGCGGGATAGTGTGGCCGTCGTGCTTGCCGCCTATCTGGGCAGTCTGCCGCTAGGTGCGTGGCATTTCTACAGTTTGTCTGTTTTTTCTCCATTCTGTAATTTTTTACTGGTACCGTTGGTTGCTATTGTGGTGCCGCTGTTGTTGCTGGCGTTGCTTTTTAGCTGGTTCTTGCCGGTGGCAGGTACTGTTTTCTTTCTGCCGGTGGGGTTGTTGCTGCAACTGTTAGCGTGGAGCGCCAATCTGTTGGCTGGCTGTGCAGGCGGCGGACAATATTTTATTGGGCGGCCCGGTTGGCTGGCACTGACGTTGTATATGCTTGTTCTGTTTCTGCTGTGGTGGCTGCTGCAAAGAAAACAGCAAAAATCTGTTCTGGTTTACTTGGCCTTTTTAGGGTTGTGCCTGACCATTGTCGGCCTTTGCTGGCCTAAGCCGCCTTTGGCGGATGAGCTGTTATATCTGGATGTTGGTCAAGGGAACTGCGCGGTGTTGCGTACAGCGGCTGGGGAAGTGGTGATTTTTGACGGCGGCGCCAAAGAGCGGGAGCTGGCCAGTTGTTTGGCTTGGTATGGCGTCAATCGGGTGCAGGCAGTAGTCCTTTCCCATGGCGATACGGACCACATTGCCGGTTTGTCGCAGGTATTGGAAGGTGTGGCGGTTCAGTATATTTGCGCCGAGAAAGGACAGCTACAGCGGGAGTCCATGCAGCCGCTGTTCTGGGCGGCGCAAAAGGCAGGAACGGACATAAAAGCGATTAATGAAAGCGCAGTGCTTCATTTACAGGAGGGCGCCGTCCAACTGCAGGTGTATGACGACAACGGGCAGAGTGAGAATAGTCGGGAATTGACGGCGCTAGTACAGTTGCCATGGGCAACAATCGCTTTTCCCGGTGATTTGTCCTTACAGGGGGTGGAAGCCTTTGTTCATTGTCAGAAACAGATTACTGTCTGGACGGTTCCCCACCATGGCAGCCGCTATTCGGCCGATGAAGCGTTGTATCGTACTTTAAAAACAAAAGGTGTCCAGCAGGCTATGATTTCTGCCGGATATAACAACAGCTATGGCCATCCCCATCAGGAGGTGCTGCAGTTTTTGCGGCAAAATCAGATTCCTTGGCAGCGTACCGATTGGCAGGGGGCTGTCTTATTGCGGGCAGACGGCAAAAAAGGGTTTGCGCTGCATGATGGTCGGTGATTCGGAAAACACTGCCAAGAAATGCCTGCTGGATAAGGGATCTGCGGAAACAAGAAGAACAGAAAGATTTTTTCGTGACGAATGGTACAGAAGTGTGTATAATAAGGAACAGAACTGAAAATAACATGCTGTTGCTGGGTGCAACAGACAGAAAAAATGGGGGAAGCAGAGCATGAAAGAAATTTCTGTGCAGGAGATTACCGCTGCTGTACGGCAGCTTTGTATGGATGTCAGCTATGATTTGCCTGCCGATGTGGAGCAGGCGCTGCAGGATGGCCTAAAACGGGAGGAATCTTCTTTTGGTCAGTATTGCCTGGAACAGATTCTGCAAAATTGCCAGATGGCCAGAGAAAGTCGGCAGGCCATGTGTCAGGATACTGGGATTGCCGTTATTTATCTGCGGGTAGGGCAGGAGGTTCATATCACCGGCGGCAGCTTGACCGACGCAGTCAATGAAGGTGTGCGGCAAGGTTACGAAGAGGGCTATTTGCGGAAGTCGGTAGTGATGGAGCCGTTGTTTAGCAGGGACAATACCGGTGACAACACGCCGGCTGTTATACACACGGAAATTGTGCCCGGCGATGGGCTGCATATTATGGTAGTGCCGAAAGGCGCTGGCAGCGAAAATATGGGCGCAGTGAAAATGCTGAAGCCCGCTGACGGTTTGGAGGGCGCGAAGCAGTTTATTTTGGATACGGTGCGTAAAGCTGGCGGCAATCCTTGTCCGCCCATTGTGGTGGGGATTGGCGTAGGCGGCACCATGGAAAAAGCGCCTATGTTGGCTAAGGAGGCGCTGACGCGGGAAATCGGCTCCAAAAATGCCAATCCCCTTTATGCGAAATTGGAGGAAGAATTATTAACGGCTATCAATAAGATGGGCATCGGCCCCCAGGGGTTAGGCGGCCGTGTGACGGCGCTGGCGGTGCATATTGAATATTACCCAACCCATATCGCCATGCTGCCGGTGGCAGTGAATATTAACTGTCATGCGGCGCGGCACAAGGAAATCGTTTTATAAGGAGGCGGCAGACATGGGAGAAATCAAAAAATTGACAACGCCTCTGACCGAGGAGGCTATTCAGGATTTATGCGCAGGCGACAGCGTGATGTTATCTGGTGTCATTTATACGGCACGGGATAAGGCCCATAAGCTGTTGACAGAAACATTGGCCGCCGGTAAAGAGTTGCCGGTGGATTTACGAAATCAGTTGATTTATTATGTGGGACCGGCACCGGCCAAACCGGGCCAGCCTATCGGTTCCTGTGGTCCTACCACCAGTAGCCGTATGGATAGCTATGCGCCGATGCTAATTCGTCAGGCTGGTTTGAAGGGGATGTTGGGGAAAGGTCCCCGTAGCCAGGACGTAATAGACGCCATGAAGGAGCAGACTGCCGTCTATTTGGCTGCCATTGGCGGTACCGGCGTAGCCATTTCTCATGCGGTGAAAAAGGCGGAAGTGATTGCTTATGCGGAATTGGGCACCTGTGCTATCCGCCGCTTAGAGGTGGAAAATCTGCCCTGTATTGTGGCCATTGACTGTCAGGGCGGCAATTTATACGAGCAGGGCGTGGCCCAATATCGAGAAGACTAACTGACCGGTTTGTTTGCTGCGAGTTGGCAGGTGTTTTGCTAGGGTGTTGCCATAAAAAACTTGGTTGTTGTGCATTTTATCGTACTTTACAAGAAAATAACTTTGTAGTATGATATTCAATCATATAGAATTTCTTATAATTTGTTAGCAGCAGCCGGAAATTCTCCGGCAGATACTATCTTTAGAGAGAATGGGTGGATTATGGGGAAAGAGAAAAAGTCAGATGTTATTTTGATTGGCGCCGGCGTGATGAGCGCTACGCTGGGCGCTATGCTCAAAGAATTAGCGCCCGATTGGAATATTACAATTTTAGAAAAGTTGTCCGGTGCTGGGGAAGAAAGTACCAACGAGTGGAATAATGCAGGGACAGGCCATAATGCTTTGTGTGAGCTGAATTATACGGTAGAGAAAAAAGACGGCACTATGGATATTTCCAAAGCTGTGCGTATCAATGAGCAGTTCCAGTTATCCCGTCAGTTTTGGTCCTATCTGGTAAAGGAGGGGCTTTTGCAAAATCCGCAGGATTTCATCATGCCGATTCCACATATGAGCCTGGTGGAAGGCGAAAAAAATGTCAATTTTCTGAGAAAGCGTTACGCAGCGTTATCCCAGCATCCGTTGTTTCAGGGAATGGAATATACAGAGGATCGGGAAAAGTTAAAAGAATGGGTGCCGTTGATTATGGAAGGTCACACCAGCAACGATCCCATCGCTGCTACCCGCAGTGAAGCCGGAACCGATGTCAACTTTGGCGCGCTGACCCGTATGCTGGTTGCCAATTTGGCGGCAAATGGCGTGGATGTGTGTTATAACTGCAATGTAAAGGACATGACCCGCAATGGCGATGGTTTGTGGGAATTAAAGGTGCGTAACGGGAAAAAGCACCGCACAGAAATTCATACTGCCAAGTTTGTCTTCATCGGCGCCGGCGGCGGCAGCTTGCCTATTTTGCAGAAATCGGGCATTACCGAAGGAAAGGGTATCGGCGGTTTCCCAATCAGCGGTTTGTTTATGGTATGTAAAAATTCAGAAATCGTGAAGAAACACCATGCAAAGGTATATAGCAAAGCGAAAGTGGGCGCGCCTCCAATGTCGGTGCCTCATTTGGATACCCGCTATATCGACGGCGAGGAATCGCTGTTGTTTGGGCCTTTTGCTGGCTTTTCGCCGAAGTTCTTGAAAAATGGCTCTTTGTTTGACCTCATTCTCTCTGTGAAGCCGCATAACCTTCTGACGATGATAATGGCGGGTTTGAAGGAATTTGGGCTGGAAAAATATTTGATTCAGCAATTGCTGTTAAACGATAAGCAGCGTCTGAAAGAACTGCAGGTGTTTGTACCGACCGCTAAGCTGGAGGATTGGGAACTGCTGGTAGCTGGTCAGCGGGTGCAGGTAATTAAGGATACCAAAGAAGGCGGCAAGGGCACGTTGCAGTTCGGCACCGAAGTGGTGACCTCGGCTGATGGCTCGGTAGCTGCGTTGTTGGGCGCTTCTCCGGGCGCCTCCACAGCAGTACACGCTATGTTAGATGTGCTGCAGCGCTGCTTCCCGCAGGAATTTGCCCAGTGGCAGCCTAAAATCAAAGAAATGATTCCGTCCTTTGGTATTTCACTGGAGCAGAATCCAGAGCTGTTTAGAGAAATTCAAGCTTCGACCGCAGCTGCTCTGGGACTGCAGAAATAGTGTAGTAAAGAAGCTATGATGCAACTGGAGGAACTGCTTATGAAAGGAATTGTCAGTTGCTATGGCATAACCTTGTTGGTGGTTGCAGGCATTATCATCTGGGGTAGTTGTTTTTCTATAACAGGAGATGAGATGGCTTATTGCCTGCTGAATTATTATTGTATTTTTCCGATTATGACTTTTTCTTGTGGAATTCAATTGGGCAGCAAGAAATTGCGTTATGGAATTGGTTATCTATTTATAGCTGGAATTTCAGGCGTTTGCATGATTGGTTCGGTTTTTCATTACCTGGAATGGAGTTTGGGGGTCACAGGTATGCTTTGTGCGGTTGCTGGTTTGTTGGGTAAAAAATTGCTGGTTTGGCTAGATAATCGGTTTGCAGAAAAATAAGAATCGGGAAATCGACTGTTGTTGATGTAGTTGGAAACCGAAGGTTAGACAGTAATGCTGGAGCTGGTGGGGAGATCCTGTTGCTCCAGCATTTTTTTCTGGCTATGCCGAAAGGTAGTTCCTGCAGAAAGCGTCATGTCGAAAGTCTTTCCCTGCGACGTGCAGGTGATTAATTGTAGAGAATTGTCTGATTGGCAGAGAATTTTGTGGAATATTTGATTGGAAATTTTTTACGGAATCGGGTATAATAAAATGCAAATATGTAAAAACAGAACGGAAAATCATTGACAGCCGAAAAAGGGGAATGTGTGTGATGTTAGAGGTATTGTTAAAGCGAAGAAGTATTCGTAAATTTGCGGAGCAGCCTGTATCGGAAGAAGCGCTGCAGCAAGTGCTGCAGGCGGCGTTATTGGCGCCATCGTCTCGAGGGCGTAATCCTTGGGCATTTATTGTGGTAGAAGATAAGGACACGCTGCAGCAATTGGGCAAATGTCGGCATCCACAGCAGGCTTTTTTGCCCCAGACGCCGGTTGCCGTTGTGGTGTTGGGCGATAAGACTGTGAGCGACGTGTGGGTGGAGGATTGCAGCATTGCCATGATTTTGATGCAGTTGGAGGCAGAAAAGCTGAGCTTGGGTTCCTGTTGGGTGCAAATTCGTAAACGTATGGCGCAAGGGGAGCAGGAAAGCAGCAACGATTTTGTGAAAGGGCTGTTGGATATTCCTGAGCAATATGAGGTACTGGCCATTCTGGCGTTGGGGGCTCCCGCCGAGGAAAAAGCCGGACATCATCTAGAACAACTGGCCTATGAAAAAATTCATCGGGAAAAATTTTAGCATAGTTTTTGTAACGATGGGGACAATGGGAAAGGGAACCCTGTTGGCCAATGCGTGCGAAAATGGAGAGGCGATATGGCATGGAAAAATCATTGTTACAGGAGATTACGATCATGCGAACAGAACTGGTTCATCTGGTGGAGCAGGGAAATTCGGTGCAGGCTGGCATTGTTGTGGAGAAAAGCCAGGCACTGGATGTGTTGATTGCAGCCTACCTTGAGCAGCAACGGGCAGTTGATTGGCACAGTTTGCGGGGATAATTGTTGTAAATCGACGGTAGAGATGCTACAATAACAGATGGAAACAGAAAAGGAGCGGTTTGATGATGAAAGTAATTCGTACTTTAGTGGTATATCTTTATCTGGGGCTTGTGGTAATGCTGGGGGTTCTCTATTTTAAAAGCCTGGATAAGAAAAAAGAGAAGCTGGGCGATGCGGTAGTATTGGAGAAGATTTATGCCTATGCCAGTCGAATGGCGAGACGGATTGTACGGCTGACAGGCAGCCGAATTACGATAAATGGTGCGGAGAATATTCCGAAAAGCGGCGCAACATTGTTTGTGGCCAATCATCAGAGCTATATGGATATTCCTGTGATGATGTCAGTGGTGGATCGGCCCATCGGTTTTGTGGCCAAAGAAGAACTGGGCAAAATTCCCTTCTTTGCCCAGTGGATTGTTTATATGAAATGTGTGCTGATTACTCGTGGCGATACGCGCAAGGCACTAGCAGCCATTCTGCAGGCGGCAAAATTGCTGCAGCAGGGTCATAGTCTAGTGCTTTATCCTGAAGGAACGCGCAGCATTGATGGAAACTTGGGCGAATTTAAAGCAGGCAGCCTAAAAGCAGCGCAGAAGGGCAAGGCTATGGTGGTTCCGGTTGCCATTGACGGCGCCGGAAATATTATGCCCCGCAACAGCTTTTGGATGTATAAAACCGAGGTTACCGTTACGGTACTGCCCGCTATCAGTGCGGAGACGGTGCAGACTATGGATACGAAAGAATTGGCAATGATAGTGAAAAAGCAGATTGCCGGCGCCTTAGGGCAATCCTTGCCTGCCGATGGAGATGAGTTGCATGGATAGGCTGGAGGAAGCAGAAGGATTACTGCGCAAATATTATGGCTATAAGGCTTTGAAACCAATTCAGCAGAAGTCCATCCAGTCTATTCTGCGCGGCGAGGACACTTTTGTGGTTATGCCCACCGGCGGCGGTAAGTCGCTGTGCTATCAAATTCCGGCGCTGATGCTGGAAGGCTTGACACTGGTGATTTCTCCGTTGATTTCTTTGATGAAGGACCAGGTTGACCAATTGGTGCGCCGGGGGATTCGGGCAGCCTGTATGAATAGTATGCTGGATGGTGAGCAGTATCGG
>CABUKW010000113.1 GCA_902492275.1 uncultured Peptococcaceae bacterium
TGGCAAAAGTAAATATTGCAAGCATGCAGAAACAGCCCTGAGGACTTCCTCGGGGTTGTTTTTTGTGCGCCGTATAAGGCATGACAGTTTAAATCACATAGCCTTTTCTTTAAAGCAATAAGCGACATAAGCACGTAAGCATTTTATAATTCCGTTGATAGCGGTTTCTTTTCTGTTTCGTGAATGCTCTATGCTTTGCTTACAACGTGGTTTGTTTTTTTCTAATTTGATCATGGGGGATTCCTTTTTTAGAACTGGAAAGGACCATGTAACATAAAAAACCTCCTGTGTATGATGATATACACAAGAGGTTCAGATATCGTCCTGTAAGGTTTACTTACTGCTGCAGATTGTGGTACACGTTCTGCACATCGTCGTCTTCTTCTAAGGCGTCTAATAATTTGTCCATCTGCTTCTGCAAGGATGGATCGATAGCTGTATAGGTGGATGGCAGCATGGTAATATCGGCCTGAACGAAGGTATATTTCCCTTCTAAGGCTTCGCGGACAGCTGGAAAGTCATCTGGCGTGGTGATGATTTCAAAACCGTCTTCTTCGGCAATAAAGTCTTCTGCACCGGCTTCTAACGCAGCTTCCATCAATTCATCTTCGCTGATGTCATCATCGGCAGCGATGAGCAGCATGCCTTTGCGTTCAAACATATAGCTTACACAGCCTGCGGTTCCCAGATTGCCGCCGTTGCGGTCCAGATAATAACGAATATTGCTGGCTGCGCGGTTTTTGTTGTCTGTCAGCATTTCAATAATCATTGCAACGCCGCCAGGGCCGTATCCTTCATAGGTGATGTGTTCATAGTTGGCGCCGCCGTCTTCCCCGGTTCCTTTTTTGATGGCGCGGTTGATATTATCGTTTGGCATATTGTCGGCTTTTGCTTTTTGAATGGCCAATTTCAGCGCTGCGTTATAGTCAGGATTTCCGCCGCCGGCGCGGGCTGCTACCGTAATGGCCCGGGCATGTTTGGTGAACACGTTGGAGCGCAGAGAATCCATTTTATTTTTTTTTCCTTCAATATTGTGAATACGTCCCACAAATATCTCTCCTTTTTGATTGTGTACAAAATCTTTCAATCTCATTAATATAGCATAATCAATAGGAAATTGCAAATCAAAATTTGGGAAAAATTCATATACTAGAAATAGTTTTGCAATTCTTTTTTTCAAAAAATGACAGGTTGGTCCATATAGTATGAAGTGTGGTGCGCTGCGGTATCAATCTGTTGGAAATGGGGGAAGTTATCGATGCAGTTTTCTATTGTGCCAGGCGCTGTTGTGCCTGCTTTTCTGATAGACGACAGGATAGAAGAGAAAACAGATCATTTTTTGCGTAAAGCCGCATTTCTTCCAGAGCAGGGCGGAATTGGCCAAGTGCCTTTGCCGATTGTCCATCAGGGGATGCTGCCAATTTGTACCGGTGTGGCTGCCGCCAATGCCCGTTCCATTTTATTTTATCAGCAAACGGGAAAAATCGTGCCGTTTTCCGGCTTGTTTATTTATAAAATGAATCGCTTGTTTGACGGCTTGCCCCGCGATACCAAGGGGCGCACATTAGAAGCGTCTATACAGACCTTAGCGTACAAAGGCGTTTGTCCAGAACGGATGTATCCCAGCAATCAAACCAATTGTAATCAGGCTTTTCCTGTGAATGGGCAGAAATTATTGCGGCGGGCGTTGCCTTATCGAGTACAACGGTATGAACGCTGTCACTGTCTGCAGGAAGTGCTGACTGCTTTGTCGGAGCAGTATCCGGTGGTGTTTTCTATGATTATTTATACAGATTTTTATGAAGCCAAACGTGGGGTCGTGCCGTTAAAACGGCAAGGAAACCGTATTGGCGGGCATTCTATGGTGGCTGTCAATTATGATTTGAACAGAGAGCTGGTGCAGGTGGTACAGAGTTGGGGCAAAGCCAGCCATGGGCCCACCGACCAGGGTTATATGTATATTCCCTTTTCCTGGTTTGATTTGACCGACGATTTGACGGGGCACAAGCTATTGATAGAAGCCTTTGCCCTGCAGGAATAACTGCGTAAAAAAGGACCGCAGGTATAAAAGCTGGCAGACCGGGCAGACTAGAAAAAGAATATTGGCTGATAGGCTGATTTTTATTTGCAAAAGGAGGATAAAACTATGGGATTTACCATTGGACGATTAATTTTGCTTAGTCTGGCTTTGCTGATTTTTTTTGGTGTAGCAGAGCGGGTGCTGGACCGCATGCATCTTTCCGATAAAGGCGCCTTGTTGGTGTTAGCCGCTATTGTATTGGGGAGTTTCGTTAATTTCACAGTATATCATTCCGATATGCTGACTGTGCGGTTGAATGTAGGCGGAGCCTTGGTGCCTCTGGGCGTGGCTTTCTATGTGTGGCTGAAGGCAGGCAGCGGAAAAGAAAAAATTCGTTCGTTGTTAGGTGCGGTATTCACGACTGCTGCTATCTGGTTGTTAGGTCGTTTTGTGAGCGATGAATTTGCGTTACCGGTAGATATTATCTATCTGTATCCGATTATCGCCGGTTTATTGGGCTATTTATTTGGCCGTTCCCGTAAAGGCGCCTTTGTGGCGGCTGTACTGGGCGTGTTATTTTTCGATGTGACCCATGGCATTTATTTGATTTGGAACCGGATTCCGGGGCTAGTGCATTTCGGCGGCGGCGGTATGTATGACACTGTCGTGCTGGCCGGTGTGTTGGCGGTTTGTCTGGCAGAATTGATTGGTGAAAGCCGGGAACGGTTGCAGGGCGGACCAAGCAGTGAGAACCGCGATCCCAGTGTGTTGAGAAATTTGCGGGCCGCTGGCGGTATGAAAGGAGACAAGCATCATGGATAAATGGAATAGCCGATTGAGCCGGCAGCGGGCGAATTGGACGGTGGCGCTGCTCAGCGTAATTTGTCTTTGCATTTTTACCTATATTTTTACCCAGTGGCAGCAGAACGGTACGTTTTTGCCTGTGTGGGATTCCAGCAGTCAATCCGGCGATGAACAGGTTGACGGTACCTATTTTACCTTGTATGATCAGGAAACCGGCGAAGCAGTTGAATATATGAGCCGTAAGGTTTCTGTTGGCGACGAGCTGTTGACGGGCGATAATAAGCATTATAAAGTCACAAAAATTGATGGACAGAATGCGTATTGTCAGCTTTTAGAAGAACGGCAGTTGCGGGAGGTGCTGGCAGAGCTGCAAGAAGCCGCGAAGGCTGTCAGTACCCAACCGGGCGCTTTTCAGGCTATCGCCATTTATTGTACCCACACCGATGAAAGCTATGTGCCAACCTCCGGCACAGAGAGTAAAAATGGCGGCGGCGACATTTTAGACGTGGCCGCAGTTATGGCTACTGTGTTGGAAGAACAGGGCGTGACAGTCATTCACAGCGAAAATATTCATGACCCGCACGATGTCAATGCCTATCAACGCTCGCGCAAAACAGCGGCAGAACTGTTACAGGAGGCGCCTGCGGCTATGATTGATGTTCATCGGGACGGCGTTCCTGACCCGGATTATTATGCCACTGAATTTGATGGCGAGGCAGCTACCCAAATTCGTTTGGTGGTAGGCCGGCAAAATCAAAACAGTGAAGCCAATATCGAGTTTGCGGAAAAAATGAAAGCCTATTATGACGAAGTGAAACCGGGTCTAATCAAATCTATCTTTATGGCGAAAGGCAATTACAATCAGGATTTAGCGCCCCATTCGGTGTTGTTGGAGGTTGGGACCCATACCAATTCTTTAGAAGAAGCAGAGGTGGGCGCTCGGGAATTTGCCGAGGTCCTGCCCCAATTTTTAGGTTTAAAAACGGCGGCAGAAGAACAGGAACCAAATGCTGTTGTACAAGAAGAACCGCAGGCGCAAACTGCTGCAGAAAAAAGCGGCGGCATGGGAAAAGCCATCCTTTGGCTTGTGGTGCTGGCGGCTGCAGGCGGTTTCGCTTTTGTATGGATTAGCCGCGGTTCGCTGAAAAAGGGTTGATATGGGTACTTATACAGAAGCCATCCTCTTGGGTATGGCAGCCGGTTTTCTGGCGCGGCTATATATGCTGCGCACCGATTATCGCAATTATCCGTCCTATCCCCATGGATACATCATTCATCTGTCGTTGGGTGCGATTGCTGCCAGTTTGGCGGCTATTGCGCTGCCTGCTTTGCTGGAAGAAGAATATACGGCGATTACCTTCCTGGTACTATGCGCCCAGCAATTTCGCGATATCCGCAATATGGAGCGGGAAACGCTGATGAAGCTGGAAGAAAATACATTGGTGCCGCGGGGACTGGATTATATAGAAGGCATTGCGAAAGTGTTTGAATCCCGCAATTATCTGGTTATGCTGGTAGCCCTGGTGACTTCTGGCGCTACGATTTTTGGCGGACAGAAAATTGGGATCCTGGCAGGGGTTGCCATGATTTTATTTTCCCGTTTCCTGATGCGGGGCAGTTTTATTAGAGATATCGCCCGTGTAGAGGAAGGAACCTTGCATTTTGAAAAATCGCTGCTCTATATCGATGATATTGTGATTATGAATGTGGGCGATTTGGAGGCACGGGAAAAAATTTTGCAGGAAGGCGTGGCCATTGTACTGCATCCTTATGATGATGACGGGCGCTCGGTGCTGAATAATTTGGGACAGCGGCAGGCTCTGCTGCACGATATTTCTATGCTGGTTGGCAATAAGCTGGAAATTGGTGAGCAGGAATGGACGCCGGCAGCCCGTAAAAATATGGACACCGGTGCGTTGGGTATTTTTTTATTGCCCAATGAAAAGGATATTGGTTGCGTGATAGAAGCGGCGAAACGAACGCCGGTACTAGAAAGCGCGGTACAGAAGCCCCTGGCAAATACCATAGGAAGAGAGGCGTCCGATTGATGCGTGATACGATTTTGGCTGCGATTGTGACGAGGCGTTATGCCGATAAGGTGCAGGGGATGAACAGCATTTTTATTGTGGAGGATGAGGAGGAACGGCAGCGCACGGCATTGCTTTTGAGCCGTATTTTAAAGGCGATGTCCCATGATTTAGAGAATGGCGTTACCATTATTGTGCAACATTGATGAACAGAAAAAGGACTATTGGAGGAAGCAGACTTGTTGCAGCAAATTTCTGCCCGTGATAGTCCTTTTGTTTTACGCCAGATATTCTAAAACATGATTGGCCACCAGCCGTAATTGGATGGGACTGCGATTTAGGCCGACTAAGCAGTCAAAATTGACGTCCATTTCTGCTGCCAATACTTCTTTGGTATCGGGCTGATACCGGATCCACAAGTAACCGGGCTTTCGTTTTCTTCGTAATAGTTGATGACTGTGCCGTTGGGCAGCGTTTCTTTTTTTTGCAGAATGACCAGTTGTTCTAATTCTGGCGGTACAGCCTGTTCAATTTGGCGCATTTTCGCAATCATTCGCGTAGAGTCCATTGTATTACACTCCTTTTTGTTAGTATTATACTGCAAATGCCAACAAAAAGTAAAGCAGAAAGGTAATTGGGCTGTTTTTATAGCTGTTTCTATCAATGAGATACTCTGCATATTGACGCTGTCGGGTCATCTGTTAAAACCTGATTTTGTAAAAGTATAAAAACAGAAAAAATGTTCGATTTCCATATTGACGAACAGAGGTTTGTGTTGTATAGTATAAACAGAACATAAATTCGTGAAGGAGTTGTGAAGAACATGAAAAATGAGCAGAAAAAATATGGAATTATGGCGGCAGTGATGGTTCTATTGATTATGGGGAGTTTGTTGTGGATCGAACACATGGCAGAAGCGAACGTATTGGGATTTTTTATCTTTGGCTTTGTTTGCAGTGTTGTGCTTTTGTTCAGTTTAATAAAATTAAATGTGATGGAGTTTCAGCCAGGCTCTTTTTGGGATCGTCTTAGCCAACGCCTTAATCAATCGGAGGATGAAGTGGCGGTATCACAAAAAAGACGTTACACAAGGGATGCAGGAATGTCCAATTTTTCTAATCCTTCTTATCGAAATGCGGCGTGAGCTGTCCTCATACAGCAAATTTTAGTTACCGTGTTGGTTTTATTGGGCTGAAAACGGAACGAACGAACTCATAAAATAATCTGAATTGTTTCTTGTATGGAAAGAATATATTTTTTAGTTGACATTTGCGAAAAATGAAAGCATACTAGTAAATAGAGATTCTAGATTATTTAGGAGGCAAAAAAATGAGGAAGAAAAACTTGGTGGGGCTTCTTTTGTGTCTGGGGCTTTTGCTGATTCTTCTGGTCGGTTGTGGAGCAGAATCCGCAAAAACAGATGCTGCCGAGGAAGACTTGCCTGCGCCAGTGGCCGAAGATAGTATTTATATTACATTATATCTCACAGATGCCTTTGAAGAAAAAGACCCCAATGCTGTAGATGGTACCGAAGAACATGACGAGCTGCAGGAAAATTTGACAACTGCGATGGTAACCTCTGTGGACAAGGATGCTTTATCGGCGCAAACCATTGTGGAGGAATATAACCGGTTGATTATTGAGACCGCTTATGGACGGCAGTTAGTGGTCAATACCGTACAGGAAACTGGTCAACAGGTAAAGGTAGATTTTGACTCGGAAAGCGTAAAGGCCTTGGAGATTGAGCCTGGTTATGAAGGTCAGCTATTTTATAATTTGGCTCGCAGCATTGATGATAATTTAGGCGATGTGGATGAAATCTATTTTACGATGGACGGCGGTAAAGATTTTACGTTGGGGCATTTATGGTTTGAAGCGGACAGGCCCTTTTATTCAGGCATTGTGCCCATTGAAGGGGAAGAAGGAAGCAATGGCGAGGCTGTGCCAGAATAAAAGACCTGCGCCGATCGTTTCCTGAACGGAAAAAGGTGAAATAAAAAGATGTATCTGTTCTGTATACAACACAGAAGGGATACATCTTTTTTTATGCTTTTTTATATGCGGGATCCATCAATCTCCAAGCTTTACGGTTCACAGTGATTTTTAATGAATTGCGCAATATCATCGCTGACTTGGTTGCTAAAAACACCTTTTTGTTCATATTCGGCTGGCGTGCTTTTGCCAGTGCCGCTCATGAAAAGATGATTCAAATTGTCATAATAGAGAAAGTGGACGTCTTTTGTTTCATCCAATGCGGATTGCCAAAGTTGATAATCGGTTGTGGATACTTGATAATCCCGTCCGCCTTGTAAAAAGAGCAGAGGCTGTTCGATTTTTTGAACTTGTTGCAGCGGCTGATAGGTCTGCAAATCCAGCCAGTAACTGGCAGGCAGGTTGTAAAGTGCACTGGCAGGCAATGTACTGCCGGCAGTCAGCGTTTTGATATTGGAAACAGTGGCTTCTGTCTGCTCTATAATTTTTGTTTTGCTGGCTTCGTCCAGATTTTTTTCGGTGCTGAGTACATAGGCGGTTTGCTCCAGCAATAAATCTTCCTGCGGACGGGCGGAAGCTGCCAGAAAAATATATCCTGCGGCATCTGGTGTCTGCTCGGCAATACGCGGCAGCAGATAACCGGCCATATTGTGTCCAGCAATATAGATTTGTTCATTTTTTATGGTATTGAGCGTTTGTAAAAAGGCTGCAGCAGCGGCGACGTCATCAATGGTTTCTTCATAGACAGTCCAATTATCTGTTTGGATGACATCTTCTTCGTATAGATAGGAGCGATTATCATAACGCAATACGGCAATTCCTTGTTGGGCTAATTGCTCGGCTAAATCTAAGAACGGCACATTAGGACCAATTTGTTCATTGCGGTCAAAAGCGCCGGAGCCTTGTACTAAAATCACAGCCGGGAATGGACCGGAGCCTTCTGGTAAGGTTAGACTGCCGGATAATGGATAGTCTTCTGTGCCAAAGGAAATTTCAATATCATTATTGAGACGGGGACTGCCGGATACATTTTCCCCTTCTGTCATATAAAAACCAGAGATGGCTCCTTCTTTATTGAAGGTGAGCCGTACTGTCAGCGTTCCGTTTTCAAAAATACAGGGAATGCTGGCAGTTTGATTGCCGTCTTTAGAACTGATGGCTATCTCCGATAGATAATATTGAAAAGCGCCATATTGGTAACAGGTTCTATTCCACAGAGCCTGCAAATCCTGTTCGTTCATCTCTTTTTTCATGTTGTCGTCAAATAACTGATAAAAGGCGGCGGTGTTGCCGTCGGTCAGCTTTTGTACTGCGGCGATGGTTTGTTCCGAATAGTTCATTTGACCAGAAACCGTGGTCGCAACAGCGTTTTGCTTTTCGCTGCAGCCAACCAGAAGGCACGGAAGGAGTAGGAGAAAAATCCAGAAAGATTTTTTCATAAATACCCTCCTGTCTATTTGAGATTTTCGCTGTTCAGGCATTGCAGCTGTTCCAGCACAAACACGCCATCTTTACGAATGAGTACGTCATCGAAATAAATTTCTCCGCCGCCGTAGGCCGGTGTTTGGATATATACCAAATCCCAATGGATTTGAGAATCATTGCCGTTGAAAGCATCTTCATAACAACGGCCTGGCGTTAAGTGGATACTGCCCATAATTTTTTCGTCGAATAAGGTATCCTTCATAGGGTTCAAAATGTACGGATTGACGCCGATGGCAAATTCACCCAAATAACGGCTGCCAGCATCGGTATCCAGCACCGCATTGAGTTTTTCTGTATTGTTGGCGGTAGCCTCGACGATTTTTCCGTCTTGAAAGGTGAAGCAAATATTTTCGTAAGTAAAGCCTTGAAATACCGATGGCGTATTGTAGGTAATGACACCGTTTACTGAATCCCGTACCGGCGCAGTATATACTTCCCCGTCGGGAATGTTCATTTTGCCGTCACATTTGATGGCGGGAATATCCTTGATGGAGAAGGTCAGGTCTGTGCCTTCGCCAACTAAGCGTACTTTGTCGGTTTTGTTCATCAAATCTACCAGAGCGTCCATAGCCTGTGACATTTTTTGATAATCCAGATTGCAGACGTTAAAGTAGAAGTCTTCAAAGTCTTCCAGACTGGTGTTGGCCAGTTGGGCCATCGAGTTGTTGGGGTACCGCAGCACTACCCATTTGGTATTATTTACCCGTTCGTTAATCACCTCTCTGCCCATGGCGGTGTTCAGATGTACCTGCTGGTGAGGAACATCGGAGAGTTCCGCAATATTGTCCGAGGCGCGAATGCCAATGTAGGCGTCCATTTCTTTCATTTGTGCCATTTCCAAGTCAGCTTTTAGCTTCAATTGTTCTTCTGTGCAACCCAGCATCAGTTCCCGATTAATTTGATAGTCTTCAATTTGCACGTACGGATAGCCGCCGGCAGCGTAGGCTTCTTTTACCAGTTGCCGTGCCAGCGGATAAGCGGAGGTGCCGAAAACATGAATCATTACCTTTTCTTGCGGCTGCAAAGCGCAGGAGTAATTGATTAAATTATGTGCCAATTCTTTTATTCTAGTATCCATAAAAAACGCATCCTTTCCAGAATGATGCTTCCAGCATCTTTTGTATAAATTTGATAAAAAATTCATCATGATACTTTTCATAGTATTATCATTTTACCATAAAATAAACCTAGGAACAAGTGCGGACAAACTTTCAGGAATGACTTTCACGGATGATAAGCAAGGTGGAACTGCTACTGGAGAAAAATGTACAGACTTTGGGCTTTGCATGTGGATTTTGTGCAAGTTTATTTAAAAAGCTGTATTTTTATCTTAAATAGATGATTGCCAAAAAGAAAAAAGCCTTCCTAGCAGCTTATTTGTTCAAAATCATGGATAAGTGTAAGGGGAAGGCTTTTTTGTAGAAGCGTTAGAGTGTTGGCTATCAAATTATAGGCGACAATAGGTTATATCTGTCGGCCAACTTCAGCGCCGTCACGGATGGCGTATAGGGCGTCTGCGCTGCGGCGGCAATCGCCAGCAGTGTAATAGGGAATGTGTAATTCTTCTAATACAGGCACCAGTTCCTGTACCGGAGCAGTGCCCATCGCAAAGACCACGGTATCGGCCGGTAAGGTAAGCAGGCTGTTCAAATGGGAAATGGAAACACCCCGCTCGTTGATAAACAGCACTG
>CABUKW010000114.1 GCA_902492275.1 uncultured Peptococcaceae bacterium
TTTGTGGAGCAATATCTTTTTTGCTGACTTCGCCCATTTTAAATCCGGCGATTGTTACACTATTGGTAGCTTTTTTTGGTTTCAAAGCAACTATGGTGTATGCAGCTTTTACCTCTCTTTTTGCCGTAGTCATGGGTTTGGTTTTAGACTGGGCAGGATTTGAAAAAGAAGTGAAGTCTGTAACAGTAACTGGTGGTCATCAGGATGGAATCTGCTGGGAGCATCTTGAAGGGACGTTTTGGCAAAAGCAAAAGCAGGCAGTTTTATTGGCGCTTAAAGATTCGCTGACGCTTTTGAAACGGGTATTTTGGTTTTTACTTTTAGGTGCGGGTATTGGTGCTTTTATTCATGATTTCATTCCTACAGAACTTATAGCTGGTTTGGCGGGCGCTTCTAGTATATGGGCGGTGCCAGTTGCGGCAGTGGTAGGAATTCCGATGTATATTCGTACAGAAACTATGATTCCCATTGCCAGCATTTTGATGGAAAAAGGCGTTGCACCCGGTGTGATGATTGCCTTGATTTTAGGTGGCGCTGGCGCCAGTATTCCAGAAGTGTCTTTGTTGACATCAATTTTTAAGAGAAAGATGATTGTTGCTTTTGTACTCTGCGTTTTTGCGGTAGCTACAATGACAGGATATGTTTTTAATTTTGTGATGTAAATTTTAGAGAGAGGGAAATAACTATGACGGAGAAAAAAGTATTTTAGCAAATTTATTTGGAGGAAAAAAATCTGAAAGCTGCTGTAACATGCAAATTGTTCCAGAGAAAGAAGAACAGTAAAAATCAGATACGATAGCGATGAGGTTAGATTTATATGATGCAGAGCTTGTCAATCAATAGGATTTCTTTTTTGCAGTAAATTGGACTGTTACACCAAATCTTGTGGTAAGCAGTTTGAGTATCACATTTTAAATGTAAATCCAGCACGGAAACATGTTTTGTCTGCTGTTGTAAATTTTTTGCGGGTGGGACTGCAGCGAGATTTGCCTATAGCATTTTTGAATTTATGCAATGGGGCGGAACAACAACTGGAGCCTTGGCATTGGGTGACAATTTCTTGGACTATGACACTTACAATCAGTATGCTATCGCACAGATTTGCGATGGCGGTATTGTTAAAAGAATTGATTCGGTTTTATGGCTGCATACAACTAGGCAAGGTGGAGGGTTTGTATTTTTTTACGATACAGAAATTGAGATTTTTTCAGAAAGAAAGCAGTGATAGTGAAGTCAAGAGTAGAAGATGCGGTAGAATATTTTCGAAAGGGTTTCAATTGCAGCCAAGCAGTTGCCTGTGCCTATGGAGATTTGGTTTGGGCAGTGAGTTGCTATTGCCGCTCATGGAAGGTTATGGGAGAGGGTTAGGCAGCTTAGAAGGAGTTTGCGGCGCGATATCTGGTGCAGTGGCTATTTCTAATATGTGGCAAAGCAAGCGGGCTGATTCTGGCAGTGTCAGACGGGCAAAGGCTTATGGAGCCAGCAGAATGTTAGTACAGCTTTTTCAGAAGCAAAACGGAACCATCATCTGTAAAGAATTGAAAGGCATTGATACAGGTGTTGGGCGCAGAAACTGTGAAGCCTGTGTGCGTGATGCGGCAGAAATGCTGGAAGCGGTTTTGCTTTCCTCAGCAGAAGATATCAATATCGTCTGCGCGGAAGCACTGCACTGGAATGCTTGTTGCTGTGCGGAAACCGTCTAAATAATGTCAATAGAATGAAACGATAAAAATTGTAAGCAAATCAGACAGGAGCAATAATGTTTCTGTCTGATTTTTTATGGTAAAGAGTGACGCTGTGACGGAAAGATAAGCCCGTTAGGAGGCTTTCTTGACTTGTATATTTGAAGTGCAGGAAATATAATAAAGATACAAGTAAAATTATAATGAGAAAGAGGGCCATCTGCAATGAAACAGATTTTTTTAGTGGAGGATGACAGGGAGATTGCCAAAAATCTGATACGCCTGCTTTGTGCGGAGGAGTTTCATGTGGTACATGCCGCAACCCAGCGGGAAGCCGTCGACTTGCTGGAACGCGCCAACTGGGATTTGGCGCTGGTGGATATTTCTTTGCCCGATGGCAATGGCTTTGCAGTTTACACAGAGATTAAACAAAAACAGGACATCCCAGTAATCTTTTTGACAGCCGCCGATAATGAGGCCAGTGTGGTGACAGGTTTGAATATGGGCGCCGACGATTATATCATCAAGCCTTTTCGTCCGCGCGAGTTGGTGGCTCGCATCAAATCAGCGCTGCGAAAAGCGGGGCGTTCTCCGGCGGCTTTTGAAATTGGCAGTCTTTCTGTGGATACAACCAACGGTGTTGTGAAAAAAGATGGCAACGAAATATTTCTCTCAGCATTAGAATATCGTTTGCTATTGATTTTCATAAACAATCCCAAAAGTATTATCCCCCGGGAAAGACTGTTGGATGAATTGTGGGATGCAGCAGGCGAATTTGTCAATGATAATACGCTGACCGTTTACATCAAGCGGCTGCGGGAAAAAATTGAAACGGATCCTGCGAAGCCCCAGATTATTTTAACGGTGCGCGGTATGGGGTATCGGTTGGGAGGCAGCTATGTTTCGCAATAAAGAGCTTAAACCATTGGTTTGCCGCTATCTTGTGATAACCATTCTTTCTGCTAGTATAGGCTTTATCATACATTGGACCGCTGGTGTCCTGGTCCTTTTGGTTACCGCTGTCCTCGGCGCAGTGTTTTTTGTGTTTACCAAGGCACGGTATGAAAGGCTTGCACAGCTTTCGGCACAAATTGACCGCGTGCTGCACAACGAAGACAGTCTAGATATTGGCGAGATGGAAGAAGGCGAACTGGCCATTTTGCAAAGTGAGATAAAGAAGATGACGCTGCGTATTCGGGAACAGAATGCTGCGTTAAAAAAGGAAAAGCAGCATCTTGCCGATTCGCTGGCGGATATTGCTCACCAACTTCGCACGCCGTTGACATCAGCTAATCTAACCCTTTCTTTGCTGCAGCAAAATCTGAAGAATCGGGAGCAAAAGGCTTTGCTGTGGGAGACCGAGGCGTTGTTTGCGCAAATGGATTGGCTGCTTACATCGCTCTTAAAGCTATCCCGTTTGGATGCGGGTATTGTGGTGTTTCAGCGTGAACAGCTTGCTCTGGACAGTCTCATTCAGGCGGCGCTGCACCCGTTGCTGATTGCCATGGAGTTACATAATATTACCGTGCAAACAACGGTGCCGCAGCATGTGACAATTTGGGGCGATAAGGGCTGGCTTTCCGAGGCAATCCAGAATATTCTCAAAAATTGTCTGGAGAATTTACCGGAGGGCGGAATCATAGAAATTCTCTGTACCGATACGTTGCTGTTTACCGAGCTTACAATTCGCGATAATGGTTCTGGAATAAACGAAGCGGATTTGCCGTATTTGTTCGACCGTTTTTATCGTGGAAAGCAATCCGGTGCGGCAGGCTATGGGATTGGTCTAGCCCTTTGTAAGACGATTATCACCAGGCATGGCGGAACAGTGAAGGCGCAAAATCACCGGCAGGGCGGCGCTGTTTTTGTCTTGCGTTTTCCAAAGTGACAAATCTCTCACCAAAAAGTCACAGAGATGTAAGCAGAATATTCTATGATAAGGGCAGACCAAAACATAGGAGGCTTATCATATGGAGTTTTTAAAAATTGAAGAACTGTGTAAGGTGTATGGCAAAGGAGAAAATCGGGTAATGGCCTTGGACCATGTTTCCTTAACAGTAGAAAAGGGAGAATTTGTCGCAATCATGGGTTCCTCTGGCTCGGGCAAATCGACGCTGCTGCACGCCATTGCCGGCGTGGATGTCCCCACCAGCGGAAATGTGTATCTGGACGGGCAGGATGTTTATGGGCAAAGCAGGGAAAAACTGGCCATTTTTCGCCGGCGACAGGTGGGATTGATTTATCAGTTTCACAATCTGATTCCAACCTTAAATGTTGTGGAGAATATCACCTTGCCGGTTTTGATGGACAAGCGTAAGGTCAATCAAGAACGGTTGCAGGATTTATTGGAATTGCTCGGTTTACAGGCGCGCAGAAATCATTTGCCCAATCAGCTTTCCGGCGGTCAGCAGCAGCGTGTTGCCATTGGGCGCGCGTTGATGAATGCGCCGGCGGTTATGTTGGCCGATGAGCCGACCGGCAGCTTAGATAGCCGGAATGGTCAGGAAATTATCAAGTTGCTGAAGGAAAGCCATCACAAATACCAGCAGACATTAATTCTTGTCACCCATGATGAGAATATTGCGCTGCAGGCAGACCGTATCGTCACCATTGCCGATGGAAAAATTGTGCGGGACGGGCAGGTGGCGCGGCCGTGAATATTTTTAACAGAGTTGCTTTACAAGGTTTGAAGAAAAATCGTACACGGACGTTGGTGACCATTGTCGGTGTGCTGTTATCGGCTGCTTTGTTTACAGGCGTGGCCACCTTTGCGGTTTCTTTGCAAAGTTATCTCATAAATGGCGCCGCCGTGAAATATGGAAGCTGGCACCTTGAATTACCAGCCGTCAGCGCAACCATTGCAGCAGATGTAGCGGACGATAGCCGTGTTGCTGACACGGTTCTGCTGCAAAATATTGGCTATGCTGTGCTGGAAGGCGGGAAAAATCCAGCGAAACCGTATATATTTCTCTCGGGTTGGGACAAAAAAGCTTTGAAAGTGCTGCCTGTAAATCTGCTTTCTGGCAGGCTGCCGGAAAACAGCAGTGAAGTTGTAGTTCCTGCCCATCTTGCGGCCAACGGCGGTGTGAAATTTTCTATAGGCGAAACCATTACGTTGTCTGTAGGCAACCGCATAAACGGTAATGAGAGTTTAAGTCAGCACAATCCCTATGTGGCTAGTGCGGAGATCTTGGAGCCGGTTATGCAGAAAAGTTATACGGTAGTTGGCATTTGTCAGCGTCCAACTGTAGAAGAATATAGCGCGCCGGGCTATACCTTGATTACTGCCGCCGATAACAGCAGTGCAGATGACATGGCGATGTTTATCACGCTGAAAAATCCATATCAGCTTGCTTCTTACACAAAAGATGTGGTAGGCAATGGCAGTTATGTTTTGAATGATAATGTATTGCGTTTTATGGGACTTTCCAGTGAAAAGCTTATGATGGTGCTGTTGTATGCCATTGTTGCCATTTTGGTGATTTTGGTAGTGGTAGGTTCAGTATTTTTGATTTACAATGCCTTTTCTATTTCTTTAAACGAGCGCACACAGCAGTTTGGTATTTTGATGTCAGTTGGCGCCACGGAAAAACAGTTGCGCAATTCGGTGCTGTTTGAAGGCCTTTGCATTGGCATAATAGGCATTCCATTAGGTATTTTAGTGGGGCTGCCCGGTGTCCAACTAGTACTTTCTTTAGTAGAAAAGAATTTTGCCAATGTCATGTATGATACTGTACCGCTGAGTTTGGTGGTGTCAGTATCGGCCATTGTCGCTGCGGCAATCATCAGTTTCTTTACAATTTTTGTTTCAGCTTACATTCCCGCCAAAAAAGCTGCTGCCATGCCAGTGATGGATTGTATCCGGCAGACAAAAGAGATAAAGCTTACAGCAGAGAATTTTAAAATCTCTCCATTGGTGCAGCGGTTTTTGGGTTTGGCAGAGCAGCTAGCGCTCAAAAACTTTAAACGCAATAAGCGCCGTTATGGCAGTATTATTTTATCGCTTACATTTAGTATGGTGCTGTTTGTTGGGGCTAGCAGTTTCGGCAGTTACTTAAATCAAATCGCAGACGCATCGGACACTGTGGTGGAGCAATATGATATTGTGTTTTCCAGCAGCGACATGGAAGAAACAGAGCTGCTGCAGTTGTATGACCAACTGAAAAGCATTGCTGGTATAACGGTAAGCGGTTATCAGGCAGAGGTGGCTTATCCTTGCTGTATCAGTGATGAACAGCTTTCCAGCAGTTTTCTGAATACCTTCGGAGATTTTTTAGACTACGACGGCGAAGGCCAACCGGCAAAGGCTACGTTGGACGCTGTTTTTGTAGATGATAATGCCTATCAGCAATTGCTGGAACGGTTGAATTTGCCAGCTAATGCTTACACTGGGCAAGCTGACAGCATGATTTTGGCAGCTTATGTGGAAGGCTATCTGTATTGGCAGGATATTCCCATAGACATTACCCTTTGCGATAACAGCGGCAATGGAGTGAAAACGGTACGTGCAACTTTTGTCAAGGATTATCCAGATTTATTGCCGGCAGAAGCGGGCAGCACATTTCGGGGGTATTCTCTTTTGTTGATTGCTCCTTATACAATGAAAGCTCAGTTTGATGGATTGGATACTGTGGAGAAGACCGTATTGGGGATGACTTTTGAGTCAGACAATCCTGGTCAATCAACAGCGCAAATGCAGACCATTCTTGATGCAAACGGTATCACTGCTGAGTATAGTCTGTACAATCTGTATGCAATTTTGGAGCAGAACCGCAATCTCAATTTTATTGTGCATTTATTTGCCGCGGTATTTGTCCTAATGATTACGTTGATTGCTGTTGCTAACGTGTTTAACACCATTTCCACCAATGTGAAGCTGCGCAGACGGGAACTGGCCATGCTCCGTTCCGTGGGGATGGCTGAGCGGGATTTTAATAGAATGTTATGCTTTGAATGTATTCTTTATGGAGCGCGAACCATGCTGTGGGGGCTGCCGCTTTCGGTTGTGATCTCCTGGCTTATCTATAGAGGCATGGTGGCTGGCGGTGGTTTTCAACTACAATTCCTATTTCCGTGGAGCAGTCTTGTCCTCAGTGCGCTAGGTGTGTTCTTAGTGGTGCTGATCACGATGTTGTATGCTACTAGAAAAATAAAAAAAGAAAATATCATTGACGGATTGCGGGATGACCTAGCCTGATGAAAGCGGCGCTGCAAAAACCGATTTCTGGAATCAGCGTGGTCGCAGCCGCAGAAGACACGATGAACAGGGCAGGAAGCCAGCATAAAAGCAGAATCTGCCGATAAGAAAGGCGGACTGTTTAGATTTTTTATCGAAACAGTCCGCCTTTGATGTTTTATAAATTTTGCGCTTTGTAATGCGCTCCCCAATCCCGCATAGCATCCAAAATAGGTTTTAGACTGTAGCCCAGCTCTGTTAAGGTGTATTCTACACGGGGCGGTACTTCGGGATACACGGTGCGCGTTAATAATCCGCTGTCTTCCATTTGGCGCAGTTGGGCGGTCAGGACTTTTTGACTGACATTTCCCACCGATTTTTTCAACTCTCCGAAGCGTTTGGTTCCGGTGAGCAAATCCCGCAGAATTAAAACTTTCCATTTATCACTGATTAACATTAACGTGGTTTCTACTGGGCAAGCCGGCAGTTCTTTTGCTGTAGCAGACATGATGGATATCCTCCTGTCCTTGGTTTCGATTGAAATCGTATAGTGCTATTATACTTGACAGGCAGAAGAAACGTCAAGATGCCTGCAAAGCGGTGAAGCCGAAAAAATTTGAAAAAGAAAACAGTTGAAAGCCTGCTAAAAAATGATGGCAAAAACCGCTTTGTTAAGCCATTCGCTGTTTATGGGGAATACAACTTTCTCTTTTTCTGCTATACTTCTTGATAGAAGGGAGGGATTGTTTTGGATCAGAAACAAGTAGGACTCTTTATCGCGCAGCTGCGCCGGGAAAAAAATTTAACGCAGGAACAATTAGGAGAACAGATAGGCGTTACCAATAAAACCGTATCGCGCTGGGAAAACGGTAATTATATGCCTGATTTGGCCACTCTGCAAATATTGTGCGCGGAGCTGGGCGTTTCTGTCAACGAGTTACTCAGCGGTCAGCGTTTGGACGATAGCCAGTTTCGCCAAAAAGCCGATGAAAATTTGTTGTGCAGTATGCAGCAGATGAAGGCTATACGGCGATTAAAATTTGTCAGTCAATCTTTTGCGGCGGCTTGGCGTAGGTTTTTTGTGCGCAGTGGCCATCAATCCAGATATTGGACGGCGTATCGTCACGCTGACAGCGGCGGTTCTGTTGATTGGAGTTGGCTGGATGCTACAGGCCCATTACGATAAGCAGCTGGACCGATATTTTTATAAAAAAGAAGAATTGCAATAACATTTCCTGGTAAATAAAGGAACGCAATGCAGTGACAGCTTGCGTTCCTTTTTATATTGTCCGGTTTTATTGTTTGTATTGCAGAAAGTCTTGGCAGAACAGGAAATGCAGCCTTTATTTAACAGTATAGCAAGCTGACAGACCGCGCAAGCTAAGCCTGTATTTCAAGATAATCTGAAATGAGGTGTTAACGTGCAAATCCCAGCAATTAATGTAAATTCTGAAATCGGCAAGCTGAAAAAAGTCATGCTGCACCGGCCGGGAAAAGAGTTGGAGAATCTGATGCCCGAATATCTGGACCGACTGCTCTTTGACGATATCCCGTATCTGCGCATCGCGCAGGAGGAACACAACAGCTTTGCTGATATTCTGCGGCAAAATGATGTAGAGGTGGTTTATCTCAGCGATTTGGTAGAGGAATCTATCATCAATCAGGACGTGCGGGATCAGCTTATCGCAGAGTTGATTAACGACGCCAGCATTACCACCAGTCGGGAACGGGACATCTTAACCGATTATTTCCGCTCTTTAGATACCAAAACCATGATTGCCCAAATGATGGCAGGCATTCGCAAAACAGAAATTCAACAGATTGAAGGCAAAAGCCTGGGGGATTTTCTGCGTAATCTGAACAACGACTATCCCTTTGTGCTGGATCCGATGCCCAATTTGTATTTCACCCGCGACCCCTTTGCTTCCATTGGCAACGGCGTATCGATTCACAAAATGTTCACCGAAACGCGGCATCGGGAAACGCTGTTTGCCAAATTTATTTTTCAGTATCATCCGTTATATAAAGATACCCAGGTTTGGTATGACCGCGATGAAAACTTTTCGCTGGAGGGCGGCGATATTCTGATTTTAAATCAGGAAACCATTGCCATCGGTATCTCGCAGCGTACCCATGAAAATGCCATTGAAAAATTTGCACAAAAGATACTGACTGAGGAAAGCCATTTCAAAAAAATCCTGGCTATTAATATTCCAAAGCAGCGCACCTTTATGCATCTGGATACTGTGTTTACCATGGTGGACTACGACAAATTCACCATTCATCCCAACATTATGAGGGATATGGACGTGTTTGTCATTGAGCGGGATAAAGACCGCCGCATCAAGATTACCCAGGAAACCAGCAGTTTGGAAGATATTTTGAAGCGGCATCTGAATCTGGATCAGGTCACGCTGATTAAATGCGGCAGCAACAGCGTCATCGATTCGGCCCGCGAACAGTGGAACGACGGATCCAACACGCTGGCCATCGCGCCGGGCGAAGTGATTGTATATTCCCGTAACTATGTGACCAATGAAATTTTGCAGGAAAACGGCGTGAAAACCTATGTAATGCCCAGCTCTGAGCTGTCTCGCGGACGGGGAGGTCCAAGGTGTATGAGTATGCCGTTAATCCGCGAAGACCTATAAGACTTGTCTTTTTTGTCTCTGACGGCGTTATTTTTTGAAAAGCACGCCTTGCGTACATAAAGTACGCGTCGCGCACTTTTCAAAAAGCCGCCTGGTAAGAAACCAAAAATCCTGCGTCTTGGTACAGGAAGGAGTAGCGTCACTTCAAAAATCAAAAGCCGCCTTGCTCTGCGAAAATTTTCCGGCGCCCCTTAGGCGGTAGATGAAGTGCGAGTTGACCGCTTTGGCAGTTGTGCAGAAAGGCGCGAAAAATTCTGCATCTTGGGTGCCGGTTGGGACAGAAGAATATTTTGCAAATGTTTCACGTGAAACATTTTAGCCGAGTGTCAGCGGAATGCGCTGTTTGTATCTGATAGAGATAGCAGGATAGGAAGTATCGTTGAACTGTTTTGTGAGAAAAAAGGAGGAATTGGTATGCCTGTGAATTTAAAAGGAAAAAGCTTTTTGACATTGATGGATTTGACGCCCTGTCA
>CABUKW010000115.1 GCA_902492275.1 uncultured Peptococcaceae bacterium
ACGTTAGTTCAGCTAAGCTGCACAGACAAAGCGATGTCCAGAGCCACGGAGGGATAGGCGAAGTGTAGCAAAAAAATCGCAAAGTGTAGCAAATAAAACCGATAGAAATTATGAAAAATATACGCAACGGCGATTTTAATTTCAGGATGCGCGGCAGATTGGGCGGTATCGCCTTCTGCGTATGCTTCGGCGATACTGTTGACGAAATCGAAGGTGGTGATACTTTTTAGCTTAGGGTCCACAATCCAGTATTCTTTCACGCCCATCTCTTCATATTTCACCAGTTTGACTTTTAAGTCGCGGTAGCGGGAGGAGGGGCTTAGAATTTCAAAAATTATTTCCGGCAGTTCGGCTTCTTTGTCGCAAAAAATCATGACATCCGGTTTATAAACACAGCCGTTATGTTTGATATCCAATTCATAAACCGGTGTACAAGAAGATGCTTGCAGTTGCGGACCAACTGTTAATAATATTTTGATACCTGTCATTTGATGCACTCTGGAGGGGTTGGGTGACATCAAAACGACTCCGTCAATGAACTCATAATTTAAATGTTCCTCTTTGGGCATAGCTTCAAATTCTTTTAAGCTTTGAATTTCTAATGGTTTCACAGCAGTCATCATCCTCACGCTCTTTTCTTTGTAGATTTTTGGCTCCTGTTTATTGTATCCTATTTGCCGGAAACGTACAACAGCGTTGCTGTTTGTATGATAGGGTTTTTGCTGAAATAAAACGAGCAGCTTGGGAGAAGCTGCTCATGTAGGAAGGATATTTTAGTATAAACGCCATTTTTGACCATCAGGCAATTCCAGAAGAGAGCCTGGCATTTTTTCAAGAATGTATCCTGTGGCGTATTCGCGAATGATAAGTTCTTCGCGATAATGGGGGTCTTCATACCATGCTGTAAAATATAGCTTTGTATCAGCTCTGTAGCAGAACGATTCGGTATCGCCAATTTGGAATTCCACCTTCTCAGGCCAGATGATTTGAAATAAATGATCCGCACTTTGTCTTGTCAGCATCAGTGGAGAGGCATGAAGCAGCAAATTGTAACAATCAATTATTTCTGATAAAGAAATTTCGGCAAGCGTAGATAGCTGGTTATTTTTGTATTGGTATTGAAAAATTTGAATTTTATTTGCTGTGAAATCAGCGAAAGGGAAAGTCAGCGTATTATCAAAATAAATTGGCCTGCCAAAGTATTGCCCGTCTTTTGCTTCCAATGGCTGCACTACATGGCCGTCGGGATAATGAATAAAAATTAAACGGTTGGAAGCAAGCGGCAGCTGATGATGGTAAAGTTCGGATGCTTCATATAGGTCGCCGCCTGTGTGGTTTGTTCCCCAATACCATTCATGGCTGCCTTCCAGTAATTGAAAATAGGAAATGCCAAAAGTGTTTAGATGTTTCATGGATGAACTGCTCCTGATTTTTTGATAACGGCAATCATGGCGTCATTTTACCGAACACATAGCCTTGCTGTCTGGCGGCGTCGATAAAATCGCCCATGATTTGGGTGTTGGTGGCTGAAACGGCGTGCAGCAGATAAATTGCGCCGGGATGCAGTCGTTCTGTTACCTTTTGCAGGGCGGCTGTCGGTTCGGGCTGGTCGTCTGTCACCCAATCCCGATAGGCGAAGCTCCAGAAAACGCTGCGATAGCCAAGCTGCTGTACCAAGGCCAGCGATTGTTCGCTGTAAATGCCGGCCGGATAGCGGAACAAATACATGTCGTAATTGAAGGTTTCCTGTACATAGCGGTGCAGCGCCATTAATTCTTCGGCTTGGGTGTCGATAGACTGGCTGGGCAATCCTTTGGCCGGATGGGTAACGCTGTGATTGCCTACCACGTGGCCTTCGTCAATCATACGGCGGATTAAATCGGGATTTTGCTTCACGTAATCCATCGTGACAAAGAATACGGCAGGGCATTGTTTCTCTTTCAGTACATCTAAAATTTGTGAGGTGTAGCCGTTTTCGTAGCCTTCGTCGATGGTCAGATAAATGGTAGGGCTGTCTTCGGCAATGAACCAGGCGTTGTATTGTCCGTATGTTTGTTGGCCGTCTAAGGCGCCTTGCGGACGGTTTTTATCATCGGTGCGTACGCCCTGTCCCCAGCTGCGGCTGGTGTTGTCTAATGCAGTCAGCGCGGCTGCGTCATAAACGCCGGTGACGGGCGAAATAGTTTGCTGCTTCATGATACATTCGTAAACGGTCTGCATGGCGACCTGCTCTGTCAGCACATCGGCGGGCAGGGCAGAGTGGATAGGTAATCCCAATGTGGCTGCCAACAGCACACTGGTGAAAGCAATTTGATACATAAGGGTTCCTCCTTAGATAGATTGTTGTTTGATACAAGGCTGTTTAATCGGGCAGCGCATACAGAGCCGTTTCATAATTTTCTACATAATAGCGGATGTTTTTGCGCCCCTTTTGCACAATGGTATGGCCTTCCGCTTCCAGTTTAGACTTTTGCGCTTCTATGCCGCCGGGATATTTGGCGTTTAATTCGCCGTCTGCTTTTAAGGTGCGCCAGTAGGGTGTGAGGTTTTCTGTGCGTTGGGCGCTGGCCCAGGCTACGATGGAAATAAAAATGCCGGCGGTCATAGGGTCGGTAAAATCAGCGCCGTTTTGTTTGGCCAAATAAGCGCGAAGTTCTGTTGTGGTGATAAGTTTGCCAAATGGAATTTGTTTCATCAAGGCATCGTAGGTCAAGGGAGGTGCAAAAAACATGTTTTCTCCGCCATATTTTTGAATTGTTTTTTCATCTGTGACAATTTGTATTTTGGGCATATCGGTAACTTTATGCAGCATGGCATTGAAATCCTTTTTTTCTTCGTTGCTCATGAAAAGCACCTCCTAATGAAAGCATAACGCGTTTTTACCGATTATGCAATAAAAATCATAGCGGAAGGGTGGAGGATAGGGCAGTTGTACTGCGACGGGAAAATTTTATGTAAGAAACTTGTATAAAAACAAAAAAGCCACTGGCATTTGCGAAAAGTCGGGTGTATAATAAATGCTTGTTGGCTTTCTTGCCAGCTTTAGATAAATACAAACAACTGCATATGAGAGAAAAAGGGAGAGAAATTTGTTGGAGAAAGTAAAATCGTTTATTCAGAGAGAGATTTTATCCACGTTAAAGGGTGACATCATCGGCGGGGTTTCCGTTGCCTTTGTGGCGCTGCCGCTGGCACTGAGCTTTGGGGTGTTATCGGGCGCAGGAGCTGCCGCAGGGGTATACGGCGCTATCTGTACTGGGATTTTGGCGTCCATGTTCGGCGGCACCAAAGCGCAGATTTCCGGTCCGACCGGTGCTATGACTGTTGTTCTGGTATCCATGGCCAATAAATACGGGCTGGATGGCCTGGTCGCCTCCATGATTTTAGCTGGTATTTTTGAAATTTTGATGGGGCTGTTAAAGCTGGGAAAATATATCCGCTTAATTCCCAAACCGGTTATGGTGGGCTTTACCAACGGGATTGGCGTGTTGATTTTTATCAGCCAGTTTAAATATTTTAATATGAGCCCGCTCTTGTGCGGCCTTTCCATTGTGTTGATGCTGGTGCTGCCGATGATTAACAAAAAGCTGCCTTATGCCATCATTACCGTAATTGTTGGCACGGTTGTTTCCAAACTGTGGGTGCCGATGTCCGATGAATTTGTAGTGGGAAAAATTGATTTGGTTTTGCCTACGCTGCAGTTACCGAATTTCCTTGCCATGAATATGATGGATTTAATTCAGGCTGGTTTAACGCTGGCGTTGTTGGGGGCTATTGAATCGCTGCTGTCTGCGCTGGTTGTAGATGAAATGACCGGCACCAAGCATGACAGTGACAGAGAAATTCTCGGTCAGGGGATTGCCAACACCGTAGCGGCTTGTTTTGGATTTCTGATTGGTACTGGCGCCATTGCCCGATCTGTCGTAAATGTCAATGCTGGCGGCCGTGGCCGGATGTCTGGAATTATTCATGCACTGATGTTGATTTTGCTCATTGCTGTATTTGGTGATTTGGCTGCTGGTATTCCGTTAGCCGTATTGGGCGGCGTGCTGATGGGTACGGCTATCCGCATGGTGGAATATAAAGAAAGCTATCGGCTGGCCCGTGCCTCGAAAGAGGCATTTGTGGTTATCGCCATCACTACGGTGCTGACCTTTACTGTTGACCTGACCTTTGCCGTTGCTATTGGCGTAATGGTATCTGCGCTGGCTATGCTATTCAGCGTTGCCAATGGTCACTTAGAGGAATATCCGGTGTCTTGCAGCAATAATCAGAAACGCATCAAGTCCTTCAGTATCCAGGGCGAAATGTTCTTCCTGGTATCGGAAAGTATTATCAGCTCTTTAGAAGTAAAATGTAAAGGGGCCGATATTGTGGTGATCAATTTGAGCCACGCTCAGGTTGTAGATATCACCGGTGTCATTACATTGGGGAAAATTAAAGATACGCTGGCATTGCAAGGTGTGCGCACCATCTTTACCGGTTTGCCGGAGCCTGCTTATAAAAAGATGCTGTCGCTGGGCATTGTAGATGGCAGCGAGGAAGCCATCAACCGCGGTGACAAGTTAGAGGCGGTGGAATACGCACAAGCTTTGGCGCATAATGATGAAGCATGCGCCCATCAGATTATCTATGAACACATGGTGATGGAAGATGAACACCGCATTGCTGAAATTACAGAGGAGGGATTTTTACTTGATGAAAGTATTACTCGTTAATGGCAGTCCTCATGCCAAAGGCTGCACCTATACTGCGTTGCACGAAGTAGCTGCGGCATTGGAAAAAGAGGGCATTGAAACAGAAATTTTTCAGGTTGGCACAAAACCGATCTCCGGTTGTTTGGCCTGCGGCGCTTGTTTAAAAACAGGGCGCTGCGTAATCTCGGACACGGTCAATGAATTTTTAGACAAAGCAGAACAGGCCGATGGTTTTGTATTCGGCTCGCCGGTACATTTTGCTTCGGCTTCCGGGATGCTGACCTCCTTTATGGACAGAGCGTTCTATGGCCGCGGCAATCTGTTTGCCTATAAACCGGCTGCCGCCGTGATGAGCTGTCGGCGCGGCGGAGCAACGGCCACCTTTGAACAGCTCAACAAATATTTTACCATTAGTAATATGCCTATCGTTTCTTCGCAATACTGGAATATGGTGCATGGCAACAATCCTGACGAAGTAAAGCAGGATTTAGAGGGATTGCAGACTATGCGCACTTTGGGGTTAAACATGGCGTGGCTGTTGAAATCCATTCAAGCTGGAAGAGAAGCTGGACTGAAAATGCCGGAGAGGGAGGCGGCGGTGAAGACGAACTTCATCCGGTAGATGGGCGCGTTAATTTTTTGTCTGGCTGTGTTGTTTTCAAATTTGTTTGCTCGCGTACCATTAGTACGCCACGCTGCGCAAATTTGAAAGCCGCCTTGCCAGACTAAAAAATTTCCAGCGCCCGGGTTGCGTGGAAGAAAACTGTGGCTGCCCAAAAGAAAAAAATCTGAAGTCTATTTTATTGCGGAATGGAAATTAAGAATCGTCTTGCCGAATAAAAAATTTCCAGCACGCGGATAGAATGAAAGAGTGAGAAGGCTTGTTTTTGACAAAGCAGGAAACTGCAAAATAAAAATCGGTAAAATGTTTCACGTGAAACATTTTACCGATTTTTTATATATTGCTTATTCGGTTGGTGCGTTTTGAATCATGTTATCTGGTACACCAAAAGAAGCGGTCAGGGCGAATACCATCACCAGGGACACAAATAACATGCACAGCAAAATTTTGGTGCCGTCGCCGCCGTTATCTTTATAATATTTTTCTTTTTTGGCTGCATCCATCGTTATTGCCTGGGCAATAGAACGGTCTACGTAGTTCATGTAGCAATAATTGCCGAAAAATCCAAAGAATAAGGACAATACAATTGTGATGATGGTAGAAATGCTGGTTAGGCCGTAAGCAAAGTTGAGATACATGGAACCTAAATTCAACACCAACGCAATGCAGCCCCAGCCAAGCATTTTGCGATAAAAGCACCAATAGGTGCTGAACAGCAATCCCCAGATGTTAAAGCTGATTTTGGAATTGTTATCTTTTAACTTTTGAAATTGTTTTGTATAATAATCCACTTTTTTTGCTTCGCCGATAAACGCACTGTATTCTTTCCGAAGCTCTTTTGGTTTTAATGTAATTGCCTCCATGGTGTCATCTCCCTTGAAATAAAATCGTCAATTATAACTATACCGTTCCTCGCGCCAATTGGCAAGAGGGAATTGCAGTACAGTTTTGGCGCTGTGATAAGACAGCCGCGGGAAGTCTTTTTCAATTTGCTTTCTTGTTGCTTTCCGCGTATAATGAAATATTAAAGAGATATAATTCTGGGAAGAAAGGCGGGATGACGATGAAACGCATGGTGGCGGCAGGTATTTTATTTGTGTGTTCCTTCGGTATGCTGGGCGTTGGTTTAGGTTTGCTGATTAGCGGCATGTTTGCTGTTTTCGCAAAGCGGAAACCAGCAGAGCAATAAAACGGAAATTGTATATTTTTTCGCAAAAAGAAGCTGCCACAAGTCATTGCGGCAGCTTCTTGCATGTAAAAGGACAGCAGCTTAGCAGAAATATTTTTTCTGGTTATAGTATTCTTTTACAGTCTCCAGCGCTTCGCCAAAACGCTGATAATGCACGATTTCTCGCGCCCGCAGGAAACGCAGCGGCGCTAAAACGCTTTCGTCGTTGCAGGCCAAATCCATCAGATATTCATAGGTCTGTTTTGCTCGCTGTTCAGCGGCAATGTTGGAGGTTAAATCGGTAATAGGATCTCCCATCCCCGAAATATAATCGCTGGTCCAGTTGTAGCCGTTCGGATCGCTATAGAACAATCCTTGACCGTGCAGTGTGTAGTAGCCATCCAGGCCAGCTTCTTTCAATTCACACAGAGAAGCGTTTTCCATGATTTGATATACCATGGTACCAATCATTTCTAAGTGACCGATTTCTTCCGTGCCGATGTCGGTTAAGAGCGCTTTGGTTTGACCGGTAGGCATGGTGAAGCGCTGGTTCAGATATTGCAGGCAGGCCGACAGCTCGCCTGCTGGACCGCCAAATTACAAACGGATATAACACAAAAAGGGCCTATAAATGGCCCTTTTCAAATATAATAATAGAATTCTAAGCATTCTGCCTGCTTGTTATACACGATTCTTTGTATCATCTGGTGAGCGGCAGCAGATTTTTCTTCTAGTGAAACATCGCTTTTTAAGAGGCTGTATAAATTACTGATTTGTTCTTTGAATTTTTTATCATCTATACGGGTGATTTTGTATTTCTGTAATTCTTCCAATAATTTTTCCTTTTCGACTAGGATGGAGGCTTTATTATCTTTGTATTCATCAGCGGTGTCTATTCCGTCAAGGTATGCCTGTTTTGCTCGTTCTAGCTTAATCTCCGCTTTCTCAATGGCTTTTTCAATGTTTCTTCGCTCAATATTTTTCAAATCGATGTTCTTTTCTACTAGATTATACTTTTTGCCGGTACCATTTATAATACTTTGCAAACTGGCAAAAACAATTTCTTCAACGGCTTTTACAGTAATGCGATGAGATACAGTGCAGCGGCCGCCAGAATATCCGCGACACTGAAATCCTGGGCTACGTGTGCCAGTATAGCAAAGGGTTGCCCCACAAGTATCACAGCGTAGAAGGCCGCTGGCCCAATGCCGGTAAGTGCTGGATGGCTGTTGATTTTTATATAGTTTAGGCATATTTTTTAGTATTTCCTGCACTTTTTCAAACTCTTCCATAGTGACAATAGGTTCATGTTTACCATCGCTGATAATCAGGGATTCTTTGTCAAAATCGTATCCTTTTTTGCCATCTGGACACCATACCATTTTGCCAGTATAAACAATGTTTTTAGCAATATACTCCACTGTACGGTTTTGAAAACGATTTCCTTTTTTTGTGAGCTTACCCATAGCATTTAATTCTTTGGCTATTTTATAGAAAGACGTATCGCCGGATAGTATCTTATCGTAGATAAAACGTACCGTTTCAGCTTCTTCCGGATTGATGATATAGATATTATCTTTTACAACGTATCCATAAGGAGGGGTAGCCTGTACTTCACCACGCAGGGCCTTTTCCGTCATTCCTTTCTTAACTTCTTCGGATAAATTGATACTGTAGTATTCAGCCATAGCTTCTAACATAGATTCCAAAATAATGCTGAATTTATCATCCTCAATATGTTCTGTGACAGAAATTACCTTGATACCATCTTTTTTTAACAGCGACTTGTATACAACGCTATCTTCACGTGAGCGAGCAAAACGGTCAAATTTGTGTACTAAAATCATGTCAAACGGCGCCGGTTTTAACTTAGCGGTTCCAATCATTCGCATAAAGGCAGGGCGCTTTTCAGCTTTTCGACCAGAAAAACCATCATCAATGTAAACATAGTCATTCTCAACGGTTATATTGTTTTTTCTGGCATAATCTAAAAGCAGCCGCTTTTGTGCATCGGGACTATATTCAATCTGGTCTTCCGTAGATACGCGAATATATAAAGCTGCTTTTTGCATATTCGTCACCTCAATATTTAATTGTATTTGCAGTGACCGCCAGAATATGCTAAAATACAGTTGCTTGGGCTGTTTAGCATATTGCTAACGGTTTTCTTAATATGTTGGTAGCATATTAAGACAAAAGGCTCTCTGCGTTGGTAGCGCAGGGGGCTTTTTATTTTATCAAATTTATGGTATAATCTGCAATGTTACCGCCCCTATACTGGTAACAGGAAGGGGGTGCAAAACATGGAAATCCTCACTCTTTTAATCACTACTGTTATGGCAAACGTAATTAGCCAATTGCTTTGCAAATGGTTCGATGGTAGGAAAAAGCGGTAATGAGCCTAGTCTGCACAGACTATAAAAAAGCAAAAGAAAACCCCAGTAGTTGCGCCTACTGGGGTTTTCGCTTTGTGCAAAACACGGAACATCCTCACAATGTTCTTTGCCTAGGCACATTATAGCATATGCAAAACCGATTTGCAATATCCCCAGCAGGTATTTTCTCTGTGTTGGTAGCACAGAGGCTTTTTATTTTATTGAGTTGGAGAAGAAATATTAAGTTGTTTCATCAAAGCATCTTGCAGAACGCGAGAAAAATTTATACCAGCTTTCTCGGCAGCTACATTAAGCCAAGAGGGGATACTTAAAGTTTTTTTCACAGCTCGGTTGTCGATGGATTTTCTGTAAGCAGAAAAGTCTACATCCACAAATGTACAAATTTCATTTTCTTCATGAGGCGGAATAACATTAGACGATTCAGGAATAGTATTTCCCAAATCTTCCTGAGTAATGCCCCACAGGCTAATGGCGTCGCGAGCCATCTCGATAGCGTTTGTTAAATCTTCCCCTTGCGTATTAATATCAAAATCGGGAACTGTCACAAAGTATCCAAAATCACACGGGCTTAAAATAATAGGGTAAGCAGCTTTCATAATAAAATCTCCTTTCTGGTTGAAAAAGACGGGATTTATTTTAACCCCTGTCTTTTTATAATGGCTTTTGCAAGCATTTCAGCAATTTCTTTATGCCTTGGTATTGGTTCAATAGAATTCCCATTTGTATAAATATCATGGTTTGTGCCATTTCTTAACAGATACCAGCCATTTTTTTCTAACAGTTTTATAAAATCCCGTCTTTTCATTTTGCTCTCCTCTCTATACGTATATTATACGTGAAATAAAAAAGAGTGTCAATAAGAATAACGTATTTTTTACGTATTTTTATATAGAAAGCTCCTTCACGCATTCCCGATTACTTTGCCCTTGCAATACAGCGCATCATCCTCAGTAATTATAATAGGCTCATAAACTGGATTTAAACTAATCAGTTTATCGCCACCGAATTTCTTTATATAGCCTTCCCCATTTAAAACAAAGATACCAATTTCTCCAGGTTCCACACTAGG
>CABUKW010000116.1 GCA_902492275.1 uncultured Peptococcaceae bacterium
AATTATTCATGGATTTCCATGTCACAGGGGATAGGCCTGTTGAAACAGAGATTGATGAATATATCACATTTTTTAATGAACAGCGGCCAGCGTATGCCTTGAATTATTTGACTCCGAAACAATATCGGGAAACTTATGCACCTTGAGTTGTCCATGCATTCATACCATTAACATTGACTGTTCGACGTCTTTTGGAGATGATGCCAAAGATGTCGCATGATGTGTATAGTTTTATGATTTATTTGATTTATTTTTATAATATCGTGTCCAATATTTGTTGACTAGTGCAAGTTTGAGACAGCCCCTCTTTTATATGGAAGTCACAATGATATTTTTTTCTTTAATTTTATTCCATGCTACAGCTAATCATCTTTCCTTTTTTGCTGATGGTCATGACTGGCAGACCGGTGCAGCCGGTGGCGATGATTTGCAGGTCTTTGCGCGCTGTCAGCGCTGATAAGTCCAGTGGTGCGGAGAGTTGGCTACCGTCCAGCAAGAGTAAGGTGCCATGAGGGGCCTCGTTCATTTGCTGCAGGATAGTGTTTCCATTGGCATCGGTTGGTTGATAGTATTGTACCCGTTGAAAAGCTTGCTGCAATTTTTGCAGCACTTCCAGTTCGGGGTGCTGGGTCAGCATACTCTGCTCTACGGGAATGGTTTGGTTGGGTTCATCACCGATGGTCAGTTCGCCAAAGGCGCGGCGCATCAGCATAGTGTTATCCTGATTGTATAACTCTTCTTCGTCCACCAGCAGCTTGCCGTCCTGCAGAGTGCTTTTGGCAAACCACATATATTCGCTGTGGGCGGTCTGAAAGGTCATCCGGCTGATGGCATCGGCAAAGCCGTGATTGGGTTGGTTGCTGCCGAAAGCGGGCAGCGAAGCGATTATGTGCAATAAACGTTGTGGCATCTGTGCATCTTCAGAAGTAAGATTGACCTGTAAGGGGAAGGAGATGCGTTTCCAGTTGGTTGCAGTGGATTTTTCCCGATATTCTAATTGAGTAATGAACATAAAGTGATGACATCCTTTCCTAAATAATAGTATGAATGGATTTTTAAGTTGCGGTAACTCTAAGAGATATATTGAATATAGACAATATGGTAAAATTTTAAACACAAAAAATGCACCCTGCAGACACAAGGTGCGGAATCGTTTAGTTTGCTCTCTGAACCTTACCGGAACGTAAGCAACGGGTGCATACGTTTAGTTTCTTCGGTGTACCGTTCACAACAACTCTTACTTTCTGAATGTTTGGCATCCATTTCTTTTTTGTTCTGATATGGGAATGGCTGACCTGCATTCCTACGCTGCCGCCTTTACCGCAGATTTCACATTTTCTAGACATCAGTGTACACCTCCTTCAACAACCTAATCTATCATCCTGATTTTGAAATCACTTGTATTATTGTAGCAGAAAGGCATGTTGAATGCAAGATAAATTTTTTAAAATTTGACGAAGAATATATGGCGATGGACAGATGGTGGAACAAGATTTTATTTTATTTGTGTGAGTCAATTTGCAGAGCAGCATGGAAAAAAGAGCTGCAGTTTTCCCATCTTCTTGCCGGACAAGCCAGTGGCGTGTATGGCATATATGGCATATTTTTTTATTCTTATCTCTGCAATTAAATATTATAGCGCTTTTTTTCCGGAAAATATGCCATACTTGCCACCGCCCTATTGGTTGAGCCAGAAAACATGCCACTAATATGCCACAAACACGCCACCAATACGCCATCTGCGTCATGATTTGCAGGCGAACCAGTTTTCATTGGCCGATCAATTTCAAAAAGTCGCATGAATATAACAATTTTTTAAAATTGATTTTCCTGTCTTTAGCGGGCAGATGGCAGCGACTGCGGGGGGGTTGCAAAACCAATCAAGAAATTGTGTAGAAAATGCGTGGATTTAATATTTTTGCAGACAGCTTCCGGTTTTGTGTGGTATGATAAAATTATGGCGACGGAATAGAACGGGGGAAAGCAATATGACCACAAGAGAGAAAATTTTGGCAGCGTTGACGGCTACCACCTCTTATGTTTCAGGGGAGGAGTTAAGTCGGCAATGTGGTATTTCCAGAACGGCAGTGTGGAAGCAAATTCAGAAGCTGCAGGAGGCTGGCTATCAGATTGAAGGGCAGCGCAGGGTGGGTTATCGGCTGTTAAATGGTGCTGATGTGCTCAATCGAGAAGAGATTTGCCGTGCTTTGCCTGATGGATTTTTCGGCTCTACAGAGCAGATTTTTTGTTATGAAGAAATTGACTCTACCAATTTAGAAGCCCGACGGTTGATTTTACAGGGGCATGGACAGGGTACTGTAATTGTGGCAGAACGGCAAACTGCTGGCAGAGGTCGACTGGGGCGGCACTGGGAATCGCCCAGCGGCACAGGAATTTGGTTCTCGGTTATCTTAGAGCCGGGCGTTAGTTTACAGCAAACCAGCAGCTATTCTTTTGTGATGGCGGTAGCGGTGGCCGAAGGTATTCGACAGGCTACTGGCTTGGCGGCGCAGGTGAAATGGCCTAATGATGTATTGTTGCATGGAAAAAAGGTTTGCGGTATTTTGTTGGAATTGGTGGCAGAGATGAGTCAGGTACATCAGTTGATTGCCGGTATTGGCATCAATGCTAACCAACAGCTTGCCGATTTTCCTGAGGAGGTGCAGCAGAAAGCCATATCTTTGGCTGCTGCAGCGGGGCATCCGGTGCAGCGAACCAGCATTTTATGCGCCGTACTGCAAAAAATTGAAGAAAACTGTCTGCTATTGGAGCGGCAAGGCTTTGACGCCATTCGGGAAAAATGGCTGTCGCTCTCCTGCGTGATTGGCAAGGAGGTACAGATTGTCCGGCAGGGCGACGCCATTCTGACTGGAACGGCAGTGGGTTTGGGCAGCGACGGCTCCTTGCAGGTGCAAACGGCGCAGGGCATCGAGCAGGTGGTGGCTGGCGATGTTTCTTTGCGGGCAGCCGATGGCAGTTATTTTCTATTGTAGCATATAGATGAAATTTGTGTTTTATTTGCTGCATTGCAGGATATACTATCTGCAAATACGTGAAGATATTTTGGTTGGAAAAAACATTGTTTTTTAAAATTAGAAATAATGCTGTTCAAATATAAATATTTGCTGTATAATTAATATTAAGATCTTGAATAGTTAAGGTGATGAAACATATGGCAAATATTTTTGTAAACCGCGAGGTTTGTCCAACTTGTAACGGAGAAAAATGCATTGTCTGTTGTAGCTGTAGCGCAGATGAGGAATGCCACACACTGGTCTGTCCGTCTTGCAATGGTTCTGGTGAAATGGTGTCCTATAATACGCCGCTGATTGTCGGCGCAGTTTGTGTCGTTGTGGCAGCAGTGATAGCTGGCGTGTACTTTTTGTTATAGTGGAATAAAACAGCATGGCTTGACCTGATGGGGGAGATTACGATGAAACAGATAGTGAGATGGCTGACCAGTTTCAAAAAAGAATGTTCCGTTTGCACTGGTACAGGCAGGATAGCCTGTAGCTGTAACGAAAATCATGAAATAGTTTGTCCCAATTGTGATGGCAAAGGGGTGGTTCCCCGTCAGGTAACCACAACGCAGAAACTAGAGATGCCCTGCGATAATCCGCAGTGTCAGCAGGGCAAGGTACTGTGCGGTATTTGCAACGGAACCGGAAAAAAACCGCAGGGCGGTTCCTGCTCTGTTTGTCATGGCAGCGGGAAGGTAATCTGTACAGTCTGTGGGGGAACTGACAGAGTGGAACGGGTAAAGCAGGAGTCCTGGTTAGAGTATGAAACTTGTCATGTCTGCAATGGACGTGGTGTAGTCGATTGCTATCTTTGCCATGGCAGCAAAGAACGGGTTTGCCCTACATGCAATGGGAAAGGTGTTGTATGGGATAAGGGCAAGTTGGCTGTTTTCGCTATGATAGCTGTGTTGCTATTAGCCATGCCCATGCTGGTTATCGCTATAGCAGCCATTGGGCTGGGCGGGTCGCTGTTTATGCTGTGGAAATCCTATAAGCAGGAGGACGATAGCTGCACCAGTTCGGAGGATAAGTATCAACAATCATCGAATCAATAGCCATCGTATTATCAGGAAAATCGCGCTGTGGGTGGGTAGAACAAATAGGGTTCTTTGTGAAATGCTAGGGTAAATAAGAAATAAAAAGTAATCTGCGAACAGTCAGTGAAAAACTAATTCATTGGCTGTTTTCTCAATTTAGGAATTCGTTATATAAAGCAGCCTGTTCCGAAAATGCTTGAAATAGTAACAACATAACAAACTCTCTGTAACCCCTTAGTTTTGTTATTGTGACCTTCCACGATTCATGATTGTGACCAGTTTTACAGGGCCTGCGCAATAGGCATATACTAGTAACTCAAAAATAAATTATTTTTCGGAAATTGTTTAACACAATAATGCCGTATTACGGACGGGTGTGAGCATTATGTTTCATTTCTAGAAAGATGAGAAAGGATTCTTTTGTTTCCTCAATATTTGTGGTAATTATCGCTTCCAATCCTAAAAGTTTTTTCATAAAGTTATTTTCATAGAGCATGAGTGAGTAGTTCCTTTACTGAGAGTATTGACGTTTTCGTTGTGACGGATTTTCTCATTTTATGCTCTATTTTTCTTTTGAAAAATAAATATTGAAGGTTCTCTTAATCTAGCATTTATGGATAGAACTTTGTTTTTATACGTAGAACGAAATACAAGCAAAACCTGCACAGTCGGACTTGTCAAATGGTAAGAATGTGCTATAATAGAACGTATCTTCTCTTTTCTGTAAAAACGACAAAAAAGAGGTTTGCACGGTTGGCAAAACAGGCATACTATTTGCGAGGTTCGTTATAAAATTTTCTGAGAATTTTGAAACTGTAACAGGACATTTTTTACTATAAATAGGATTTGAGGTGAAGCTATGCCAGATTTCAAATTACATTCTGAATATCAGCCTACCGGCGATCAGCCGCAGGCCATTGCTAAGCTGGTGGACGGGCTGGATTCGGGCTATCCTAAGCAGATTATGCTGGGGGTTACCGGTTCGGGAAAAACATTCACCATGGCCAATATCATTGCGGAGGCCAACCGACCAGCGCTGATTATTGCCCATAATAAAACGCTGGCAGCGCAGTTATATAGTGAGTTCAAGGAGTTTTTTCCAGAGAATGCGGTAGAATATTTTGTGTCCTACTACGATTATTATCAGCCGGAGGCTTATGTGGCGTCCACCGATACCTATATTGAAAAGGATGCACAGATTAACGAAGAAATTGAGAAGCTGCGCCACTCGGCTACGGCGGCTTTGCTGGAGCGCCGCGATGTGATTGTGGTGGCCAGCGTGTCTTGTATTTACGGGCTGGGTTCGCCGGAGGAATACCGGGAGCAGACACTGTCTCTGCGGGTGGGGCTGACCTACGACAGAGATGAAATTTTGCATAAGCTGGTGGAAATTCAGTATGAGCGCAATGACGTCAATTTTCACCGTGGCACTTTCCGTGTGCGGGGTGACAGTATTGAAGTGCTGCCGGCCAGCGCCAGTGAGCGAGCCATCCGCATTGAGATGTTTGGTGACGAGGTGGACCGCATTGCGGAAATTGATGTGATTACCGGACAAGTGCTGGGACTGCGCAATCATGTTAGTATTTATCCCAACACGCACTATGCCACCGACCCTGAATATATGGAAACGGCTATTGCTGCTATTGAAGCGGAAATGGAGCAGCAAGTGGCTCTGTTCAAGTCGCAGAATAAGCTGTTGGAAGCGCAGCGTATTGAACAGCGCACCCGCTATGATATGGAAATGCTGCGGGAGGTGGGCTTCTGTAATGGCGTGGAAAACTATTCGCGGCCATTGTCGGGCCGAGAGCCAGGTTCTACGCCAAACACCTTGCTAGATTTCTTTCCCGATGATTTTTTAACTTTTATAGATGAGTCCCATGTGACGGTATCCCAAGTGGGCGGCATGTATGCCGGTGACCGCTCCCGTAAGGAGAATTTGGTCAACTTTGGCTTCCGTTTGCCCTCGGCACTGGATAATCGGCCTTTGCGTTTTGATGAATTTGAGCAGAAAACGGGACAAACCATCTATGTTAGCGCCACGCCCAACGTTTACGAACGGGAGCACAGCCAGCAGGTGGTGGAACAGATTATCCGGCCTACTGGTTTAGTAGACCCGGAAGTAGAGGTGCGCCCTGTGCAAAATCAGATTGACGATTTGCTGGAGGAAATTCGCATTCGGGCAGAGAAGGACCAGCGGGTGCTGGTAACTACGCTGACCAAGAAGATGGCTGAGGATTTGACCGATTATATGAAAAGTGTGGGCGTGCGAGTGCGGTATCTGCATTCGGAGGTAAAAACCATTGAGCGTATGGAAATTTTGCGGGATTTGCGCAAAGGAGAGTTTGACGTGCTGGTAGGCATCAATCTACTGCGGGAAGGACTGGACTTGCCAGAAGTGTCGCTGGTGGCCATTCTGGACGCTGACAAAGAGGGTTTTCTGCGCTCGGAAACCTCACTGGTGCAAACCATTGGCCGGGCGGCCCGCAATGCAGAGGGTAAGGTAATCATGTACGGCGATGTTATCACTGGCTCCATGCGCAAGGCTATTGACGAAACTGAGCGCCGCCGTACTATTCAGATAGCCTATAACGAGGCCCATGGCATTGTACCGAAAACCATTGAAAAGAATATTCGAGCTGTGATCGAAGCCACCATGGTGGCCGAGGAAATAGCTGATTATGTGGCAGAACGGCCGCTGCTCAGCGTGAAGGAACGGGAAAAACGGATTCGCCAGTTAGAAAAGGATATGAAGGCTGCGGCCAAACAGCTGGAATTTGAAAAGGCCGCCCAGCTGCGTGATGAAATTCGGAAGCTGCGAGAAGAACAGGAGTAGATTATGACGACCAATACACCAAAGAATATGATTAAAATTCAGGGCGCCCGGGTGCATAACCTGAAAAATATTGATATCGAAATTCCCCGCGATCAATTCATTGTTATGACCGGGCTTAGTGGTTCGGGAAAGTCGTCGCTGGCCTTTGATACCATTTATGCCGAAGGGCAGCGGCGCTACATGGAATCGCTGTCCTCCTATGCCCGTATGTTTTTAGGCCAGATGGATAAGCCCGATGTGGACTATATCGAAGGACTGTCGCCGGCAGTGTCCATCGACCAGAAAACCACCAGCCGCAATCCCCGCTCCACGGTGGGTACAGTGACGGAGATTTATGACTATCTGCGTCTGTTGTTTGCCCGTGTAGGGACGCCCCATTGTCCCAAATGCGGTAAGCCTATCAGCCAGCAGACGGTGGAGCAGATGGTGGATCAGTTGATGGCCTATCCAGAGCGCACCAAGCTACAGGTATTGGCGCCTATTGCCCGCGGCAAAAAGGGTGAGTACCAGAAAACCTTTGAACAACTGAAAAAAAGCGGCTATGTGCGCGTGCGGGTAGATGGTGAAATGCGGGAGTTGGAGGAAGACATCAAGCTGACCAAAACTAAAAAACATAACATCGAAGTGGTCATAGACCGCATTGTCATCAAGCCAGGTATTGAGGGCCGGCTGTCCGATTCGCTGGAAACAGCGTTGAAGTTGGCCGATGGCATTGTGATGATTGATGTCATTGACCAGGAAATGCTGACATTAAGTTCCAATTTTGCTTGCGTGGACTGTGGTATCAGCATTGGAGAAATCAATCCCCGCATGTTTTCCTTTAACAATCCTTACGGTGCTTGTCCGGCCTGCGACGGGCTGGGCAGTAAGATGGAAATTGACGCGGCGCTGGTCATTCCCGACCCCACTCTGTCTATCCGGCAGGGCGCACTGGCTCCCTGGAGCAAAGGCGGCATCAGTACCTATTATATTCAGATGCTGGAAGCCATTGCGGAAAAAATGGATATTAATCTAGACATCCCCTGGCAGGAACTGCCGGAGGAGCATAAGCAAATTATTTTATATGGTGCTGGAGAGGAACGTATTACCTTTCACTACATCAACCTGTTTAATGAAGCCAAAACCCACACCAGCCTGTATGAAGGGATTATCCCCAATCTGACCCGACGCTACCGGGATACCAATTCGGACTATGCCCGAGAAGAAATCGAAAGCTATATGACCGATAATCAGTGTCCAGTTTGCAAAGGTAAGCGCTTAAAGCCAGAGGTGCTGGCTGTAAAAATAAATGGCTATAATATTGCCCAGGTTACCGATATGACCATTCTGGAAGCAGCGGACTTTTTTGCGACGCTGCAATTAACAGAACGGCAACAGCTGATTGGCCATCAGATTTTAAAAGAAATCAAGGCCCGTTTGAATTTCTTAGTCAATGTAGGATTGGATTATCTGACATTAAGTCGAGCTGCCGGGACGCTATCTGGCGGTGAAGCTCAGCGTATTCGGCTGGCCACCCAAATCGGTTCCGGTTTGGTGGGCGTACTTTATGTGCTGGACGAACCCAGCATCGGGCTGCATCAGCGGGATAACGCCCGTCTGATTGAATCGCTGGAGCATTTGCGGGATTTAGGCAATACCCTGATTGTGGTAGAGCATGACGAGGACACCATGTACGCCGCCGACTATATTGTGGATATTGGCCCCGGTGCTGGTGTGGAAGGCGGTCAGGTGGTAGCGGCCGGCACGTTGGAGGAAATCAAGAACAATCCCGATTCTATAACTGGGCTGTATTTGTCCGGCAAGCGCCAAATTCCTATTCCACCGGTGCGTCGTCAACCAAAAGACGATAAATGGCTGGTGGTGGAAGGCGCTGCGGAAAACAATCTGAAAAATATCGACGTTAAAATTCCCCTGGGGGTGTTCACTTGCGTGACAGGGGTGTCGGGTTCTGGAAAAAGCTCGCTAATTAACGAAATCCTTTACAAAGCCCTGACTCGCAGTCTATATAAAAATGCAAAAATGCATCCTGGCAAACACAAAGGCATACAAGGGTTGGAACATATCGACAAGGTCATCAATATTGACCAGTCGCCCATTGGCCGCACGCCCCGCTCCAATCCAGCCACCTACACCGGCGTATTTGACGCTATCCGTGAACTGTTTGCCCAGACGCAGGACGCCAAAATGCGGGGCTACAAGGCTGGACGGTTCAGCTTTAATGTGAAGGGTGGGCGTTGTGAAGCGTGCAGCGGCGACGGTATCATCAAGATTGAGATGCACTTTTTGTCCGACGTGTATGTGCCCTGCGAGGTTTGCAAAGGCAGGCGGTATAATCGGGAAACGTTGGATGTGCATTACAAAGGTAAAAACATTGCCGATGTGTTGGATATGACCGTTAACCAAGCGGCAGAGTTTTTTGAAAATCTGCCCAAGATTTACCGCAAGATTAAAACTTTGCAGGATGTAGGTCTGGGTTATGTGAAGCTGGGACAACCGGCCACCACTTTATCCGGCGGCGAAGCCCAGCGGGTGAAGCTGGCCACTGAATTATCCCGTAAAAGCACCGGCAAAACCCTGTATATTTTAGATGAACCCACCACTGGTCTGCATATCGCCGACATTCACAAGCTGCTGGAAGTGCTGAACCGTCTGGTGGCCGATGGCGACAGTGTGCTGGTTATTGAACATAACATGGATGTCATCAAATCGGCTGACTATATCATCGACTTGGGACCGGAAGGCGGCAAAGGCGGCGGTCGCATTGTGGCCACCGGTACACCGGAAGAAGTGGTGAAGGTGAAAAAATCTTACACCGGTCAATTTTTGAAAAAATTTATGGACAGACAGCTCAACGGTCCAAAACCAGAGCTGTAATACCTTCTGCTAGTCACTGCCGATGCAGTCATGAAAAAGGCGTTGGAATGAACCTATTTGGTGTGCTACCCGTCAAGTAGACAATGAAAAAAATATAAAATTTTTGTGTTGCC
>CABUKW010000117.1 GCA_902492275.1 uncultured Peptococcaceae bacterium
ATCTATATTGCTGACTTCCAGCGACAGCACAGCCGGTTCTTTCTTGCTGAGCCGCTTTTGCAGTTGTTTTTCTAAAACCTGTATATCCTTGGTATTTTGCAGGCCAAAATCATACACTTCCGCTTGTTCAAAATGCACCGGATTGCCGCCGTCTTTTCCTGCTGCCAGCAGATTTTCCAGCTCTACCTTGCCGACATGCGGCGCTTGCAAATCCTCTCTGATTTTCAGCAAATCGGTACGGCCCACCAACTCGTCCACGGTGCGCACCCCTAACTGCGCCATATATTCCCGCATTTCCTGCGCAATAAATTCCATGTAATGCATCACATACTCCGGTTTGCCGGCAAATCGCTTGCGCAGCTCTGGATTTTGGGTGGCAATGCCTACCGGACAAACGTCCTGATTACATACCCGCATCATCACACATCCCATGGATACCAAAGGACCAGTGGCAAAGCCGAATTCTTCGGCGCCCAATAAGGCAGCAATCACCACATCCCGTCCACACATCAGCTTGCTGTCAGCCTCTAAACGGACCCGACGGCGCAGACCGCTTTTGATGAGCGTCTGATGGGTTTCAGCAATGCCCAATTCCCAAGGCAGACCAGCATGATGAATGGAGTTGCGCGGCGCAGCGCCGGTGCCGCCGTCATAGCCGGACACCAAAATCACCTGCGCTCCGGCTTTGGCCACACCGGAGGCAATGGTGCCTACGCCAGCCTCTGATACCAGTTTCACATTAATATCGGCCGCATCATTGGCACATTTTAAGTCGTAAATCAGTTGAGCCAAATCTTCAATCGAATAAATATCGTGATGGGGCGGTGGCGAGATTAAGCCTACGCCAGGCGTAGAGTGCCGGGTGCGGGCCACCTCTGGATACACCTTATTGCCAGGCAGTTGACCACCTTCGCCGGGCTTGGCTCCCTGTGCCATTTTAATTTGAATTTCTTTGGCGCTGACCAAATATTCGGACGTTACCCCAAAACGGCCAGAAGCCACCTGCTTGATGGCGCTGTTGCGGTTGGTACCGTCAGCAGCGGGCTTATAGCGGGATGGGTCTTCACCGCCTTCTCCTGTATTGGATTTCCCGCCTAAGCGGTTCATGGCAATGGCCAGTGTTTCATGGGCTTCTTTGGATAACGATCCGAAGGACATGGCGCCCACCTTAAACCGCTTCACAATGGCCGATACCGGTTCTACCTGCTCCAGTGGAATAGGCTCGGCGGCAAAGTGGAAATCCAACAGGCTGCGGATATGGCTGGGCCCTAATTCATCGGTAATCATGTGCGAATAGGTTTTGAACTGTTCATAGCTATTGTTGCGCACTGCGCATTGCAGCATGTGAATGGTTTGCGGATTATACAGATGTTCTTCCTTACCGCTGCGAGCCTTATGACGGCCATTGCTGTCCAAAACAGGCGAGGTGGCCAGTCCCAACGGGTCAAAGGCTTTGCGGAAACGGCGCTCCACATCGGCCTCAATATCCTGCAAGTTCAAACCGCCAATACGGCTGATGGTATTGGCAAAATATTTCTGAATAACCTCCTGCCCAATGCCGACGGCTTCAAAAATCTGCGACCCCATGTAAGATTGAATGGTGGAAATACCCATTTTGGAAGCAATTTTCACAATACCGTGTAATAAACCATTGGTGTAATCATTGGCAGCCGCGTAATAATCCTTGTCCAGCAAATCATCGTCAATGAGCTGGCGAATGGACTCTAAGGCCAGATAGGGATTGACTGCGCTTGCTCCATAGCCCAGCAGCGCAGCGCAGTGGTGTACCTCTCTGGGCTCGGCACTCTCCAAAATAACCGACAGCGACATGCGCTTTTTGGTGCGCACCAGATGCTGCTGCAGCGCAGAAACCGCCAGCAAAGATGGAATGGGCTTGTGAAACTCATCCAGTTCTCTGTCCGATAAAATCAAAATATTAGCGCCGTCCCGCACAGCCCGGTCCGCTTTCAGACACAGATCGTCAATGGCTTCTTCCAACGACATATTGCGGTAATAGATAATGGGAATGACAGCCACTTGAAACCCCTCTACATCCATATATTTGATTTTTAACAAATCGGTGTTGGTTAAAATAGGATTGCGCACCGCCAATGACTTGCAGTTTTCCGCGTCATCTTTCAGCAAATTGCCGTCAGCGCCCAAATACACATAAGTAGAAGTAATGATTTCTTCCCGAATGGCATCGATAGGCGGATTTGTTACTTGGGCAAAGAGCTGTTTGAAATAATTAAACAAGGGCTGCGGATGGGGCGACAGCAACGCCAATGGCGTATCGGCGCCCATGGCGGCCACCGGCTCATTGCCCTCTAAGGCCATAGGCCGCAGATAATCATTCAAATCCTCGTAGCTATAGCCATAAACCTGCTGCAACTGTTCCAGTTCCTCTTTTTGGTAGGTGACCGTCTTTTTGTTGGGAATCGGCAAGTCCGACAATTGCAATAATTGATTTTCCAGCCATTCTCCGTAAGGAGCTTGGGCCGCATAATGATTTTTGATTTCTTCATCGGAAACAATCCGGCCCTGACGGGTGTCCACCAGCAGCATTTTACCCGGGCGGAGCCGTTCTTTGCACACAATCTTCTCCGGCGGCAAATCCAGCACGCCCACCTCCGATGATAAAATCAGATAATCATCGGTGGTCACATAATAGCGGGATGGCCGCAGACCGTTGCGGTCCAACACAGCGCCCATAATTTCTCCATCGGTAAACAAAATAGAGGCCGGACCGTCCCACGGCTCCATAATCGTCGCGTAATACCGGTAAAAATCCTTGCGGTTCTGGGCCATATTGCGGTCATTATTCCAAGGCTCCGGAATACAAATCATCACCGCCTTAGGCAAATCCATACCCGACATCAGCAAAAATTCCAGCGTGTTGTCCAACATGGCCGAATCGCTGGTCCAGTGGTCTACCACAGGCAGCACCTTATATAAATCATCGCCCAGCACGTCGCCATGCATGGTTTCCTCTCGGGACAGCATTTTATTTACATTACCGCGGATGGTGTTGATTTCGCCGTTATGCACCAGCAAGCGATTGGGATGGGCCCGTTCCCAAGACGGAAAGGTGTTGGTGGAAAAACGGGAATGTACCAGCGCAATAGCCGACTGAAAGCCGGGATTTTGCAAATCGGCGTAAAAGGTGCGCAATTGACCTACCAGAAACATACCCTTGTAAACAATGGTGCGGCAAGAAAGCGAGCATACATAGGTTTCACTGTTGGCCTTTTCAAAAATACGCCGCACCACATAGAGTTTACGGTCAAAGGCCAAGCCCATCTCCACCCGACGGGGCTTTTCAATAAAAGCCTGATAAATAGCTGGTCTACAAGCCAATGCCCGTTCGCTGAGTACCTCATCAAAGGTAGGCACCTCCCGCCAGCCCAGAAAATGCAGTCCTTCTTTTTTCAGCACCATTTCAAATATTTTTTTCGCCTGGTTTCGTTTCAGCTCGTCCTGAGAAAAGAAAAACATTCCCACTGCAAAGCTGCCATCCTCCGGCAATTTAAATTCCGTTACCTTCTGTAAAAAATAATCATGGGGCAATTGCAGCAAAATCCCTACACCGTCACCGGTTTTGCCTAATGCATCTTTGCCAGCCCGATGCTCCAAACGCTCCACAATCGTAAGCGCGTCATCCACGGTTTTGTGGGAGCGCTCCCCCTTTAAATTGACAACTGCCCCAATGCCACAATTATCATGCTCCATGGTTGGACAGTATAAATCCCGCTGTTGTGATACAGTCATTTCCTCCTTCATGATGAAGTCCTCCCTTCCTATATCGACTCGAAATTATAGCACATAAAAAGTTGTGCTGTAACACCGTTGCCGTTTTTCTATTATATAAAACCATCTCTGCTTTGGTCAATTCCTTTTCTTGATGTATTCAAAATACCTGTCAACCAAGCCAATTTTCTGTATACAGCATGCTGTGTAATTCAAATTGCCACACAAAAACAGTTTGAAACGAGGAAAACAAAAAACAGCAGCTCTTTTCGCTGCCGCTTCACAACATTTATTATTTTTGACTGTCAAAATCGGGCGCAAAACCAATCAAATGGAACGAAATGAAAAACCTTGCTGCAATCCATTTGAGCCGCTTGCATGCAAAAACGGACTGTCATTTATATTATAATTCATTCTAACGCTTTGGTGAATTTTGTCTTACTGCATATTTTTATTCAGCATTAAGTTTATTTTAAAGCCATTATTATCCCTTGTTTTTGTTGCGAAGGCTCCAGATAAACCGGTGCGCGTTTTTATGCAAAGCAAAAAAGCTGCCCTGCGCTCTGTGATAGAGCAGCAAGACAGCTTTAGAACAGCAAAAGCAAATTAATATTTTACATCTTTGGCTGTAACCCGTTTGCGGAATACATAGTAATTCCAGGATTGATACAGCAATACAATCGGCACCAAAGTAAGGGCCACAATGGTCATAATTTTCAAAGTATAGGGACTGGAGCTGGCATTATAAATCGTCAGACTCCAGGATGGATCCAAGGTGGATATCATCACATTGGGGAACATACCGGCAAATACGCTGGCCGTTACACACAGAATAGCCAAAAACATGGCAATAAAAGAAAATCCTTTTTTATCCTTTAACTGCAGCACCACCGAAACCACCAGCGCCACAGCAGCCAGAGCTACCAACACCAAGGCCAGAACGCCGCTGTAAATGTCCGTTAAGAGATAAGCCAGAACAACCCAGATGACTACAGCAACCACCAACACCAAGCCCAACTTGTCGGCCAACGCTTTTACCCGATTTAATACCGCATCGGAGCCCGCTTTCAATTTCAGGAACAACGCGCCATGGAACGCAAACAGCAGCACAAACACTACGCCGCCAAAAATGGTGAACGGGGTCAGTAAGGTAAAGAAATTACCTGCAAACTGCATATCGGCATCAATTGGCACGCCGGTCATTAAGTTCGATACGGCCACACCCCACAAAAAGGCGGACAGGAAACTGCTGATGGCAATCAACAGATCCCAAGTGTTTCTCCACTGCTGGCTTTCCTTCTTGCTGCGCACTTCAATGCCCACACAGCGCACAATCAAGGTCAGCAGCACCAAAAACAGGGCTAGATAAAAACCGCTGAACAAAGTAGCATACCAGTTGGGGAAGGCGGCAAAAATAGCGCCGCCGGCTGTCAGCAACCAAACCTCGTTGCCATCCCAGAAAGGACCAAAGGTATTTAACACAATCCGCCGTTCAGTGTCGTTTTTAGCCACCAGCGGATTTAACATCCCTACGCCGTAATCAAAGCCTTCCAGAAAGAAAAAGCCGATGAACAGCACTGTTACAAGAATAAACCATAAACTATTTAAGTCCATAAGGACACCTCCTCACTGGCAGACGGTACTTCTTCCAATTCTTTGGGAGATTTTTTCGCATATTTCACGATGAGCATCACATCAACAACAGCCAGAATGCCATAAATTAATGTGAACCCGACCATACTAATCAGTACATAACCAGCCGGCACTACGGTAGAAACCGCTTCCGCCGTTTTTTGCAAACCATATACAATCCAAGGCTGACGGCCCATTTCTGTAATCAGCCAGCCAGTTGTATTGGCAATGTAAGGCAGCGCCATCGCAAATAACATAATTTTCAGATAAACTTTATTGTTCTGTAATTTTCCGGTCTTTAACAATACCAAGCCAACCAATGCCAACAGCGCCATCAAACAGCCGGCGCCAACCATGGCGCGGAAACTCCAGAATAACGGCGTTACCTGCGGAATGTAATTGCCTTCGCCATATTGTTCTTCGTATTGAGCCTGTAAATCGTGAATTCCGGTGACTTCCCCGCTGAACGAATTATAGGTCATAAAACTGAGCATATAGGGGATTTCAATGGCAAATTTGTTTTCGCCCGCTTCTTCGTCAATGGCGGCAATGGCCACAAAGGATGCCGGATCTTCCGTTTCCCAGTGGGCTTCGGCAGCGGCCATTTTCATCGGCTGCACATCCATCAAAAACTGTCCCTGCATATGACCGATGGTGCAGACAGCCAATACCCCGATAAGACCATACACCACAGCATATTTAAAAGATTTCTGGAAGAAAGCTACCTCATGCTTTTTGGCCAGATGCCAAGCGCTGATCCCCATCACAAAGAAACCGGCAGTGGTAATGCCCGCCGTTACCACGTGGGGGAACTGATGCCATACATAGGGATTGGTGATCAAATCCAAGAAATTCACCATTTCAGCACGGCCATTGTTCAACACAAAGCCTTGCGGATTTTGCATAAAAGAATTGGCAACCAAAATCCAAAATGCTGATAAATTACTGGCAAAGGCCACCAGCCAAATGGAAATTAAGTGTACCAGCTTGGGCAGCTTATCCCAGCCGAAAATCCAGATACCCAAAAAAGTAGATTCGATAAAGAATGCGGCCAACGCTTCAATGGCCAGCGGTGCGCCGAAGATGTCGCCTACAAAGCGGGAATATTCAGACCAGTTCATGCCGAACTGGAATTCCTGCACAATCCCTGTGGCAACCCCCAACGCAAAGTTGATTAAAAACAGTTTGCCCCAGAATTTGGTCATCTTCCGGTATTTGAAATCATTAGTGCGGTAATATTGCGTATGCAAAATTGCAACCAGAATGGACAACCCTAACGTGAGTGGAACAAACAGAAAGTGATAGACAGTTGTAATTGCAAACTGCCATCTAGCAAATAATAATTGCTCCATACTTTCTCCTCCTTCGTGAAATTTTTCTTAATTACTTACCACAGCAGATACCATTTTAAACGCCTTTTTCTGTTTTCGCAAGCTTTTTTACACAATTCTTACGCCCATCTTGACAAACATTACATTTATGGTAAAATGAATTCATAAAGAGTAAATTTACGCTTTTTATGATTTCAAAATCAGATTTGCAGGTGATACTATGGAACGGGTTTTATTTGTTTCCCAGATGGACCAAAAATTGAAAGTCATTCGTACCGAATACGGCTTAACGCAGGAAAAAATGGCCGATATTCTGGGCATTTCCAAAAAAACGCTGGTGGAAATCGAAAAAGGCCGCCGCTCTCTGGGCTGGAGCGGTGCTGTGACACTGGCAGCTCTTTTTGCCGACAGTGAAATTTTGCAAAACGCTTACGGCGGCGAATTATCGGACTTATTGACGGCGCTGGCCTTTCAGCACACCAACGTGACCTATCCGCCTACCATGGGCGGCAAGATCTGGTGGAAACAGTTGGAGGAATTTGGCGGCTATCAGATTCAGCAAAATATCATTTCTCAGCATTATCGTCTGCTAACGCCCCAGGGCCACCGGATTGTCTCCAGCTTTTCTCGGGAGGACCTGACTCCCTATGTGCAGCAAATCCAGAAAAATTTAGAGTAGCACTGCTCTGTTCGCTGGCACAAAAATGGCCTGTGGACAAGTCATGGGCTATCCAAAAATCGCATTGCAACCTATCCCCATCATACAACAAGGAGGTTTCCCATGGGCAAAAAATTTTCTGCAATATCAAAATTTCGCATCATCGCCTGGATTATGCTGTTGGTCGCCGTTGGCTTCCTCTGTTACGCCTTTCAACATCCAGAAGGGGGCTGGCCCTGGAGCAACACTGTCAGTTATACCTTGTACACAGTTTACCTGCTGCTGATGCTGGTTTTCTTCATGGCACCCTTCCGGGCCGATTTTTCATGGAAACAATTTTTCCGGCACCGGCTTCCCAAGCTGCTGCTTGTAACCGTTACCATCATGATTTTCGCTGTTCTTACTGCAGTCACTTCCATATTTCTGCTATTTGTGCTAATGCTGCTGCAAATTCCCAAGCCCCTTGTGTATTATACGGCCCTTTTGCCGCTGCTGTTATTCTTAACCGCCGTCGCCAATTATATTATCACCCAATCCAAATACAGCGCCCCATGGCTGCGCTTACGCAGCTACGCAATCAAATTGTTCCTGCCCTTCACCCTCATTTTCGGGATGATGGTTTTTTCCATGGAGGCTTATCAGGAGCAAATAACAGTGCCGGCCACCACCATGATTCAACTGGAGCGCTATTATCCTTTTCAGCCTGAGTCCGATTTAGCGCGGTTAGACCATCCCGCCAGCCTGCAAATTACATCCGATTATCCTGTGGTAGACGGCGCCACCGCCCTGGTGCCAGTTTATGCCGCCTTTGTCAATGCCGTATATCAGCAAGAGGAAGCGGTCATCTACAACTTTTACTATGATCCGCTGCGCTACTTCAACACAGTGGGCGGCTATATGGCGTTGGCAGAAGGTCGGACCGACATTTTGTTTGCCGCTTACCCTTCCGAAGATCAACTGGCCTATGCCCAACAGTGCCGCAACCAATTGTTTTTTACGCCCATCGGCCGGGAAGGCTTTGTGTTTTTCGTCAACGCCTCCAATCCGGTGGAGAACCTGACCAGCCATCAACTGCGGGCTATCTACAGCGGAGAGATTACCAACTGGCAGCAGGTTGGCGGCCCCAACTGCAAAATTGAGGCTTTTCAACGCAATGTTGGCAGCGGCAGTCAGAGCGCTCTGCTGCGCTTTATGGGTGACACGCCGCTGATGACGCCGCCGCAGAACCAAGTATATGATCTGATGTCCGGCATTATCTATGAAGCGGCCGATTATAAAAATCACAGCAATGCTATCGGTTTTTCCTTCCGCTACTACGCCCAGGATATGGTGGCAGACAAAAATATCAAGCTCTTATCGGTAGATGGGATTGCGCCCACTGTGGAAAATATCCGCAGCGGCGCTTATCCGCTCACATCGGATTTTTACGCCGTTACCAGCCAGCAATCCAACGCCAACAGTCAGGTGCTGATTGATTGGATTCTCTCATCGGAAGGCCAACAATTAATCGAAGACACCGGATACGCTGGCATTGGAAAATAATTCTGCGCAACAAAACACCGCCTTGCAGCCCAGCAGCGGTGTTTTTCTTTTTCTAAAAAATTTTCATCATTTCATCATTTTTCTGTATGATTTGCCGAAGTTGGGCACACTACTCCCAAAGGAGTTGAACACCCATGCATTTTGAAGAACGACAACTGCTGCACAAAGCCATCCTCTTTGCCACCCAGGCCCATCAAGGACAAAAGCGCAAAGGCAGCGGCCTGGACTATATCTGCCATCCCTTAGAAGTGCTGCAAATTCTCACCCAATGCGGAGCAGCTCTGCCAGTACTCATTGCCGGTGTGCTGCATGATACCATTGAAGACACGCCAGTCACTGCCCAACAAATTCATGACACCTTCGGCCCGAAAGTAACCGCTTTAGTCCTGCATCACAGCGAGGACAAGGGCAAAACATGGAAAGAGCGCAAAATTGCCGCCATCCGGGAAGCCCAAATCGGCACACCGGAATGTAAGCTGCTCATCGCCGCCGATAAAGTTTCCAACCTGCGCAGCACAGCCGCAGCCCATCAGCAGCTCGGAGAAAGCCTGTGGCAGCGCTTTAACGCCAATCGGGAAGAAATCCAGTGGTACTATCATTCTATGCTGGACGCCCTGCAAGAGCTGAAAAACTGTACGCAAACCGCAGAACTGTACGCCGAGATGGAACAGCTCTATCAGGAAATCTTTTCTCCCGTTACAGGCGCTGTATCCGTCTAAATACCATCAAGCCCCTAAGCAAAACGGAAAGCAAACAGATGTCGGCTTTCCGTTTTGCCATATTCACAGCACTGCACCGAAACTGTATCCCTTTTGCCAGAATGAAATATCCAGAAATTACTAAATATTCACTTTACAAGCAGCAGATTCTATTGTACAATAGCCTTAGACAGGAATGGTCGTTCCAGCACACATCCCACTTT
>CABUKW010000118.1 GCA_902492275.1 uncultured Peptococcaceae bacterium
CCACCAAAAACTTAAATTGATTCAGTTGCATCTTGTCACCTCCGCTCGTTAAAATTTTCTCTAATACCATTATTATATAGAAGACAAGAAAAATTTACAATCATTTCAGCATAAAAACACTGGCCAGTCACAAAAACCGGCCAATATTTTATCTCCATAGACGTTTCCGATTGAGATACTGTCTTCACCGTTTACAGCACCTGTTCCATCCACCGCTCCAATGCCTGCAACTCTTCGGCTGTATGGAAATAATGCTCTGCATCTGGCACAACCTCCAACTGGCAGCCAAATTGCCGGGCGAACTGCAAAATAGTGTCCTGCTGACATAATTCGTCTTTACCGCCATATAAAATTGCTGTGGACACTTGCCAACGATGCACAGGATGCTCCCGCACATAACAATAATAGTCCCAGTACAATGTTTGTCCAATGGGCGTGGTAATCACTTGTTCCTGCTCCAAATGCGCAAGGCTCACCTGAAACCAACCCATCATGGTTTCGATAATCTGTTTCATGTCCACTACCGGCGATAAAAACCACGCCCGCTCCAGCCCTGCATCGGCATAAGCCAATAGAGCAAAATAGGTGCCAATACTGTTGCCAAACACATTGATTCTGCTCCAGCGCTTCTTGGCATATTGCAGCACCTGCAGCAATTCAGGCACACAAATTTGTACTTTACAAAGAATATTTTCTGCTTTGCGCACACCATGCTCCGGCAAATCAAAGCTCAAAACCTGATACCCCTTGGCACAGCCATGTTTGGCTAACAGCGTAATGGGAATATCCTCTTTATGAGACAAATTGCCATGCACCGCAATGATCACTGACTCTGCCAGTTCTCCCCACACAATAGCCGGAATTTGACCAATTTGTATCAATTCTTTCTGCATTAGAAACCTCCCGATCTGCAAAAAAATTCTTGATTTATCGTCTGCTTTTATCTATCATAGCTTTTTAGAACTCACCCACTTTTTATCTTCTTTCTTCCGAACCGTTTCTCAGCGAAAACGCTCTCCAATTTTAACAGACCATACGGCAAAAAACAAGTTTTTCCACACAAAAAGGGACTGCTCCAATCAGGAACAGTCCCTTTTTACATATTCTAGTTTTCCAACAATCTTATTCGATGGTTGCGATTAATTCGCCAGCTACTACCTGCTGACCTTCTTTTACATTGATTTTGCCAATCTTACCGGTTGCGGTAGCCAGTACGTTGGTTTCCATCTTCATGGCTTCCAGTACGGCGATTGGTTCATTTTCTTTTACTTCGTCGCCTTCTTTTACCAGCAGCTTGATTAAGGTGCCTGGAATGTTGGCACCAACTTCATTTGGATTGCCTTCATCAGCCATCACAGTAGAAGCAACGGTTGCCACTGATTTGGCGGCTTTATCCAGAATTTTAACGGTTCTTCTATTGCCGTTTACTTCAAAAATTAATTCGCGGAAGCCTTCTATATCCGGTTTGCGGATTTCAACCAGCTTGGTTACCAAAATTTTGCCTTCACTCAGAGCGATTTCACAGGTTTCCCCTTCGGTAATGCCATGGAAGAAGACATCGCTGCCCATGTGTACGAATTCGCCGTTATCCAGCTTAGCTTCCAGATAATCTTCGTATACTTTTGGATACATGCAGTAGCTCATAACCTGTTTCATATCCGCATCAATGCCGAATTCTTCATCCAGATGTTTTTTGATTTCAGCAAAATCTTCTGCTGGCAGCAATTCGCCTGGACGGCAGGTAATCGGCTGTTTGCCTTTCAATACTAATTGTTGCAGTTTTTCTGGGAAACCGCCTTCCGGCTGACCCATCATACCTTCAAAGTAGGTCACTACCGAATCTGGGAAGTCCATGCTCTTTGCTTTTTCATAAATGTTTTCCGGCGTCAAATCATTCTGAATCATAAAGATGGTCAGGTCGCCAACTACTTTAGAAGACGGCGTAACCTTTACAATGTCGCCCAGCATCATATTGACGTCGCGATACATTTTCTTCACATCGTCAAACCGATGACCTAAGCCAAAGCTTTCTACCTGCGCTTTCAGGTTGGAATACTGACCGCCGGGAATTTCATATTTATAGATTTCTGCATTGGTTGCTTTCAAGCCAGATTCAAAGCCGCCGTATACAGGACGTACAGCAGACCAGTAATCGGATACTTTCTGCAAATCATCGACAGACATTCCAGTTTCCCGATCGGTATGTTCCAGCGCAGCTACAATGGAGTTCAATGCAGGCTGACTGGTCAAACCTGCCATAGCATTGATGGCGCAGTCTGCAATATCCACGCCTGCTTCAGAAGCAGCTAGAACAGTTGCTACGCCGTTACCAGTGGTGTCATGGGTGTGCAGATGAATTGGAATACCAATTTCTTCTTTCAACGTGCTTACCAGTTTTCTGGCAGCAGCCGGTTTTAACAAACCGGACATATCTTTAATGCCCAAGATATGGGTGCCGGCTTTTTCCAGTTCTTTTGCCATTTTTACATAGTACTGCAAGGTGTACTTATCACGGCTTGCATCCATGATATCACCAGTATAGCACAGGCAAGCTTCACAAACTTTATTCTGTTTCAAGGTTTCATCAATAGCAACTTCCATACCCTTCAGCCAGTTCAAAGAGTCGAAGATACGGAATACATCAATCCCTGCATCGGCAGATTCTTTTACAAAAGCGCGAATTACATTGTCTGGATAGTTTTTGTAACCAACAGCGTTAGCGCCGCGCAGCAGCATCTGGAACAATACATTTGGAATTTTCTGACGCAGCAGATCTAATCTTTCCCATGGAGATTCTTTCAGGAACCGATAAGCAACGTCAAAAGTAGCGCCGCCCCACATTTCCAGCGAAAACGCGTCTTTTTCAATCACAGAAGTAGCATCAGCAATCAAATTCATATCTCTGGTACGCACACGGGTAGCCATCAAAGACTGATGAGCGTCACGGAAAGTGGTATCGGTTAAGAGCAGACGTTTCTGATCCAATACCCATTTTGCCAATTTTTCTGGACCATGGGCATCCAGATACTGTTTGGTACCGCTTAAATCAGCAGGCACGTTATAATCGGTTGGTACGCGAGGTACATCGAATTTTGGTTTTACGCCTTTTGTTTCATTGACAACTTTTTCACCTAAGAATTTCAGCAGTTTCAATTCTTTATCGCCTTTTTTGTTGGCGGTGAACAGTTCCGGTGTTTTGGCGATGAAGTTGGTATCGCAGTTACCGTTGCGGAAATCTTCATGGTTTAAAACATTCATGATGAAACCAATATTGGTTTTAACGCCTTTGATATTGGTTTCTTTCAAAGCACGCAGCGCTTTATTGACAGTATCGTTAAAGGTTCTGCTGTGTGCGATTACCTTTACCAACAGGCTGTCATAGTATGGACTGATAACAGAACCGGTGAAAGCATTCCCGCCGTCTAAACGAATTCCGTTACCGGAGCTGGAACGATAAACGTCGATAATCCCTGTATCCGGTGCAAAATTATTGGCTGGATCTTCGGTGGTAATCCGGCACTGAATGGCATAGCCGTTGGCTTTGATGTCATCCTGAGATTTGATATTGATTTCATCAGAATTTAACGGATATCCTTCCGCCACGAAAATCTGAGCCTGCACAATATCCACGCCGGTAATCATTTCAGAAACGGTATGTTCTACCTGAATCCGAGGGTTCATTTCGATAAAGTAATGCTGACCGCTGGCATCCACCAGGAATTCAACAGTACCAGCGCCGCGATAGTTTACAGAACCGGCAATTTTCAATGCATCGCCGCAAATAGCCTGACGCTGTTCTTCGGTTAAGCACAGTGCAGGACCAAATTCAATTACTTTCTGATGACGGCGCTGAATGGAACAGTCACGTTCAAATAAATGCACCAGATTGCCGTGTTTGTCGCCCAGCACCTGTACTTCGATGTGTTTTGGATTTTCGATATATTTTTCAACAAAAATGGTGTCAATACCAAAAGCTTTCTTAGCTTCACTTTTTGCGCTTCTGTATTCCTGCAGCAGGTCTTTTTCATCCCGCACAATTCGCATCCCCCGTCCGCCGCCGCCGGCAGATGCTTTCAAAATCAGCGGATAACCGCAAACCTTTGCATATTCCTGTACTTCGTCTTCATTTTCTGCAGCTTTTTCTACACCTGGAATGGTTGGAACACCAACACTGGTAGCTACAATTTTAGATTGAATTTTGTCGCCCAACGCGTTCATCATTTCATGGGTAGGCCCAATGAACGCAATGCCGGCTTCTTCGCACTGTTTGGCGAATTCGGCATTTTCAGATAAGAAACCATAGCCTGGATGAATTGCGTCAACTGCCTTCGCTTTTGCCAGTTCAATGATTTCGCCGATGCTCAGATAAGCATCTACTGGAGATTTTCCTTTCCCAATCTGGTAGGATTCATCAGCCAGTGTTCTGAACAGAGAATTTTTGTCTTCTTCTGAATAAATTGCAACACTGCGAATTCCCAGTTCCCGACAGGCACGGAATACGCGAATGGCAATTTCACCACGGTTTGCTACCAATACACGTTTAAATTTTTGCATTCTTGGTACCTCCTAAAATTATTGTCATAATCATTGAATTATGTCACATATTATTAAGATTATACTACATTTATTCTGATAATCACAGTACTATTTTGCGATTTTTATATAAATGAAATTTATTCAGCTATTTTCCTTTGTATCATAGTTAAACCAAGGGTTAATGCCCTTTCTTGGCTGTTTTTTATGATACAGTATACAAGGATTGTCTTAAACAAAAGGCAGGGTAAAATGTTCATACTTTTTGCAAAATATATGAAACTATGTTAAAATAAAAACTTAATTAGAACTATCATTTTTCAGGAGGATTTCTATGGACAAGTTTCAAAAAATCAGCTCTCGTATTACCATTGCGCTGGCACTGATTTGGGCTGTGCTGGTGGCAGCAGGACAACTATCAATCGGACAAAGCTATCTGGGTATTGGCATTTTAAGCGCCTATATTGGCATTCAAAATACCATTTTGCTTATTTGGGGACAGCGCACTGGCAAAATGTCAAAAAAAATCGCCCATGCTATCCAACAACACGGTCAGGATAAAGGGCTCATTCAATATGGCATTGTTAATATTCTATTGTTTTTATTGATTGGTCTGACTGTAGCCTATTGTGGATGGCAGCAGTTATAAGGAAACTATCTTTTTTGCTCTCTGCAAATTGTTTGAGAGCATTTTTTGTGCAAAAAATACATGGTTACATCTCATTCCATGTAATTATTTTCTATTTTCCATAAAAATTTTTCTCTCATTTCCCCGTTCTGTGCTATACTAAAAGATATATATCTATTCTTTTTGAAATCATTTTATATGGAGGCTTATTTATGTCTAATCAGGCATTACAGAAAAAAATTGACGAGGGTTTAGAGGATCATCCTTCTTGGGTGGGCCGTCACACCACCATCGACCACCTGCGACCCATGATTGCCAAAACAGTAGCCGTACATCCCGAACTGGCTCCCGCGCTGCGTGCGCTAAAAAAAGATGCACTGGATCATTTGGATACGCTGCTGCCCCAAACCATTGCCGCCATGGAGCAAAACGGCTTTCATGTATATGTAGCCGAAGAATCCAGTCAGGCCGCTGATTATATAGCCAATATTGTTGGGGATCATCTCGTTGTGAAATCCAAAACCAATACGGGGAAAGAAATCGGTTTAACGCACCGTTTGCAGGAACAGGGCGCCACCGTATACGAAACTGATTTGGGCGACCGTCTGGCTCAATTAGAAGGCAAAGGCAAGGCTTCTCACACATTGGCCCCCGCCTCCCATCTCACCCGGGTAGAATGTTCTCAGTTGTTATCCAAAGATTTAGGCGAAGATTTGCCAACCGACCCTGAATTATTGGTGGGAGCTGCTCGCCGTTCTCTGCGCGCCGCTTTTTTGCGGGCTGAAGTAGGCATTTCCGGCGCCAACGCCATTGCTGCCGATACCGGCGCTATCTTTTTGACCGAAAATGAAGGCAATATGTGTTACCAGCATTCCTAAAGTACACATCGTTATCGCCGGTGTGGAAAAAATTGTGCGTAATTTTGCCGAAGGGCTTACCGTTGTGCGCAGCGCCTCCACCTATGGCTGCGGTCAGGATATTGGTACTTATGTTTCTGTTATTGATGGCGTCAGCCATTTTTCTAACCCTGCCATGGACTTCTTGCAAAGCGCACAGGGGCCAGAGGAATCCATTGATGCCGGCTATCAATCTGTGCTATATTGTTTGAACTGCGGCGGCTGCTTAAATACCTGCCCTGTGTTCAGTGCCATCGGCGACCAGTTTGGCTACAAATATCTCGGCGGCCGCGGTACAGTATTCACCGCCTTTCATACTACAGATAAAGAAAAGCTGGAAGAAGCAGGGCTTTCTCTCTGCATTGGCTGTCAGCGCTGCTTAGAAGCCTGTCCGCTGCAAATGCCGGTGCCGCAGATGATTCTCAAATTGCGAGAAGAAAAAGCACAAACCGACGGTAACGGGCTGGTAAAAGACACTGTATTTCACATGTTAGGGGCTAATACGTTATCACCGTTGACAAAAATCGGCCGTCATGTTCAGGGCGCTGCCTTGAAAGAACAGCCTAGCCACGACGCTTTGCTGCGGTTTGATGTATCGAAACTGGGCATTGCCGGTGCCCCAAAAGACCGTCTATTGCCCATGTTTTCCAAGCAATCCTTCCCCGAACTGATTGCCAAAAAATCACCGCTAAAGCGGCCTAAAGGAAAAGTAGCATTATTTGCCGGTTGCATGGTCAACTATGCTTACCCGCAATTGGGACTAGACTGCTATGATATTTTCATGGCAAATCAAATCCAGATGATTACCTTTAAAGGCGAAGCTTGCTGCGGTTTACCAGCCATTATGAGCGGCGATACTAAAGAAGCCACTAAAATGGCTAAAAAAAATATCCGCTTGTTCAGCAAAGAAGAATATGACTATCTTATTTTTGTCTGTCCGTCCTGCGCTACCACAATAAAAGAAGAATGGGGAAACTTACTGGCCGACTGTAATGACGCGCGACTAATGGCTCAATATCAAAAACTGCAAAGCAAAGTCATAGATTTAAGCGACTATCTGGTCAATGTGCTGCATGTGCAGCCACCAAAGCTGTCGGAAGCTGTTTCAGTAACTTGGCATGATCCCTGCCATTTGGTGCGGGGCTTGCATATTTCTGCAGAACCAAGAACATTATTGCAGCAAATTGGCGCCGATTTACAGGAAATGCAGGAGCCAAACGCCTGTTGCGGATTTGGCGGCAGCTTCAGTCTGTTCCATTATGACGTTTCTCGCAGTGTGAATGATGAAAAAATTCAGGATATTGAAAAAACCAACGCCCAATATGTGGCTACCGGCTGCCCCGGCTGCTTGATGCATTTAAAAGATGGATTACATCATCACAACAGTCAGCAGCAAGCCATCCATATTGTCAGTCTCTTGGCTAAAGCATACCGTCAGGGAGGATCTGCCCAATGAATACTTATGAACCACAAACTATCCGTCAGCAATGTATCCAACAACACCAGCAGCTTTTAAAGCAGGCCATCGCTACACTAACCGCCAAAGGCTGCGTAATACATCAGGCTAAAGATGCCGCAGAAGCAGCGGCTATTCTCACTCAATTATGCATGGCTGAGCACAAAACTATGTGTACTTTCGCACCAGAGTTAACAGAAATTCAGTTACAGCAAATTCTGCCCCAAACGATGCAGACCGATTTGGAAGCTATTGTGGCACAACAGTTACAGCAAGCTTATCTCAATCCACGCCGCGCACCGCTAGATAATGCTACACAGGAGCAGATTACAGAAATCTTACAGCAATATTTGGCTGCCGATGAACCCGTCGCAGCCACTCAACTCATGGCTGCTATCAGCAAAAAAATTAAGGTAGTCGCCGACCAATCTGATTGGGGGATTACTGGCGCCGATGGGATTGCTGCTGACACCGGCACCATCATTCTGGCAGAAGACCAGGGCAACGGCCGTATCGTATCCAATATTCCTACCTGCCATATTGCCGTCATCGGACTGGAAAAAATCTATCCTTCTAACGATACTGTTCTGGAAACTATTCATGCTGTTTGGAAAAATGGCGGTCGACAGGAAGCTCCCGTTTATTATTCCTATATCACCGGTCCCAGCCGTACCGGTGATATTGAAGGCATGATGGTCTGCGGCATGCATGGTCCACAGCAGGTACATGTCATTTTATTGGACAATGGCCGCAGCCAGCTCCTATCACAGGGCGACGGTCAGCTATTGAAATGTATCGAATGTGGCAAATGCACTTCTGCTCTGCAAAAACTGACACAAGGACAGGAATCCATCCCTGCCCCACTCACCTGTAAATCCTTGGCATTGGCCCATTTACAAAGGCCTTACCACATTGCCGAGGAACAATGGCGGGAAGCAGCATTTCAATGTCCTGTCGGCCTCAGTACAGACGATTTGAAAAAAGCTATAAAATAGAAAAGAAGCCATCATCTACTAAAAACTTTCTCCAGTAGATGATGGCTTTTTCTTATTCGTGTGTTTAATCACTGTTTTCTTTAAAACGATTCAAATAATCCTTTTGTAACAATATGTCATAGAGCAAAAATATCTTGATTCCGCTGTTCAGGCAATCAAAATTTTAGTGTACTTTTCAAAAACCTAACAACTATTTTATTCCCAACGCACTTTTCGCCAGTTTATCGGCTAATTCATTATAGGTATCGCCGGAATGACCTTTTACCTTATGAAAATGAATGACCAGACCTTTCTGCAATGCTTGTTGATAATACTGCCGATATTGTTGGGTGCCCGGTTTTTTTGCCTGCCACTGTCCGGTACACCAACGGGCGATGCCTTCATAATCATGATAAATATGCAGCACCCGAGCGCCTTGCTCCAATGCAAAAGACATGGCCTTTTCCGCTCCACGGATTTCACCGGCCACATTGCGCATTTCCGCCAACTGCGTATCATCGTCGCTGCCCGCAAATTGATACTGTTTCCCAGCATAAAAAATGACAGCACCAAAAGCAAACTTTCTTTGTTCCAGATGAAAACTGCCGTCCACATACGCTACCATTTCTCCATCTGCAGGTTGTTTTGCCGCCTTTTGCGGAAGTTTTTCTTCCGACGCGCCCCACAGATATTGCTGCGCCTCCTGCAAAGATGTAAAGCTTTTATAGACAGCGCCCGAATAGCCCTGAACTTGAGCTTTGCAATCTTCCCAACTAGTAAACAAACCAGTCTGCCGCCCTTTTTGAACTGCATAATATTTCTGCGCCATACCGCACCTCCTTCTGCCGCTTGCTCCTATCAAATTTATCTACAAATATACAAAACAAAAAAACGCTACGATAAAGATTTTCCCAACTCATACACGCTTGACAATAGCGGTGAAGTCTGCATACTATCCCGTGCTGCCATACCTGGAATGGTGATAATACCCAAATTCTTCCAATGTAAATAAGCAGTTGTCGCTTTGTACTGGGCAATGGCTGCATCATACACCCCATCAGCGCCTGAATCCAGCAGCAAAATCGTTTTATGGAAATGAAAGCCCACTTTGCCACGGGCATACATCCGGTCAATCACTGCTTTCAATTGGGCTGTAATGTCAAACCAGTAAATGGGCGACGCAAATACCACCAAATCGGTTTGGTCCAGCTGCGCCAAAATTTCTCCCATGTCATCTTGCTGTACACAAGTTCCGCCGTTGGTAAAACATACGCCACAACCCAAACAGCCATGAACATGTTTCTGCCCC